>CAMCXB010000115.1 GCA_945883145.1 Bordetella parapertussis | reverse complement strand
ATATCATTGACAGCAAATGATGAAGTCGTAACCAATTGCCCAGAAATTGCAGCAATCATCATGAGTAGGCGCTTCGCGTATTTCATAGTGTCCTCAAAAGCCTAAATAAAAAGTTATCGCAGATGACTAAGCATCCAGTTAAAAAAACTGAGGTGAACCTGCGTAATGCCCCAGTTCTTCACTCAGTTCTTTTGCAAATTCACGTCGCTTGCGTTCGGTGACAAATCCTCCGACATTCACTTTGTCTCGACCCGCTTCTAAACTAATCAATCCATGCTTGACCTTTGGTAAAGCCACTCGCGTTCTTCTTGGATCTAGTCTAATTTTTTCTGATTTTTCCGCACGCACCATCTCAACCACAAGACCTGATGCACTGAGTGCTATCTGGTCTCTGTCACTCGCATGCCGACCAAAGTAAAGAAAAGCAAAAGCGACTGCCAACATTTCACCCACTGCAAACACCATCACTACCCATGCACCATGGAAGGTGAAGTAACTTGCAACAAGCAATGAAGCTACACATAAGGCTGAATACGCCTTAATTAGCTGACTAGGCGAAATCGAGCAATTTTTTTTCAAAATCCACTCACGCGTCGTCAACACACCACACCTCATCTCATGAACAGGCTGAAAATGATCACTTCATAACAGTCAAAGTATAAGTCAAAAGGCAATTACTCGCCAAGAGGAAACACTTCCATCTCGTTTAGCAGACTGGTTAGTCATATTTTGATCGACTAATTACTTGCGTAAATCATCAAATCGAATAATGCTGGTTCCGTCTGCCCTCTGCTTAGGAGCTGGTCGAAATGCATGACCATGAATCACCTCCACACTAAGATGAATTTTGCCATCAGGTTGGCGGCCTCGCTCTAAGATCTCTTTTACTCGCCCCCAAAGCCGTTTTCCTAACAAGGCTTTTCGCTTTGTCAACAAGGGATTTCCGCCAAATGCGCGAATATCCTGAAAAAGATTTTCAATTGATGAATAAGTGATATTCAGAATTTCCATATCCATTACGGGTGTAGCAAAACCTGCTGCGACTAGCATGTCACCCAAATCATGCAGATCTACAAAGGGCAGTAATGCGTCGTTGTGACCTAATTCCGTAAACACATCGCCCAAAGGTTTAAAAGTAGTCGGACCAAAACAAGAAAACATCAGCAATCCATCCACCCGCAACACGCGCTTCCATTCTGCAAAGACGTGATCAGGTTGTGGATGCCAATGCAAGGCGAGATTCGACCAAACCAAATCCAAGCTGCTCTCTCGCATAGGTAATTGAGCGAAATTTGCGTTCGCCAAGATGGCATTCCCAGGTCCAACATTACCTTGTCCACTTAGCCTAGCCAAAAATTGTCGAGGCAGATTCTGCGTTTTTTTAGCTTTTTGTCTAGCTTGCGCTAGCATGGACTGCGAAGCATCCACACCACACATAACTGCATGAGGAAAACGCGATCGCAAAACAAGTAAATCGTCACCCTCTCCACAACCTGCATCACACAATGTCTTGGGATTAGTCTTAATCAAAGAGAGGCGATCAAACATACGTGCTGAAATTTCACGTCGCAAAAATTGCGATGTCTGCACCCGTTCAGTTCGCGCAAATAAACGCCGCACCTCTGTTAAAGAAATGGGCGCACTTTGCATTACTGTTTTTTGCGTATCCGCACTCTGTGCAGTCATGTCGTTCACTATTCCGCTTGCATAAAAATCAAGCGCACAGTTTACACGTCAACTTCAACCTTAACGTGGCGTATTTTTATTATGCTCTTACGATTAGTCCGTCAATTAGGCATCCATCATTTACCACGGTGCTGTGCTTTATGCACTTGTACCTTAGAGCAAAATAACTATCACCATCACGTTCACGATATTGATCTCTGTGAATTTTGCTCTTCAAAATTTTTTCATCAGCACACATTACGATGCACAGTCTGTGCCAATACATTAAACCATCACCACATTGCACAGCATTGCGGCAAATGCCTTGCACAACCACCTGCATTCGATATGACACTTGTTGTGACTGACTATGTTGCTCCTTACAATATGTTGATTCATGCTCTGAAATTTCAACATCAATTAGCACTTGCTCCTCTGTTTGCCCACTTGTTAGCAAAAACATGGCAACAATCTATTTGTACGAGAGCTGATTTCATTATTCCTATCCCTTTATCTGCACAGCGACTCAGCGAACGCGGTTTTAATCAATCTTTAGAAATAGCTAAGCCACTAGCTAAACATCTACAACTCCCTTTACACTCTTCTCTAGCTTTCAGAATTCGTCATACCCAAGCACAGAGCAGCCTTGCATTTAATAAAAGGAAAAATAATTTACATGGCGCGTTTATCATCCCTAATTCATCAGGAGCGCTAAAAAATAAACATATTATTGTCATTGATGATGTAATGACGAGTGGACATACGGTCAATGAATTTGCTGCTTGCTTAAAACGCCACGGTGTAGCTCGTGTGACTAATTTGATTTTTGCGCGCACTATCGCGCATTAATTTCTTTTATTTTTTTGTTGGAGAGTGTCGTGTTTCATGTTGTCTTAGTCGAGCCAGAAATCCCTCCGAATACAGGCAATATCATACGGCTATGCGCCAACACAGGCGCACAGCTTCATTTAATTGAGCCCTTAGGATTTCCCTTAGATGATGCAAGAATGCGGCGCGCCGGTTTGGACTATCATGAATTCAGGGCTATGAAAGTACACACAGACTGGAATGTATTTATCAATCAGGTACAACCTGATCCAACGCGATTATTTGCCATCACAACCCATGGCTCGCAAAACTTTGCGCATTTAAAATTTTTAGCCGGCGATGTTTTCGTCTTTGGTTCTGAGACTAAAGGACTGGATCCTAATCTGCGTAATCAGTTTCCAAGCCAACAGCGACTACGACTTCCTATGCAACCTGATAATCGTAGTCTGAATTTATCCAACGCTGTTGCCGTTATCGTGTATGAAGCATGGCGCCAACAAGGTTTTGAAG
>CAMCXB010000114.1 GCA_945883145.1 Bordetella parapertussis | reverse complement strand
TTAGACAAAGCAACACGACGCTCAGCAACATTGCCATATTCAATCAGCATCGTCGCTTTGAAGTTGCTTCCCTCAGGGCATAAAGGATTGTAAGCATCGAGCTCAGACTGTATGCCTTCATCTTCAAAGATTTTTTCTATACGTAGCATTTCTTGCACTTGATAGCGCAAAGTCAATTCATCTTCAAATAACAAAGAGATATGGTTACCGAGATGCACGGTACGAATTTTCTTATGCTCGATGATTTGCTTGCGCATTTCAGGTCTAGCTTTGTGATAAGCCTCTAAGCTCATCAGAGAATCACGGGAAATAATCATAGTATCTTCCTTAATAAAAATTAAATGCCGTAAGCCTTACGCAGCAAACTTAAAGGATGGGCCATTTCAGCATGCGCCAAACCTGCTTCTTCCATACCCTGCTCGATGTGATGCCCTGCCAACTGACAATCTGAGGAAATATAGCGCGGCTCATCATTAGCCATGGCTTTGAAAACAGGCTTACCAATTTTCATAGAAACTGCATGAAATTCTTTTTTCACACCAAAGGTACCGGCATGACCAGAACATCGCTCAACTACATTGAGTTTGGTATCTGGCACCAATTGCAACATCTCGGCAGTTTTGCGTCCTACATTTTGCACACGTGAGTGACATGGAATGTGATAAGACACGTGACCCAAGGATTCAGAAAAATCTGTCTTCAGCAATCCATCACGATTACGCACCACAAAATATTCAAACGGATCCCACATTGCTTCCTTCACAATTTGTGTGTCTGTACATTGTGGGAACATCAGTGGAAGTTCTTGTTTGTACATCAAGGTACAAGAAGGTACGGGCGTGAGAATGGCGTAACCTTCTTTCGCTAATTTAGCCAAATGCGGAATATTGATTTCTTTTTTCTCTGCTACACCGTCTAAATCACCCTGCTCGAGTTTAGGCATACCACAGCAGGCTTCTTTATCGACCATCACATAAGGGATTTCATTATGATCAAGAATAGCCAGCAAATCATGACCTATGCCAGGCTCGTTGTAATTCACGTAGCAAGTAGAATAAATCGCTACTTTGCCGGGTGTGTTCTTGCCATCTTTTAAAGGATGCGCTTTGGATTTTGTAGCACCTGAACGAAACTTCGTCGTAGCAAACTCAGGTAACCACGCTTTTTTATCAACACCTAAAGCACTCTCCATCATGCCACGCACTACACTGGATTTATTCACTGCGTTCACAGTTTGCGTCACCACTGGAATACCAGCCAACATACCTAAGCCGTCGGTGTTGGATAAAAATTTATCGCGTGCTGACACTTCACCTTTTTTGAACTTCACTGCTTTGGCGCGCAACATCAAGTGCGGGAAATCTAAATTCCATTCATGCGGTGGTGTGTAAGGACATTTCGTCATGTAGCACAGATCACACAAGTAACATTGATCCACTACCTTGATGTAATCCTTCTTATCTACGCCATCCATTTCCATGGTGGGTGATTCATCAACTAAATCAAACAGCGTAGGGAAAGAACCGCATAACGACACACAACGACGGCATCCATGACAAATATCGAACACACGTTCCATCTCTTTGTTGAGCGATTCTTCGTTATAAAAATCCTCGCTGACCCAATCTAAGGGATGGCGGGTTGGAGCTTCAAGATTACCTTCGCGAGCAGCCATGTTACTTGTCCTGAATGAGTGAAATGAAATAGGAGTTGTAGTCAATGTACTTAGCTAAATCAGTAAGCAAGCACACTCACCACAACTCTCCCCCGCAAGCGGGGAAGAGAGTGAAAAAAAGAATTAGTCGACTAATGCGTCTAAAGCTTTTTGATAGCGATTAGCGTGTGAGCGCTCTGCCTTAGCTAAAGTTTCAAACCAATCAGCGATTTCTTCAAAGCCTTCTTCGCGAGCAGTTTTAGCCATGCCTGGGTACATATCAGTGTACTCATGTGTTTCACCAGCTACTGCAGCCATCAAGTTTTGACGTGCTGATCCAATTGGAAGACCAGTTGCTGGATCACCTACTTGCTCGAGATACTCGAGGTGACCGTGTGCATGGCCAGTTTCGCCTTCAGCAGTTGAACGGAACAATGCTGCAACATCATTTTGACCTTCGATGTCCGCTTTGTTCGCGAAGTATAAATAACGACGATTTGCTTGAGATTCGCCTGCAAATGCGTCTTTCAGATTGGCTTCAGTCTTTGAGCCTTTTAATTTCGACATGGTGATCTCCTAATAAATCAAGACGAGAAAACGAGGCATAAACCTCGTAATACGGGCAGTCAACAAACCAATGCGACTGAAAAGCGACTAGTGAGTAGCCGTTTCAGGCTGGATTGTGGGGGATGGGAGGGAAAACCTCAAATTGTCATTCTCAATCTAGTCGATTAAGAAAAACAATGAAGAAATTGTTAAATTAAGAGATTAGCTATCTAACTTGCAATATTCTGGAAATAATTTCGAATTAGGACAGGGAAATAAAATTATCAAATTCATAATTTATCGTCGAAAAATCAGCGCAATTACATGTGCTGCCATACCTTCTTGACGTCCTTCCCAACCTAACTTTTCATTGGTCTTGGCTTTGAGATTAATCTGCTCGGCAGTGATGCCACAATCGGCAGCAATATTTGCCACCATGTGCGCTAAGTGCGGTGCCATTTTTGGCGCTTGGGCAATGATGGTTGCATCGATATTGCCAATTTCATAACCAGCTTGCCTCACATGTTGTGCGGTCTCAGACAGAAGCAAACGCGAATTAATACCTGCATAACGCACATCGGTATCTGGAAAATGCTTGCCAATGTCACCTAAGCCTGCAGCTCCGAGCAAAGCATCGGTTATTGCATGCAACAGTAAATCCGCATCGGAGTGACCAAGTAAGCCTAAGTGATATGGAATGGTCACACCACCAATAATGAGTGGTCGTCCAGGAACTAACGCATGGCAGTCATACCCTTGTCCTACTCTATAAGGTGGCAATGATGATGTTTTGCTACTCATGATAATCCTTGATCTTTAAAAATCAACTCAGCTAATAATAAA
>CAMCXB010000113.1 GCA_945883145.1 Bordetella parapertussis | reverse complement strand
TCAGCATAGTCAGCGAGTTGTTGCGCATCCTGTGGCACCACGACTTTGATTTCATGACCAGACTTAACTACCAGCTCAGCACCCATTTTAGGGCTCACGCATATCCAATCCACACCTTGTGGAACAGGTAAAGTGCCATTGGTTTCTATAGCCACTTCAAAACCAAAACCATGTAATGCGTGAATTAATGCTTCATCTAACTGTAGTAATGGTTCGCCACCCGTACACACTACGTATTTATGTTTTGCTGCATCAGCCGGCCACTGCGCATTAATTTTTGCGGCAAGCTCAGCTGCATCTGCGTATTTACCGCCCTGATTGCCATCCGTTCCTACAAAATCAGTGTCACAGAAACGGCATATCGCAGTAGCTCTGTCTGCTTCCCGTCCTGACCATAAGTTACAACCCGCAAAGCGACAAAACACCGCCGGCCGCCCTGACTGAGCACCTTCTCCTTGCAGAGTGTAGAAAATCTCTTTGACGCTATAGCTCACGCAATGACCTGAAATAACTAGAAAGGCGTGATTATCTACCAGAATGGGACGGCAGCGTCTTAGTTTGTTTAAACCGGAGTTAACTGCGGGGGATCGGGAAACAGCACCAGAAAACTCGAACCACGGCTATTGGCGCCTGAACGTACACTGATAGTGGCGCCATGCTCATGCGCGATATCACGCACAATCGCCAACCCTAGTCCACTACCAGACTGACTGTGATCGAGTCGATAAAAGCGACTAAAAATTTGTTCTTTATCTGTCTCTGGAATACCAGGACCATCATCTTCCACTTTTAATACACCACCACCATCTTTCATCATACAAGTCACGGTCACTGTGCCACCATCTGGAGAATAGCGAATGGCATTGTCCACTACATTATCAATCAAATCACGTAATAAAAATCGATCGCCTAACACTGTCGTGGGTTGTAAATCAAAACCAATATCAATATTTTTCTTGAGAGCTTCTTGTACAAACTGCTGTACAGACTCAGCTAATAATTTATCTAAAGAGAGCAATTCCATGGCACTACGATTGCCGTCCCCCGGTTGTGATCGCGCCAAAGCTAATAATTGATTCGCTTTACGCGTCATACGATCGGTTGAGGCCAACATCATGTCAACAGAGCGTGCGGTATCGAGATCTTCTTTATGTTGCGCTTGCAGCAGCTCTAACTGCGCTTTAAAACCCGCTAAGGGCGTACGTAACTGATGGGCCACATTCGCTAAAAAATCTTGTTTCGCAAGAGCGCTATCTTGCACACGTGTCAGCAAATTATTTATCGCCAAAATAAAAGGTTTAACTTCAACCGGTGCATTGCTGACTGGTAAAGCAGATAAATCATCGGATTTACGCTGCTCTAAATTGCCTTGCATCTCACGTAATGGCGACAGACCTTTATTGAGTGCTAACCAAATCATAAGCGGGATGAGTATGGCTAGAAAAATTTCAGAAATCAGTAAAGTGAGAAAAATACGCAATTGAATTTGTCTGCGTTTAATACGAGTTTCACCAGCGCCAATCAAAATCAGCTGACCTGCCACGACTGTCTTTAATGAAATGACACGCACATCTTCACCGCGCATCATGTCGGTGTAAGGTAATGAAGTATTTAATTTATCGGGAATTTGTAGTTGAGGAAAATCTTTATCACCAGCTATAGTGCGCCCATTTAAATCACGTACGACGAAAAATACTTCATCAAAATGATCTACGCGCAAAACTTGCTCAGCTTGTTGTGAGAGCCTGAGTTCAATTTCGCTATCTGTCTCTTGTACATGCGGAACCAGCGCCCAAGCTGCATCGGCCAGACTTTGATCCAAGGCACCTTGTGCAGGTATCCATGCTAACCAAAACGCGGCAGCTGCACCCGCTAGATTCACAGCCAGTAAAGGAATCACCAGCCACTTCAGTAACTTAACGCGCAAACTCATAATGAGGCTTGCTCCAACATATAGCCAAAGCCGCGTATCGTTTTAATCGAGATGCCTGCAGAAGCAATCTTGGTACGTATGCGAGAGACATAAACTTCAACCGCATTTAACGTCACCTCTTCACCCCATGGCAAAATTGCATCAATGATTTGCTGTTTAGAGACTACGCGTGATGCTTGCTGCATGAGATATTCCAACACAGCCCATTCGCGCGCAGATAATTCTATGGTTTGTCCATCGATACTAGCGCGACGCGAAAATGCATCTAACTGCAGCCCACCTATTTGCATTTCAGGCGGACGCGGATTACTACGTCTAACCAAAGCTTTTAAACGTGCCACCAACTCGGGTGCAGCAAAAGGCTTGACCAAATAATCATCAGCTCCGAGTTCCAAACCCCGCACCCTATCCTGCACATCATCCCGAGCTGTTAATAACAAAACGGGAATGGTATCGCCACGCAAACGCAAACGACGAACAACCTCAAAGCCATCTATACCTGGTAAGCCTATATCAAGCACAATCACTGAAACAGCGCGCGAAGTGAGAGCATGATCTGCCTCTAGACCGTTGTTTACGACATCCACCACCATGCCATGCCCGGTCAAAATGCGGGCAATGCCATCTGCTAAGACCAAGTCATCTTCTACTAACAACACATGCATAAGGGGTTCCTACATTACTCAAACTTCCTCGTATTTTGCCAGAGTGGCGGGCCAATGAAAGAATTAGTCATCCAATTGAACAATTATCCTTACTGGAGCAGTGCGATTTAGGGTTCTCATGATATTCGTACACAAATGCGTATCACTATGAATAAACTAGTCTTAATCATGGTGATGCGATGTTACACGCAGTAGTGATTGTATAATTCGTGTTAATTCACTCTCTCATCCTTACTACAAACAACAAAAGCTTAAATAAGCTACATATCCAGTTGCTAGGAATGGGAATCTTATTAAAAGTATTTTTATTGAAATTATTGAATGATCCGCCTGCAACAACTTAGCCTCATGCGAGGCACCAAGCCTCTCTTTGTTCAAGTCGATCTCACCCTCAATCCCGGCGATAAAATTGGTTTAATCGGTGCTAACGGCACCGGTAAATCTACGTTGTTTGCGATGTTGCGCGATGAAATACATCCTGATCAAGGTAGCATAGACTTTCCACGTAACTGGCGAGTGGCGCATGTAGCGCAAGAAACACCTGCACTAGAACGGAGTGCTCTTGATTACGCTATTGATGGCGATGTCACACTCAGAAAATTAGAATCTGAATTA
>CAMCXB010000112.1 GCA_945883145.1 Bordetella parapertussis | reverse complement strand
AGTGAAAAGAAAAAGTAGGTTTAAATATTTTTGTACCGTAAAAAACTGAAAAGGCTGTTTAAGCAAAAGGCAATATGCCTTTTTCCTAAACAGCCTCTATAAAATTTATTATTTAATTTCAATTAGTTATGAATCGTTAAGAGAGATTCTTCACCAATTCCAGAACTTCATCGACATGTCCTGGAACCTTTACTCCACGCCATTCTTTCACTATTTTACCTGTGACGTCAATGACAAAAGTTGATCGCTCAACCCCTCGAACTTTTTTACCATACATTGATTTCATAACGATGACATCAAACATCGTACAGACTTTTTCATCACCATCTGAAATCAATTCAAAAGGCAATTCAAGTTTTGTTTTGAAACCTACGTGCGATCGTAGGCTATCGCGACTGATACCAAAGACGACGGTGTTGGCGGCTGCAAATTCAGGGTGCACGTCACGAAACTGCATGCTCTCTGTAGTGCAGCCTGGTGTATTGTCCTTAGGATAAAAATACAGCACTACATTCTTACCTTGATAGGCGCTGAGTTGAAAAGGCATATCGCCCGTCATTTCGGCTGAAAAATCGGGCACGGTCATATTCAAAATAGAAGGGCGGTCAGACAAAATAGCGTCTCCTGGCAAATGATTAAAATTTGTGAGCAATGTACCGCATTGCCTAAATCATAGCTCTATTAACCGCACAAACTTAGGGATATTTATTCTAGCGCTACCATCAGATTCAGCAAACTCTAAAAAACTAGTCGGACAAAATAAGAGCCAGAGCGACTTTACGACCCTCGGCCATCAAAATATTATAAGTTCGACAAGCTGCTTGATTATCCATACATTCCACCCCTATTCGGCGTGCGGTCAAATTCGCGATCAGTTGGGGATGAATAAAATGCTGCCGATTACCTGTACCCAGTATGACAACATCCGGCTCTAGGGATTCAATTTCTGAGAAATGCTCAATTGTGAGTGAGGTGAAGGCGGCGACATTCCAACGCACAGGAGCCTGTTCAGGCATAACTAATAAGCTGTGACTAAATTTGATCGCATTAATCTCGACCCAATTCTCTTCATAGCCAGTGACGGTCTGGTATTGCTGCGTGGAGGTAGTGTGTAGCTTCATAATGGCCGCAATTTTAGCCCGAACCGCGCTGAAATGCCCGTCAAAATCCGCTATAAACATTGATAAGACTGCCTAATTTGGGGCAAAATGGTTGTTTTTTCGCGCTGCAACACTGTGTTGACTGGCGCCTGCATTTTTTGAGCGAGAAACAGCTGTGAAACAAATCCAAAAATCGAAAAAACTAGCAGATGTTTGCTACGACATACGTGGTCCAGTGCTGGAAAAAGCACGCCAGATGGAAGAAGAAGGCCACAAAATTATAAAACTCAATATTGGCAACTTGGCCGTGTTTGGTTTTGATGCGCCTGATGAAATCGTGCAAGACATGATACGCAATATGGGAAATGCCTCCGGTTACACCGACTCCAAAGGCTTGTTTGCACCGCGTAAAGCGATCATGCAATACAGCCAAGAAAAAAATATTGAAGGCGTCACCATTGATGACATTTATCTAGGCAATGGTGCTTCAGAATTAATCGTCATGAGCATGAATGCACTGCTCAACACCGGCGATGAAGTGTTAGTCCCTGCACCTGACTATCCCTTATGGACCGCTGCAGTCAGTCTCTCAAGTGGTACGCCCGTTCACTATGTCTGCGATGAACAAGCTGATTGGATGCCGGACATAGAAGACATACGCAAAAAAATCAATTCCAACACACGCGCCATTGTTGTCATCAATCCGAATAATCCTACCGGTGCTTTATATCCCGTTGAATTGTTACAGCAAATTGTAGAACTCGCACGTCAGCATCAACTGATTATTTTTGCTGATGAAATCTATGACAAAGTGTTATACGACGGTGCCCAACATACGTCATTAGCATCACTGGCTGATGATGTTTTATTTATCACCTTTAACGGTCTTTCAAAAAATTATCGCTCTTGCGGATATCGTGCGGGTTGGATGATAGTCTCAGGCGAGAAAAAACACGCAAAAGATTACATAGAAGGTTTGAATATGTTGGCCTCCATGCGTTTGTGTGCCAATGCACCAGGCCAGTTTGCAATTCAAACCGCACTCGGTGGCTATCAAAGCATTAATGATTTAGTGGGAACCGGTGGTCGCTTACTACGTCAACGTGATTTAGCACACAAACTTTTAACCGACATTCCTGGTGTGACGTGTGTCAAGCCTAAGTCAGCTTTGTATATGTTTCCTAAGCTTGATCCTAAGCTTTATCCTATCGAAGATGATCAGCAATTTGCTTATGATTTATTAGCTGCTGAGCGCGTACTCATCGTGCAAGGCACAGGATTCAATTGCGCCACCACCGATCATTTCAGAGTTGTGTTCTTACCGAATACCGATGATTTAACCGAAGCGATTGGACGGATTGCTCACTTCCTAGATGGCTATCGTCGCTTGCATGCACGTGCCTGATTTTCACATAACAGCATCAACCATTACACATGAAACCAATTAAAGTAGGTCTGCTTGGTATAGGCACAGTAGGTGCAGGTACATTCACCGTTTTAAAACGCAATCAAGAAGAAATCATACGACGTGCAGGACGTGGCATTGAAATCGCAGTGGTGGCTGATCTCGATACAGCGCGCGCCAAAGAAATAACCGGTGGTGATGTTGAAGTAGTGAGTGACGCACACTTAGTTGTGAATCGTCCTGATATTGATGTAGTGATTGAACTCATTGGTGGTTATGGCATTGCACGTGAACTCGTCATGCAAGCGATTGCCAATGGTAAGCATGTAGTCACTGCGAATAAAGCACTAATCGCAAAGCACGGTACTGAAATTTTCAAAGCAGCAGAAGAGCAGGGTGTGATCGTTGCATTCGAAGCAGCTGTCGCTGGTGGTATACCCATCATCAAAGCATTGCGTGAAGGCTTAACCGCAAATCGCATACAGTGGGTGGCTGGCATCATCAATGGCACCACCAATTTCATACTCTCTGAAATGCGTGACAAAGGCTTGGACTTTGCCACTGTGCTAAAAGAAGCGCAACGTTTGGGTTATGCAGAAGCGGATCCCACCTTTGACATAGAAGGTATCGATGCAGCACATAAAGCGAGCATCATGTCAGCGATTGCTTTTGGTACACCGGTGCAATTTGATCAAGCTTATGTAGAAGGCATTACCAATCTACAAGCGATTGACATACGTTA
>CAMCXB010000111.1 GCA_945883145.1 Bordetella parapertussis | reverse complement strand
ATGCCGTGTAATGCTAAGGAATGCAGTACGCGTGATGAGGATCTTTGTGCAATCACATTAAATTGAGGATGGTTGCTCGTAAAGCGCACAATGCCGTTACAAAGTCGTCCAAAAAATGTATCGGGTGGGTAGCTGAGCACAGGCAAATTGCGTGATTTTGCATCGAGTAAAGGAAACCGTAATTCACCATTTTCTGTGGGCGACACCACAGGCACTAATCGATCACTACCTAAGAAAATAGAGGGAAATGCTTTTTCTTCTAAGGTCATAGGCGCTAAGGGATTGGAATAAATCATTAATAAATCACAGCGTGCATTCGATAAATTAAGAATACCTTCATAGGTTTCACCTGTGATTAATTCAAACTTCAAACCATTGACGCGTTGATTGAGTTTTAAGATCCAGTCTGAGAAAAAATGTGCCGCTAATGTATGCGAAACAAAAAACTTAGTCCCTGAAAATGCATAATTACGATGACCTAATGCCATTCGCGTTTCATGCAATTGCTTCACCATTTCTCTAGCCGTGTCTCGAAATAAATAACCAGCCATAGTCAGTCTAGGAGGTACGGTATCACGATCAATTAACGGTATGCCTACCCATTCTTCGAGTGAACGTATTCGACGGCTGAAAGCCGATTGAGTAACATTGCGACTTTGTGCTGCTCGTGTGAAGCTAGATAATTCTGAGAGAACGAGAAAATCTTCTAGCCATTCAATATCCATATGTTCTCCTTTGGCCGGTATCGTTTTTAATAGCTTGTTTCAATGGATACTGAAAAAGTTTCTCAAAGATGATTTCTAAAAAAATAATTGAATTAAGAAGAAGAAAAATTTCTTCGACATAAAGAATGTTGTCAAACACTGAATCTAATCAAATTGGTTCCATTCCGATAGTCATTTTGTTGGTTCAAAAAATCATAGTTTTGTTATGTGTCATAGGAAATTGTGTTTTTGTATGTCAGAAACAACGGTCTAAGTTTTGAAACTGGTTTAGAGATTTTTTTATTTATGTGAAGCAAGAAAATTACTTTTGGAATTTTTTAGTTAATAAAGAACGCATCAACTACCTACACTTTGTAGTTTTAAAAAGTAATAG
The DNA here is from genome assembly GCA_945883145.1 of Bordetella parapertussis. Taxonomy (GTDB): domain Bacteria; phylum Pseudomonadota; class Gammaproteobacteria; order Burkholderiales; family Burkholderiaceae_D; genus Pernthalerella. The sequence continues at coordinate 2,170 of CAMCXB010000111.1, read as the reverse complement.
GCGAAAAAAAACCGCCAGCGAACTGGCGGTTTTGAATCTAGAGTAAATCTAAGATTTAATCAGAAGCATAGATATCGTTATCTTTGGTTTCCTTTACAAACAGAATACCAATGACTGCAGTGATCAACGCGATGATGATGGGATACCAGAGGCCATAATAAATATCGCCTTTGTAGGCAACCAATGCAAACGCTGTAGTTGGTAACAGTCCGCCAAACCATCCATTACCGATGTGATACGGCAGTGACATCGATGTATAGCGTATGCGTGTTGGGAACATCTCAACCAGCATAGCTGCAATCGGACCGTAGACCATCGTTACATAGATCACCAAAATAAATAACAACAACAAGACCATAGGTTTGTTGATCATGGCAGAGTCAGCTTTAGCTGGATAACCTGCTGATTTGATCATCTCTTTGAGTTTGCCAGTGAATTCATCTTCTTTGGCTTTAGCTTCATCTTTTGGTAAACCGGCAGAACTATAAGATTCTAGAACCGTGTCACCTACTTTAATTACTGCAGGTGTACCAGCTGGCGCTTCTTCATTCTTATAGTTAACCGACATAGAAGCAAGCTTAGCTTTTGCTATGTCGCACGAAGAAGTAAATTTCTTGGTGCCAGTAGGATTGAACTGGAATTGGCATTCATTAGGATCCGCAACAACAATCACAGGCGAATTCTTTTGTGCGGCTTCCAAGGCTGGATTGGCATAGTGCGTCAATGCCGTAAAGATTGGGAAGTAAGTTGCCGCTGCTAACAGACAGCCCGCCATGATGATGTTCTTACGACCGATTCTGTCTGACAGTGCGCCAAAAATAATAAAGAATGGCGTACCGATGAGGAGTGATACCGCAATCAGAATGTTCGCAGTAGGACCGTCAACTTTTAGCGTTTGCGTCAAGAAGAACAAAGCATAAAACTGACCGGTGTACCAAACTACGGCTTGACCTGCTGTCAGACCCACTAAAGCCAGGATCACAATTTTGAGGTTTTTCCATTTGCCGAATGCTTCGGATAACGGTGCTTTAGAAACCTTGCCTTCGTCTTTCATGCGCTGGAAAGCAGGTGATTCATTCATAGATAAACGAATCCAAACTGAAATGCCGAGTAAGAAAATCGAAACCAAGAAAGGAATACGCCAGCCCCAGTCAGCAAATGCTTCTTCACCGATAGCAGTACGGGTTCCTAAAATCACCATCAAAGACAAGAACAAACCTAGTGTTGCAGTGGTTTGTATCCACGCAGTGAAGGCACCGCGCTTGTGATCTGGCGCATGCTCAGCAACATAAGTCGCCGCACCACCATATTCACCACCGAGAGCTAAGCCCTGCAAAATACGCAGAATAATGAGGATGATAGGCGCGGCTATACCTATGCTGGCATAGGTAGGTAATAATCCTACGATAAATGTTGAGCCACCCATAAGCAGAATGGTGACTAAGAAGGTGTACTTACGACCTACCATGTCGCCCAAACGGCCAAACACGATGGCGCCGAAAGGACGTACCAAGAAACCAGCAGCAAAGGCTAGCAGAGCAAAAATAAATGCGGTGTTGGGATCAGTGCCTGCGAAAAACTGCTTCGCAATAATGGCGGCAAGTGAGCCATATAAATAGAAGTCGTACCATTCAAATACGGTACCTAGGGACGACGCAAAGATAACCTTGCGTTCTTCCGGCGTAATGACATGCACCGGAGCCTCAGCTGTGGCCATAATATCTCCTTAATATTTTAATAAGTTTGTATTGGGCAAACGCTCCTTGCCTCAATAGCGCAGAGTGTAGGCAGTGTAACTTACGTATTCCTTTCTTGGAACTTACAGAAACTTACAGCGCCAACTGGAATTTGCGAACGATCGTGCGGGTAAATATGCTATTCTCATCGGCAATTTTTGGCTCCTAGCTCTGAAAAATAAGCAGCCAAACCTCAACCCGCTGTAAATTAAGTTTTATCCCATTTCTTTTATTGAGATATTCATCAGGAGATTTTCATGACCGATGCAGTCATTGTTTCTACCGCTCGTACCCCCTTAGCTAAATCTTGGAAAGGTGCTTTTAATATGACGCATGGTGCCTCCTTGGGCGGGCATGCTTTACAAGCAGCGATACAGCGCGCGGGAATAGATGCAGGTGCTGTTGAAGACGTCATTATCGGCTGCGCTAACCCT
>CAMCXB010000110.1 GCA_945883145.1 Bordetella parapertussis | reverse complement strand
TATTCCATGAACTAATTTTAGGATTCATACGTCGCCTTATCGATAAAGACGACTGAGGCAGCAAGTCTAAAAAATACACCTATTAAGAATACTGACATTACTCAACTCGCTTAGTAAATGAAAGTGTGACTTCACCGAAACGAATACCAAATTTACTCATCACTGCACGGTTGAGCATGACTTTGTCATCCATTTGGAACATCCAGTCTTCGAAATTCATGTTGTAGACTTGATCGTCGACTGGTAAAGCTAAGACATATTGCCAACGTAAAGCATTGCCACTGACTACACCGACTGCTTCACCCACTACATCAGAAGCAGTGCCTATAAAACGATTTGGCCCCACTTTTTTTAAAGTCCAAATACGTTTTTGTTTTTTGCCATCCGAGTAAGTGAAATCTTCATCGAGTGTGCCGACATCACCTTGCCAAGTGCAACGCATCACTACCGTAAATCGTTTCACTACTTTGCCGGATCGATCTTGAAACATACCCCAAGCATCAATGGTGCCATTGAAATACGTTTGTAAATCTAAGCTTGGTTTTTCAGATGCATAATCACTCGGTGTCACCGTAGTGCCACAACCGAATAACAGGCTGAGGCTACTCATCATCAGTACGACACATAATTTTCTTAGTGACATGGTCTTAACCTTTCAGGGTTATAAATTCTTGGTTCGAGATCGCTATAAAAAATAGTCAAATATTTCAATAAACAAGGTAACCAGACATAGACAATTTATAAATTCTTGAGTGGAGCGCGCCATAATAAAAACATGGCCAAACATTTCAATAAACAAGGTAGCCAGACATAGGCAATCACCAGTGCACTTGAGGATGATGTCGTGCTTTGTCCTGGTGTGTAACCTAAAAATTCCAGTAGAGGTAAAGAGATGCCTGCTGCTAAAGCTAAATTCATTTTGGTAGTCCAACTCCAAATACCAAAATAACTCGCTTCTCTATGGCCATCATGTCCTGCTGCACCAATCACAGCGGCGAGTAAAGCAGGTGGAAGTGCAAGATCAGCACCCAAGGCCACGCCTGATGCAACACAAACAAAGCCAAAACCAATTAAAGAACCGGGTGCTAAATTGGCTGCCCAAATAAATACAAGCAAAGCTAAGGCCATGGCAGCTAACCAAGCCTGTGCTTCTCCAAATTTAAGTGCTAGTTTTGCCCACAGTGGTAATCCACAGGCAGCTGCAAGAAAATAAAGAACTAAAAATAAACCTGCATAGGAAGCTAATTGCAATCTATCCGATACAAAAAATAGAAATAAGCTAGCAGGGATGGCAGCTGCAATACCATTGGCAGCAAACACACTTAGTAAGCTTAGAAATTGCCGATTACGTAGAGGAGTAAAAACAGAGTCAGCTTTTTCATCACTGACGATATGACGTCCTGATGGAGCGTAACGCAGTAAAACATAGGCACAAACAAGTAAGCTGACACTAAATAAAACAGATAACCAAGCTAAGCCAAATAAAGTAGGAATAGCAGCAGCTAAGATCACACCAAGCAAAGCACATCCTTCACGCGTTGCTGTTAAACGCGCACGCTCTCCACGTTGCCAAGTGAGGCTAGCGCCCCAACTATTATGGGCAATGCTAGCAAGGCTAAAGCCGAAATAGACTAAGGCTAAGCTAACAAAAAACCATATTGCAAGAGGCGTTTTATCTGAGACTTGTGGGTGGAAGAGAGCAATGAAACCAATTAAAAGAAATGGCAAAGAGAGCAAAATAAAATACGCATAGCCTAGTTTTGTTTTTTTATTATCTATCCATAAGCCCAATGGAAGATCAACAAAAGCATCGAGGATTCTTGCTATGAGTAGAGTGAGTCCAATGACAGTTAAGGATAAACCAAAATTTTGTGCATATAGCTGAGGTACTAAGACATAAATTGGCAAGGCAACCAGTGCCAGTGGTAGTCCAAATAAACCATAAGAAAATAAGGCAGTGCGTGATAGGGAGTTCACTTCGATCCTAACAAAGCCTGACGGAGTGCCGGCTCACGGGTTTTTGTATCTAGCCAAATAGAAAAAAATGCAGTGCCAAATTGTGGATCAGTGATTTCGCCTATGAGTTTGCCGTCTCTATAAAACCGTGTGGCTTCGCCGGGTGCATGTATGCCAGTTAAGCGCGAACCTTTTTCCACATTAGGGAAAAGCGCTTTCATACTAACTAACCACGATGATTGTTGTGCATCAGTGCCTATGTTTAGTCGTTTAATTTCTTCAATACTGACTTTTGCTATCTCAACACCCTCTAATTTGCGCTGATACTGCAGTTCAAGTGCAAATTGCTGATTCAGTATGTTTTGCACCGAACTATTTTTTTTACTCACCCATAAATTAGCCGAATAAATTTTAAAGCCAAACCAAGTCAGTAAGCCTTGTCCTTGTAGCTGTGCTTCTGAGATTTCTGTGTTGATGTAATCTGGCACACTTACAGCTTGGGCATTGCTTACCATAAGCGAGACACACAAAATAAAACCAGCAGTAATCGTGATGAATTTCATAGTGCGATACATAATCCTATTTTTTTTGCAAAGTAAATTGAAATAAATCAATACTCTTGGCGCGAAATCCCGCTTCGCAATAAGCCAAATAAAACTCCCAAGTATGCTTAAAGCGTTCATCAAAACCTAAAGCATAGATTTGTTCTTTCTTTTGTTGGAATGCATGATCCCAAAGTGAGAGAGTGCGCGCATAATCCAAACCAAAACTAGATTCATCGATAACATGTAGCCCCTGCTTTTCTGCATGAGCACGAAATACAGAGGGTGAAGGCAGCATGCCACCTGGGAAAATATATTGTTGAATGAAGTCAGTACCTTTGCGATAACGTTCAAATAATTCATCAGCAATGGTGATGGTCTGTATACAAGCTTTACCACCAGTTTTTAAACGTGATGCAACACAAGAGAAATAACTATCCCAATAATTTTCTCCCACTGCCTCAAACATTTCTATAGAAGCGATGGCATCAAATTCGCCTTGTGTGTCGCGATAATCTTGTAAACGCAAATCAGCATGTTGATCTAAGTCAGCATCTGCTAATCGTTTACGTGCAAATGCTAGTTGTTCAGAGGAGAGAGTGAGTCCAGTGATGTATGCGCCTTGTCTAGTCGCATATTCTGCAAAGCCACCCCAGCCACAACCAATTTCTAAAATCTTAGTGCCAGCGGTAGCATCAATTTGCTCATAGATACGTGTGTATTTTGCATGTTGTGCTTGTTCTAAGGTGTAATGCGATTCTTTAAATAAAGCGCTGGAATAGGTCATGGAAGGATCCAGCCATAATCGGTAAAAATCATTACCGATATCGTAATGTGCATGGATGTTACGACGACTACCTGAGCGCGAGTTACGATTAAAAATATGTTTAATACGGTAGAGCAGACTGCCCCACCACGTGCCATAGATTGCGGTTTCGACTGCTTTACGATTATGAATAAAAAATTCTAATAAGCGCGGTAGATCGTCGGTAGTCCAATCACCATGTATGTAGGATTCTGCAAAACCGATATCTCCCGATTTAACTGCTGCGATACAGGGTTGCCAGTTTTTTAGATGTAAGGTAACAGGCGTGGAGTGGTCGCCGAAATGCAGCACGCTATGGTCTGGACATTCAAGACGCAAAGATCCGTATTTAATTTTTTTTAACAATTGCAAAATTAATTTTGCTTGTGTCGGTATAGTTAAAAGTGCATCCGAATTTGCTGGCACTTCGCGCATAGGCGTTGAAGATAGAGGTTTTGTCATCGACTTAATTCGCTAGATGGCGGTAAAGGTTTTTTAAAAAAAGGAA
>CAMCXB010000109.1 GCA_945883145.1 Bordetella parapertussis | reverse complement strand
CTACAGGTAAAGTCGTATTTGATAAAGCAGCGAAAACTGGATCTGTTGATATAGAGATTGATGCTAAATCTGTAGACACAGGCTCGACATTGTTTAACCAGCATATCCAAGGCGAAGATTTTTTAGATACCGCTAAATATCCTAAAGCGATTTTTAAATCGACCAACGTCGTGTTTGAAGGCGATAAGCCTGCAAAAATTGAAGGCAATCTCACCATTAAAGGCGTAACGAAACCAGTTACCTTAACTGTGACTTCATTCCAAGCTATGCCGCATCCTATGCAAAAGAAAGATGCGATTGGCGCGAATGCTTACACCACTATTAAGCGTTCAGAATTCAATGCAGGTAAATATGCACCAAACGTTGGTGATGAAGTAAGAATTGATATTGCTATAGAAGCAATTAAGCAATAACACTATGCCTAACAAAAATGCCGCCCACGGGCGGCATTTTTACTTGAAGCTGAAATAAAAAACTAGCAACCAGAATTATTCATGCTGCCATCTGGCATGGTGGTATTGCAAAATTTTGCTTCTTCTAATTTTGCGCCATCCAATTTTGCTCCTGTGAAGTTAGCCCCTTTAATATTGGCGCCGGTAAGTATTACGCCAGTTAAATTTGCGCCCGTAAAATTCGTCTCGCGCAAATAAGCATTAGAGAAATCTGCACGCGTTAAATTTGCGCCTGATAGATCAGTTTTTTTCAAATTCGCACTTTGAAAATTTGTTGCAAGCGTACGCTTCTCTAAAGGCTTTTCTGATAAATCTGCCTTTGCCATATTTGCGCCGCCGATATTGGCATTTTCAAAATCAGCCCCACGTAAATTTTTACCTGCAAAATTAGCATCCGTAAGATCACAATACTTACAAGAATTTGTGGTCATGAATATTTCAAGTTTCGCTGCATCTGCTGCATAGCTTAATGAACAAGCCAATAAGATAGATATAAGAAAATGAATTTTTGTTGGTGAGAAAGAATCCGATTTGTGAAACACGATGTACGAAGCCCCTAAAAAATTATAAATAGAATTTATATAAATTAAAGTTTTTAAAATTATTTTCCTATACAAAATCGACTAAATATCGCACCGAGTAAATCATCAGAAGTAAATTTACCAGTAATACTGTTTAAACTATCTTGCGCTAAGCGACATTCTTCTGCAAATAAGTCTAGCGACTGATCATTTTGTTCTGCCAGATTAGCCGCAACATCAAGATGAGATTGCGCAGTTTGCAAGGCAATTAAATGTCTTTCACGCGCAAGATAAGCAGATTCTCCTGTTTGCTGCCAACCTGCGATGGAGAGTAATTCTTTGCGCAACAACTCTAACCCAGTATGTTCTGCTGCTGAGAGATAAATATGGGTTGCATCAGATAGCGTTTCAGACATAGCACGATGACCAGATAAATCAATTTTATTCCAGATACGTAGGATAGGAATATTGCTAGGAAGTCGCGCCAGTATTTCATCATCGCCACGCGTAGGACCTCGGCTTGCATCGAGGATATGCATAATCACATCGGCGTTGGCTAATGCATCCCATGTGCGAGAAATACCAATCCGTTCTACTTCATCTGGCGCTTCATCATCATCACGTATACCTGCTGTATCAATAATATTGATAGGAATGCCATCGACCAGTATGGTTTCAATAATTTTATCGCGTGTCGTACCAGCGACAGAAGTCACGATCGCTACATCTGAGCCAGCTAGTGCATTTAATAACGAACTTTTACCCACATTTGGTTGACCAGCAAGTACTACCTTCAGACCTTCACGCAAAACAGAACCTTGTGCCGCTTGTGAAAAAACTTTGGCTAAGGTCTCGCGAATAGTTTGTAACTGCCCTCTGGCATTTGATTTTTCCAAAAATTCAATTTCTTCTTCTGGAAAATCGAGCGTAGCTTCAACTAATAAACGTAATGCGACCACTTGCTCAACTAAGGCGAGGATTTGATCAGAAAACGCACCGGATAAAGATTGCTGCGCAAGTTTGGCAGCGGCTTCACTCGATGCTTCGATGAGATCGGATACCGCTTCTGCCTGAGCCAGATCGAGCTTATCGTTTAAGAAGGCGCGGTAAGTAAATTCACCTGGTAAGGCTAAGCGCAGCTCGTGCTCTGCTCCCGCTTCTAAGCATCGGTCTAATAGCATTTGCATGACCACCGGCCCACCATGGCCTTGTAATTCCAATACTTCTTCACCGGTATAAGAATGCGGTGCGACGAAATATAGAGCTAGTCCACTATCAATCACGCTGCCATCAGCGCGTATAAAGTCGGTATAGGTGGCATGTCGTGGTGTTAATTGCAAAGCTTGCATCGATGCCTGCGGCTGTTTGCAAATAGCCTGCGCAAGAGGCATGAGGTTTTTACCAGAGATGCGGACTATGCCTATGCCGCCTCGACCTGGGGCGGTTGCAATGGCGACGATAGGAGAGGAATCAAGTTTCATTCCTCAATTTTAGCCTGATTAAAAAAAAATCCGCGCTAAGCATTCAGCGCGGATTGGTATTTAACAAAAAGCACAGTAATCAATTAGGATTTTTCTAGTGTAGATTTTTTTGTAATTGCCCACTGCTGTCCAATTGATAAAACATTATTCACGACCCAATATAAAACTAAACCGGATGGGAAGAAGAAAAACATGAATGAAAAAGCGATAGGCATAAACAGCATGACCTTGGCTTGAATCGGATCAGGTGGTGTTGGATTGAGTTTAGTCTGAATAAACATGGAGACTGCCATCAAGATAGGTAGCAGGCCTACAGGCATATTGATACCAGGGATAACACCAAACAAAGTATCCGGTGCAGATAAGTCATGTATCCATCCTAACCAAGGCGCATTGCGCATTTCTACGCTTGCTAAGAGCACCCAGTAGAGCGCAATGAATACAGGGATTTGCACAACGATAGGTAAACAACCACCGAGCGGATTTATTTTTTCTGTTTTATATAAATCCATCATTGCCGCATTCATTTTTTGCGGATCATTTTTATGCCGCTCACGTATTGCAGTCATTTTTGGTGTGACGAGTTTCATCTTCGCCATGCTTCTATAACTTGCTGCTGAAAGTGGGAAAAAAGCGAGCTTAATTAAAATAGTGAGAACAATAATTGTCCAACCCCAATTACCCAATACGAAATAAATATAATCCATTAAACCAAAGATAGGTTTAGCAATAATTGTTAACCAACCATAATCTTTGACTAAATCAAAATCAGTCGCAAACTTTTCTAAGAGTGCTGATTCTTGTGGGCCTGCATAAATTTTTCCGCTTTGAGCAAGACTCGCTGCAGGAGCAATCGTACCCAACTTCATAATTGCGCCTACTGCGTAAAGATGCGCATCAATTCTTTTCGTGAATAACTCACTTGATACTTTATCTTCAGGCAAAAAAGCTGAAACAAAATAATGCTGCACCATTGCGATCCAACCATACTCAACTAATTTTGCCGGTGGATTTTTCCCTTTTTCTATGTCTTCATAAGACACTTTTTGAAATTTTTCTAGCTCGGTATAAACAGCGGGCCCACTAAAGGTGCTGTAAAACATAGAGTCGCCATCTAACTTGGCATCATCACGTATAAACTGCACATAGACTGAAGGCGTAATTGTAGTATCAGTCGTGTTACGAACTTCATGCTTGAGATCGATTTCATATTCACCTTTTTTAAAGGTGTAGGTCTTAGTGAGTTTTACGCCGTTCACTTCTGCATCAAGCACAACTTGTAGCTTATCTGCTTGTTCTAAGCTGCGAGCACCAGGACGAACAGTAAATAAAGATTTATGGTTAGGAAATGGACCGCCTATCAAACCACTTTGCGCTGTATAGA
>CAMCXB010000108.1 GCA_945883145.1 Bordetella parapertussis | reverse complement strand
TGGAATTGCTGGTTGTACCCACCTGACTGAATTAGCTTCCATGTTGCCGACTGCCGTGATTCAAGCTTTTGCAGGTGATGTAATTCCAACCGGTGATACAGAGGTCTTACAAGCAGGGGAACAACAACCCTTTCAATTAAATCGTTGCCATGCATTGCGTACCGATGGCTTGGCAGTAGCAAAATTTTATCCACGTTGGGTAGCAAAAGTTCAGGCTTAGTCATATGCCCGTCAAGAAAAAATATTATTAATCATTCTTTCACCAAACTCGCTCCAGAAGGAAAGCTCGCATGAAAATTCATGAATATCAGGGAAAAGAAATTCTCCATAAATTCGGTGTCACGGTACCTAAAGGTATCCCATGTATGAATGTGGATGAAGCCGTCAAAGCTGCTGAAAAATTAGGTGGCTCTGTATGGGTAGTTAAAGCACAAATTCATGCAGGTGGACGAGGCAAAGGTGGGGGTGTGAAAGTGGCGAAGTCACTTGAGCAAGTGAAAGAATATGCAAACCAAATTATGGGTATGCAATTAATCACCCATCAAACTGGTGCTGAAGGTCAAAAAGTCAGACGCCTGTTAATCGAAGAAGGCGCAGACATTAAAAAAGAACTCTATGTATCGTTAGTGACAGATCGTGTGTCACAACGCATCGTATTAATGGCATCAAGTGAAGGCGGGATGGATATTGAAGAAGTCGCTGAAAAACATCCAGAGCTGATACATAAGATTGCAATTGATCCAGCAACAGGATTAAAAGATGCTGAGGCTGATGACATCGCAGCAAAAATTGGTATTCCTGCAGCTTCAATCGCAGATGCACGCAAACAATTACAAGGTTTATATCAAGCGTATTGGGAAACCGATGCATCACTGGCTGAAATTAATCCATTGATTGTGACTGGTAGCGGTAAAGTCATCGCACTCGATGCAAAATTTAATTTTGATTCGAATGCTTTATATCGTCATCCAGAGATCGTCGCTTATCGTGATTTAGATGAAGAAGATCCAGCTGAAGTGGAAGCTTCTAAATTTGATCTCGCTTACATTTCCTTAGATGGCAATATTGGTTGTTTAGTGAATGGTGCAGGACTAGCCATGGCAACTATGGACACGATTAAATTATTTAACGGTGAACCAGCTAACTTCTTAGATGTAGGTGGTGGTGCGACTGCTGAGAAAGTGACTGAAGCATTCAAGATCATGCTGCGAAACCCACATTTAAAAGCAATCTTGGTAAACATCTTTGGCGGCATCATGCGTTGTGATGTGATTGCAGAAGGTGTGATCACTGCGTCTCGTGCTGTGTCATTAAAAGTACCGCTCGTGGTTCGTATGAAAGGTACTAATGAGGATATCGGCAAAAAAATGCTAGCAGACTCAGGCCTACCCATTATCTCCGCAGACACCATGGCTGAAGCAGCGCAAAAAGTCGTCGCAGCTGCCAACTCGAACTAAGCGTACAGGGACTCAACATGTCGATTCTTATCAATAAAAATACTAAAGTCGTAACCCAAGGCATTACCGGCAAGACAGGTCAATTTCATACCCGTATGTGTAGAGAATATGCAAATGGAGAAAACTGTTTTGTAGCAGGTGTGAATCCGAAAAAAGCGGGAGAAGATTTTGAAGGCATTCCTATCTTTGCTAGCGTCAAAGAAGCAAAAGTAAAAACGGGTGCCAATGTTTCTGTGATCTATGTACCACCTGCAGGTGCTGCAGACGCAATTTGGGAAGCAGTCGAAGCAGAATTAGATTTAGCGATTTGCATTACTGAAGGCATACCAGTGCGCGACATGCTAGCCTTAAAAGACAAGATGGCAAAAGCAGGTAGCAAAACTTTGCTGCTAGGTCCAAATTGCCCAGGTCTGATCACACCAGATGAAATCAAAATAGGCATCATGCCTGGCCACATACATAGAAAAGGTCGTATCGGTGTAGTGTCACGTTCAGGCACACTGACTTATGAAGCAGTCGGTCAACTCACTGCATTGGGTTTAGGTCAATCATCCGCAGTCGGTATTGGTGGTGATCCTATCAATGGCTTGAAGCACATCGACATCATGAAAATGTTTAATGATGATCCTGATACCGATGCTGTGATTATGATTGGTGAAATTGGTGGTCCAGATGAAGCGAATGCTTCTTACTGGATTAAAGACAATATGAAAAAACCAGTCGTTGGTTTCATCGCTGGTGTAACCGCCCCTCCGGGTAAACGTATGGGTCATGCAGGTGCATTGATTTCTGGTGGTGCTGATACTGCAGAAGCTAAATTAGAAATCATGGAAGCTTGCGGAATTAAAGTGACACGCAATCCTTCAGAAATGGGAAGACTGCTCAAAGAAATGCTGTAAGTCTTTTGGGACTCAATAAAAAATGGGGAGCTAATGCTCCCCATTTTTATTAATACAAACTTAAATTAAAACTACAGCATTAAGTTGATAATTAGAGATATTATTTTTTGTCCTCAACTGCGTCTTTCTTAAAGTATTTATCATCAATAGTGCTAGCACTTGTTGACCATCGTAATCCGCTTGGCGTACATGCTCCAGTATAGACAATCGTTTTCTTATCTAATTTGGGTTCTATTGCGTTAAAGGTGATCGTAATAGTGCCAGTATCACCAGCTGCATTTCCTTTGGCGTCAATCGAGGCAACATATTTTCCAGAAATAGTGGAAGGTAAACCTAGTTTAGGATTATCGGCATTTTGTAATTCAGAGGCACTGCAAGCAATGCCCATAGCAGTCATTGCTGAGGCTGCAAGACTAGGTCCTTCAGATGCTCTTGTTCTTACCGTATAGTCTTGGTAAGCAGGTATACCAACCGCAGCCAAGATGCCGATAATCGCAACAACGATCATAAGTTCAATTAAAGTAAAGCCATCTTGCTGTTGGCGCGCTTGCTTATATCGATAAGATAAATTCATCTCATATTCCTGTCTTAGAAAGTTTGATTTAGATTGATCCACGGTGTTGCGGATCTGGGCGAAATGGCAATCTTCATGCCAAGCTAAAAACAAACTTAAAAACAGTATTGAATTTTCTATGCAGTGAGATCAGTGCGTGTGGATTAAGAAAATCAAAATCAGTACATGCCTTAAACTCTGCTAAGTCGAGCTAATTAGCTGAAAAAGCGAGCAGGCTGTTGATGCAAATTAGTAAAGCACTTGATCCATTAAAAATAAAGGCCATGCTGCATCATTGAGCGTGCTAAAAATTCGACATTCAATTATTGTCACTAGATGACAATTTTCGTCAGTTAATGACGAAAAGCATCAGACAGACCTCTTTATTCCATTGGCTGATGAGCTAGGAACAGAGGAAATAAAAAATATCTCAAAAGCAAGAAAATCAGGCTGAGCTGCTAAAATAGCTGACTGGAAAGTTTGTCATCAACAAAGCCTAGCTTGCTAAAGAATGTGTGATTCTTCGCAGATCTGCCGGTTGGTATGCAATACGTAAAAAGCCTGTGCTTAAAAATTAAACGACTATGTGGTTTCGAAAAAAAAACGCTTGGCAAGAAAATAAAGATCAGCAACGAGGTTGGCTATTGCGACTAGCACCTTGGCTGCTGATCGTGGCATTGCTGGCTAGCGTAGGTTTTTTTCTGTGGGACGACAGTCTATTTATCTCGCTTAGAAAATTTTTATGGTTAGGCTTAGCACTTGTTTTACTTTTTATTCTCTTTAAAAATCGTCCTAAAAAGAGTGGCTGGCGTAATGATGATCTTGTCTTTGAGCCTAAGTTAGCACGTCCTGTATCAAGTATGGAGCAAGAGTTAGAGTGGAAATGGACCAATCATCCGTTGATTCGATTTCCACTAGCCTTTGCTCTCATACCGCTGATTTATTGGGTCTTAGTGATCCATAAAATGAAATTACCCGGTTCATGGCTAGTCGGTATTGCGGTCTTTACCTTGATTACTATTTGGACTTGGCATGAGCCTTTAATACT
>CAMCXB010000107.1 GCA_945883145.1 Bordetella parapertussis | reverse complement strand
GAGCGATGATGTCACCGCCCTTTTCCATAGAGACGCCTAAACCAATGACTTCCTTACCATTAAAACGCATCTTGTCGCGCGGTGGATCAATGAAGGCGCGACTCACTTTTGCAAAATCACCCAGCCTAAAACTATTGCCATTCGCACGCAGAGGCATGTTTTCAAAATCTTTTGCAGAACGCATTGAACCTGTCACGCGCACTTGCAAATTATCGCTAGGGGTAACTAATACACCGCTACCGTCAACTGCATTTTGTTCATTGATCTGCGCAATAATGCTATCGAGTGATAGACCTAACTGCGCAAATTTACGGGTAGAGAATTCTATAAATATTTTTTCATCCTGCACACCGTATAGCTCGACTTTAGAAACTGATTTCACACTCAACAATTGTTGACGTACAAAATCTGCATAGTCTTTTACTTCAGCATACGTAAAACCATCTGCTGAAAGAGCAAAAATCGATCCAAAGGTATCGCCGAATTCATCGTTATAAAGTGGCCCTATTACGCCTGATGGTAAAGAACTACGTATATCGCCAATTTTTTTACGTACCTGATACCAAGCTTGGGTCACTTCTCTCGGTGGCGTTGATTCACGCAATTGGAGAATGATCAGCGTTTCACCGGGTTTGGAATAACTACGTATGGTGTCGATGAAAGGCGTTTCTTGTAATTTCTTTTCTAGCTTGTCGGTGACTTGTTCCGCCATTTGTAACGAGCTCGCACCAGGCCAGTAAGCTCGCACCACCATCGCACGAAAAGTAAACGGAGGATCTTCATCCTGACCGAGTTTGCTGTAACCTAAAATGCCACCTAATAGCAGCACCACCATGAGATAACGTACTAAAGGAATATGCTCTAACGCCCAACGCGAGAGATTGAGACGATCTTTCATTTGCCCGCCTCAGTTGATGACGGTGCAGGTTGTTGTGGTTTTGTATCGAGTTCTTGACCCAGTACTTTTACTTTTTGTCCTGGTCGTAAGGTGTTCACTCCCGCAGTCACAATCATCTGCCCTGCATTGACACCGGAAGCGATCACGACTTCATTGCCCATCACACCGCCGACTTGCACTGGTACTGATTTCACAACACTATTTTCGATCACCCAAAGTGAAGTTTGATTTTTTTCATTCAAGAGTGCCGTTAAAGGTAAACGAATCAGATTTTTATTCGCTTTCGTAATAAAACTCACCGTAGCCGTCATTCCCAACCGCACCTCTGGAGGCGCATTGGCTATAGAAATTTTTGCAGTATAGGTACGGGTAGCTGGATCAGCGACCGGCGAGAGTTCACGTAATTGACCACGCAACACTAACGCTTGATTTGCCCAGATGCGCACTTGCATCTCTTTGACTTGTCTCACTAGCTCGACCTGATCTTCAGGAATACTAATACGTGCTTCCTTCTCTCCCGTTCTCGCCAATTGCACTACCGGCGTTCCTGCTGCAATGACTTGACCTGCTTCTGCTTGCAAGGCAGTGACAACACCATCGGCATCAGCGACTAAATTTGCATAACTGTTTTGATTGGTTGCGATGTTTAAAGCAGCATTGCTTTGTTCATGATTCGCGAGTGCGGATTTATAAGCAGCTTCTTTTGCATCCAACACAGCTTGGCTTACAAAGTTTTTTTGTCTTAATTCACGATAGCGTTCATATTCCGCTTTTGCTAACGATAAATTACTCGCTGCTGCGTTCACAGATGCGTTGGCTTGCGATTGGGATAGTTGTAAATCACGTGGATCAATCTGCATTAACACCTGGCCACGCTTAACCACGCTACCAATTTCAACTTGACGTGCAATCACCTTGCCGCCGACCCGAAAACCTAAACGCGATTCATAACGCGGCTGAATATCGCCCGCTAGCTCGATCATGTTTTCTGCGCCTGCAGATGAAATTTGCATAGCGCGAACAGGACGAATATCTTCAACTACAGGTGGTTTTTCCGAGCAAGCGACTAATAACAAAGCGATGGCAAATACTGAAAGTCGAGTAACCAAGCTTGTTGCGACTTGTGATCGCGAATTGTTCATCATGTGAAGCACTGTTTTTCCTTTACTATTCGCCCTGCCTATTTAATCTGATAAAAATTAGGCGCGGCTAGGATATTGTTGGAGATATTTTTACTGACTTTGAAGTTAGTTAATTATAGCCAAATACTGGCAAGAACAAGATTATCGTTTCACCAACACTCAGTAGAATCTGATGTCAAATTCGCATTACGAAAATTTTCCAGTTGCTTCGCCTCTATTACCGGCTCACTTAAGAGCACCGATTAGAGTGATTTATGCCTTTGCGCGATCAGCTGATGATATTGCCGACGAAGGAACAGCCAGCCCCGAGGAACGATATGCTGCGCTAGCAATATACGAACAAGAGTTATATTGCATTGAGCAACAACAAAAACCTCAAACACAATTATTTCAGGAATTAGAAACGGTCATCAAGCAATACGCAATTCCGCTGCAAGCATTCAAGGATTTACTCTCAGCATTTAAACAAGATATCACTACAACGCGTTATACAAACTTTGATAGCTTATTAGACTATTGCAAACGATCTGCAGATCCAGTCGGCCGCATTATGTTGAGTTTATTTAAACTGCACACATCAGAAAACTTAAAAGAATCCGACGCTATTTGTAGCGCGCTACAGTTGATTAATTTTTTACAAGACGTCGCAATTGATTGGGAAAAATCGCGCATCTATCTACCACTCGACGATCTAGCCCGCTTTGGTATTACAGAAGACCACATAGCCCACGCCAAACTTGATGATGATTGGCGCGCATTAATGACATATCAAGTTCAACGAGCCCGTGCATTATTATTAAGTGGCGCAGAGCTCCCAAAACAGATACCTGGTCGTATGGGATGGGAGTTAAGAATGATTGTCCAAGGTGGCTTACGTATACTAGAAAAAATACAGTCGGTTGACTATGATGTTTTTCATCATCGACCGCAGCTAGTGAAAACAGATTGGGCCTTGATGCTATGGCGCGCCTGTTGGATGTGAAATAAAAATTATCCTTTGCTTAGAACTTAAAAATAATCATGTCACCGCAAGAATACTGCCAACAAAAAGCCGCAAAAAGCGGCTCCAGTTTTTATTACAGCTTTTTATTCTTACCGCCACAACGACGTTTGGCGATTACAGCACTCTATGCATTTTGTCGTGAAGTCGATGACGTGGTTGATGAATGCACTGACACTTCAATAGCACGCACCACACTCAACTGGTGGCGCAATGAAGTCAACAACATGCTAGCAGGTACACCAGCGCATCCAGTCACACAAGCATTAGCACCGCATGTTGAAACCTTTAACATCAAGGGCGAACATTTACATGCTGTCATTAATGGCATGGAAATGGATTTAGATCAAACCCGCTATCTAGACTTCATTGCCTTAGAACGCTATTGCTGGCATGTCGCGAGCGCAGTGGGCATCATGTCTGCCAGTATCTTTGGTTGCACGAATGCTCGCACATTAGAGTATGCAGAAAAACTAGGACTCGCCTTTCAGCTCACAAATATTATTCGTGATGTAGGCGAAGATGCACGTCGCGGTCGCATTTACTTACCCATCAATGAATGTCAGACCTTTAACGTACCTGCATCGGAATTACTCAACGCAAAACATAGTGAACGATTTGAAGCATTAATGCGCTTTCAAGTTGAACGTGCACAGACTTATTATGATGTAGCTTTTGCATTATTACCAGCAGAAGATAAGCGCGCACAACGTCCTGGTTTAATCATGGCCGCTATCTATCGCAGCTTATTGAATGAAATAGCAGATGATGGTTTTCATGTGCTTCAACATCGACTCTCATTAACACCGATTCGTAAGCTCTGGCTAGCTTGGAAAACGTGGGTGCGCAATTAATGTCTTCACATAGACCATCCAAACGTTCAATCGCAGTTATTGGTGCTGGTTGGGCTGGCTGCGCAGCTGCAGTTGAATGTGCGAGCAAAGGTCATCAAGTCACTTTAATTGAAGCAGGTCGAGTAGCAGGTGGACGCGCAAGACGAGTTACACAGCACGGACATCATCTCGACAATGGCCAGCATATCTTGCTCGGCGCCTATAGCGAAACCTTGCGACTGATGCGTGCAGTTGGATTGCAACCGTCTGAGCTCATGTTGCGATTGCCTTTGCAAATGCGCTATCCAACAGCAAGCAAAGGTATCAACTTTATTGCTTCCACATTACCTGCACCCATACATATACTCAGTGCGCTAATTACAGCCAAAGGATTAAGCTGGAGTGACAAACTTGCTATGGCTCAGTTTGCTAGCGCAGCACGTTGGATGGGTTGGCAACTTGATCATGACTGCAGTGTCTCCCAATTGTTAGAACAGTTGAATCAAACAGAGAAACTCATCGTCTGCATGTGGCGCCCATTATGCATCGCTGCGCTAAACACACCGCCTGAACGGGCTTCAGCAAATGTATTTCTCAGCGTTTTACGTGACAGCTTGGGAGCACGCCGCTCTGCTTCTGACATGCTATTACCCAAGACAGATTTAACTACCTT
>CAMCXB010000106.1 GCA_945883145.1 Bordetella parapertussis | reverse complement strand
ATCAGTGCGCAATTGATGAGCACATAATAAAGCTAGCAATGCGGAAGCGACTCTGACTGCTGCACTATCAGCTCGACTTGTCAGTGCAATAGGAACCCGCGCACCCATGACTATGCCAGATCCACTAGCACCGGCGAGATACTCCAATTGTTTTGCAAGCATGTTGCCTGACTCTAGATCGGGTGCGACTAAAATATCAGCATCACCTGCCACCGGTGATTCAATATGTTTAATCTGCGCTGCATGTGCAGAAATCGCATTATCAAATGCGAGTGGACCATCCAGTATGCCACCTCGAATTTGTCCACGTTGCGCCATTTTGCATAGACTTGCTGCATCAATCGTAGAAGGAATTGCAGGATTCACTGTTTCTAATGCAGAGAGTATTGCAACCTTAGGCAAGGTTGTACCCATGATGTGAGCAAAATCGATAGCATTTTGAATGATGTCAGCTTTTTCCAGCAGGGTAGGGAAAATATTTAATGCTGCATCAGTGACGAGTAAAGGCTTAGGATAGAGTGGCACATCAAATCGGAATACATGTGACATGCGACGACCGGTACGCAAATTAGGTTGCGACAGAACGGCATGCAGCAATTCATCGGTATGCAAACTACCTTTCATGAGAATTTCTACTTTGCCTTGCGCTGCCATTTCACATGCTTTTTCTGCTGCTGCATGGCTGTGAGGTGCATTAATTAATTCTATTCCACTGACATCACAATTTGCTTGCACAGCAATCGCGCGCATTTTTTCTATTGGCCCTACTAGTACAGGAATAATTAATCCAGCACGCGCAGCATCTAATGCACCCGTAATAGATTCGGCATCACAAGGATGAACCACTGCACATCGCACTGCTTCAAGATGCGCAGCTTTATCTAACAGCGCTTGCAGTCGTGCTTCTGGATCAAAGAGTTGAATATGTGGTGCATTAATTTTAGGACGACGTACTTTTTGTGTAGGCGCTATGACTCGTGCATCACCATGTAATACATGTTCACCTTTTTGATTGATGACCTGACAATCTAAACCCACTCGTTTTTTTTCATCATCCTTACTACTCACGGTGACAACGACGGTGAGTGTGTCACCTATGTGTACTGGACGTGTGAAATGTAAATCCTGCTGTAAGTAAATCGTACCTGGCCCTGGGAATTGCGTACCAAGTACAGCAGATATCAATGCACCGCCCCACATGCCATGCGCAATCACGCCATGAAATATGGTGTCATTGGCGTATTCAGGATCAAGATGCGCAGGATTGGTATCTCCAGAGACTGCAGCGAATGCACGAATATCATCGAGTGTGAGTGTACGAATCAGTTTTGCTGACTGTCCTATTTGTAATTCATCATAGGTGATGTTTTCAGTCCACTTGATATCTTGTGATTTATTCATGCGTCATTCTTCTTTTAAAATTATTCAATCTACAGCGTGGTAACCTGCATCCACATAAATAGTTTGTCCCGTCATGCCAGAAGCAGCATCACTACAAAGGAATGCACATAGCTGTGCTACTTCTTGCAAACTAACTAATCGACCTAATGGTGATTTACGTATGGCGCTTTGCATCAGTTCATCAAAGGAATCAATACCTGAAGCTGCACGAGTTGGAACGGGACCAGGTGATACTGCATGCACACGGATGTTGCTAGGACCCAGTTCCATTGCCATGTATTTGACTAGTGATTCTAATGCTGCCTTTACCGGACCCATTAATCCATAATGAGGTACTGCTTCATCAGCGCCTAGATAGGTCATGGTGAGCAAACTACCACCGCTTGTCATATGCGGTGAGCAGATTTTCGCTAAGGTCGCAAATGAATGACAAGACACTTCCATAGCACGAGCAAATCCTGCACTAGAACTGTCGATGGTGCGACCATGTAAATCTTCTAACGGTGCCCATGCAATCGAATGAATCACAAAATCAAAATGACCTAATTTCTCGATCGCTGTTTTCACTAAAGCTTCGATCGCACCAGCATCTTCTACATTACATGTCACTAGCTCTATGCCACTAGACTGTGTTAAAGGTTCAACATATTTTCTGGCTTTATCATTTAAACAGGTCGCCACTACATCAGCGCCCATTTGTCTGACTAATTGCGCACAACCCCATGCAATGCTGTGTTCATTGGCAAGACCTAATATGAGACCTTTTTTACCGCGCAAACTAAATAAATCATGCATCAGATTTCTTTCTCAAAACTTTAATCTGCATAGCGCACCATGACATACTCACCAGGTGCATCACACAGCACAGATTTCACATCAATCTCACGCGCTGGTATTTGCGCACTACTTTGCTCTTGTAACCACGTACTCCATGCAGTCCACCATGAACCTTCATGCTGCTCTGCAGTTTCTCGCCAATCATCTGCATGTATCCAATCATGACCAGCTGCTGCTCTAGAAATTTGATAATTTCGCTTTGCATGACCTGGCTCAGAGACAATACCAGCGTTATGCCCACCCGAGGCTAAGATAAAGGTGGTGTCGGTATCTGTATACAAATGAATTTTATACACGGATTTCCAAGGCGAGACATGATCACGCACTGTACCAACCACCATTAATGGCATTTTTAATTTCATTAAGGCGACTGGATTACCCGCAACTTGATAATGACCTTCAACTAAATCATCATTAAGAAACAAAGTATCTAGATATTCTGAATGCATACGCTCTGGTAAACGTGTAGTGTCAGCATTCCAACTCATTAAATCATTACTACTTTCTTCCTCACCCAATAAATAACGACGCGTATTACGTGACCATATCAAATCACGAGCATGCAAGAACTGGAAGCTTGCCGCCATTTGACGACCACTTAAATAACCTGTGCGAGCAATTTGTTCACGTAACGTTTTTAATTGATCGTCATCGATAAATATTCCTAACTCACCCGCCTCAGAGAAATCTGTTTGTGCTGCCAGCAAAGTGACACTCGCTAATTTAGGTAAGGGTTGAGTATGTTTATGATCTGTTTTTATTTCTTGCTTCTGGAATTCTTCCGAACCCAATAAGGCAGCAACAATCGCTAAGAAGGTACCGCCTAAGCAGTAACCCATAGTGTGAATTGCAGCACTATCTGCGAGCTGTCTTACTTGACGCATTGCATCCATGACGCCGGTTTGTAAGTAATCATCCATGCCGAGATGACGATCATCTGCATCTGGATTACGCCATGAAATCATGAATACCGTCAAACCTTGCGACACTAAATATTTCACCATGGAGTTATGTTGCGATAAATCCAAGATGTAATACTTCATGATGGGGGAAGGAATGATGAGTATGGGCTCAGCTGCGACTTTTTTAGTCGTTGGTTCATACTGAATTAATTCAATCAAATTATTTCTAAACACAACCTTACCTGGCGTAATCGCTACATCACGACCAACGGTTAAAGGCAACGGTGTTAAATTATCTGGATTCGGTTTAGTGGAGTTAATGCGCGCTTGTTGTAGGTCTTTCATAAACAGTTGATAGCCCTGCATCAAACTTTTGCCTGAAGTTTCTACACCTTGTGCAAGTACTTCTGGATTTGTCACTGGCCAATTTGAAGGTGACCATGCATCTAACAACTGTCTAGAAAAAAAACTCACCATCTCTTGTCTATGCGATGACATGCCATCGACCTTGGTTGCATCTTGCAGCCATGCGTCACTCAGTTTGAAACTACTCTTCATGACATTGAATGGCCATTGCGACCATGCTGCTCCACTAAAACGCGGATCTTTTTCTGATGCTGCTTGTCCATTTTTATTTGACTGTGCAGCTTGCTTGAATTCGTTTTGCATGAGCTCGACTGCTTTCTGCGCTAACTCCATTTGACGTCCAGGAGAAACCGCTAAATGCATGGCCCAATCGGCATAGGCTAGAGCGAGAGAAATGGGAGAAAACCCCAGTGCTGCTTTTGATATGTGCTGATGCACCATCTCATCGATGGCTTTGGGATTAAAAACATGCGTGGCTGAAGGAATTTTATTGGTCGCTATCTCAGTCTGAGACGATTTTTTTGGATTTCTCATACAGCCTAATAACAAATGTTGTGGAGCAACAATTATCCTTCAGACTGACCAATAAAGATTCTTTGAGTAATTATTTTTATGAAAAAAATTGATTCTAGTCAAAATGGTAAATAACAAGCTAGCAATTTAATAAAACTTTATGCGTTGCTTAACTGGCAATACTGGAATGACTGATTTATTTATTATTAATTTGAAAATACCTCACTCTTCAGAGAGGATTTTTAAATAATGCATAGCGCCTGCACTAGCATCTTGCTCAGGTTGGGTTTTACAAAAGTTATCAATACTTTCGATTGCTTTTTCAAAAGAGAGTGGATCATCGTTGTAATTATCTTTACGTGTTTTTTGTATGCCTTGATATGTCAAACTCAAGGGCGCAAGAAAGGCATTGGTCCATGATTTTTTAGTAGCGTATTCCAAATTACCCCAATCTTTGCAGGAGTGATCACCAAATAAGCTTGCTGCTTGCGTGATAACTGGGCTACCTAATGTAAGAGATAATAGAAACACCATGGCTTTGGTATGCGTATTCAAAAGAATGGTGCAGTTTTTTTTTGGTTTAAACATGTTTTTTATTTTAAAGATAAATGTAACTGCGAATTACTATGCATTGTAAAGTAAACCTTGAATAATCAGCGCTTCAATAGTTTGAAGAATCAAAATAATTTATTA
>CAMCXB010000105.1 GCA_945883145.1 Bordetella parapertussis | reverse complement strand
CCTAAACGCAACAGATCATAATCATTCGTGTGTCCATTACTAAAAGCACGAATGACGCGATAACCTGAATATAAAGTGACTGGTCCTATTTCATAGGTGAGTGCAGGCTCTACGTAGCCATAATTGTACGAACCTTCGCTTTTGAATTTATGGCCAACGAGGGTACGAAAAAATCCACCGAAGTGTTCTGTGAATTGCACATTCTTTTTTACACGCACTGCAAATTTCTGATTATTCGCACGTTCTACATCGCCATCTTCGTATTCCACTTCATGTTCATGTGTGAGCATGAGTTCTGCTTGATTAATCCAACCTTCTTTCCAACGTATGCCGGGATAGAGTGTGAGTGCATTTGCGCGACCTCCTTGATTTGCAACTCGCTCATGTTCTAGTTCATAGACTACTTGTGGTTGACCACCAAAGAGAGTGGCTTCAGCTAATGTAGATGTACTCATACTTGCCAACATGGCAGCAAAAATTATTTTTTTCATGATGTCTTACTCAGTTCGTTCGGATGGCGAATTATACGAGTAAGTAATGAGAAAGTTTGAAGGCAGCATTACGAACGGTATGTTGCAAAACTCTACAAAGAATTAAATAATTAGCAAGTAGGCAAATTATTCTGCTGCGATTTGTGAGTAACGCGCAAGCTCCACACCAGCCAGCCTGCATTCTTCTGCAAATTCTGGACTAGCAAGATAGTCGTATTCCAAAGGACGAATCGCATCAATGGGATCATCATGATCCGATGTTTCACGACCTGGATGACACATGATGACGGTGCCATGCGGTGCAGTATGTAACCAATGTTTGAATAAGCCAGAAAAATTTCCATAAGTGCTTAAGGAATACAAGCCACCAAAATGCGCCGTACTCGTTAAACCTTTAGTACGCAGATGCTCAGAAAATCCGCGACAAGCAAATCGCAATACAGCAGCTTTCAAAGTGACATCACCGTTATCAATTAATTGTTCTGGTGCGCGCACCCACGGTAGCGCACCACCTTGTGGCCAGCGTGCTGCAATGGCATCCGTTAATGCATCACGAATCACAGGGAAAGCATGTAGATGTTGATGACCATCGATGAAATCTGGTAGTTGTCCAAAATGTTTCGTAAAGAGATCGATTTGATGGCAAATTTTTCGCGTTAATTTTTTACGACTGAGTAGCTTTAACTGGGACAACAACAACCAATAAGCGAGCGGTTGCTTGGCATCTGATCCTTTAAATTCATGCGTAAGATTAATGTGCAATCCTATGTCAGCTAACTTATGTACTTTACTTAATTGCGCTGCACCTAAAGGCCAGTAAGGGGCTTCTGTCATCACAGAAGTGGCTGTTAAACGGCGTGAGGTGATGAGTTCAATAATACCCAGACTGATTTGTTCAGACTGCCCAAAATCATCGGCACATAAAACAAGTTTACGAATTGGAGTTTTCATGATGCTTCCTGGGCTGCAAATGCCCAATTGCGAGCCAAGAAAAATGTGAGTGCTGCAACCACGACAAGAACAATTGCTAATGCGACGCGATAGTCTAAGGTAGTGAAGTGCAAGAGCGCAGCGTAGAGTGCTTCATTGACTAAAAAACTCCCAACTGCAACTGCAAAAAATCGTAATCGTGTGTGACTTACACTGGCTGTTGATGTAGTAAAAGTGAATGCTCTATGTCCTGCATGACTGACTTGAAACGCGATTAAAAATCCCAACACATTCGCTGCTAAGGGATGTAAGCCCCAAGGTACAAACATTAACGACACTGTTCCTAGATGCACCAACATCGCTGTTACACCCACGACACCAAACCAAAACAACTGCTTCATTATTTTTTTACTTCGTGCTGTGGTTGCTCTGTGCTCTTGGTGATGCGGCTAATGAAATAAGCGGGACGCTGTTTTACTTCTGTAAAAATACGTCCTATGTATTCACCTAAGATGCCTATGGACATTAACTGTATCCCACCTAAAAATGCAATGGCAACGACTAGCGTAGGCCAACCACTTTGATCATTACCAAACAAGAGTGTATCGATCACAATGTAGAGTGCATAAGCAATCGAAGCAACGGACACACTACCCCCTACGACTGTCCATAAACGTAAAGGCACATTCGAAAAAGCAGTCAGGCCTGTTGCGCCTAATTTCAGCAAACTGAAAAAATTAAAACTACTACTGCCATGCAGTCTAGGATCGGTACGCACTTTAATACCAAGTCTGGTAAAGCCCACCCAGTTGTACAAACCTTTCATGAAGCGATTCCGCTCGGGCATAGCTTTTAAGGCTTCTAACATGCATCGATCTAGGACACGAAAATCTTGTGTGTTCTCAGGGATTTTATTGCGCTCACCAAAATTCAGTAAGGTATAAAAAACATGCGTGACTGCACGCTTTGTGATGGATTCATCATGTCTGTCAGAACGTATAGCAAACACCATGTCGTAACCACGACGCCATTGCGCAAGAAAAGAAGGAATTAAATCAGGTGGATGTTGAAAGTCACAATCAATCAACACAGCGACATCACCATTAGCCTGATCGATGCCTGCTGATAAAGCAATCTCTTTACCAAAGTTGCGTGATAGTTGTAAGAGTGTGATCGGTAGTTGATTAATTTCGCTTAATACTTTTTCTACGGTGGCATCACGACTGCCGTCATCAATTACGATTAATTCATGCCGCAAACCCTGCTCAATAAACAGCTTATGCAAGATGTGCAGCATGGGGAGTATGTTGCCTTCTTCATTAAAGGCGGGCAGCAAACAACTGACTAAAGGATCTTTAGTACGTTCGTTTGCACGTGCCTGCAAAATAAAAGCAGGCTCGGTGTCGACGATATGAAGATCAGACTCACTGTTTGAGTTTTTATCCATAACAAATTGCTAAACGCTTTAAAAAATAAAAAAAATGATGCTAGATTTTCAGCTCATGCTTCACTCGGGCTAGCAAGTGTGAGCAATTTTAGTGTGCCGCTAGACTTTTAGGCCAGTAAATATAAGCATGATACGCATAAGCGCGGCGCAAGGGGAAACGCCATCCTTCTCGAGCAAGCGTAACTTGTATAAGCGGCTCGGTTTGTCCTTGTTGCGCTAGCCAGTTTTGCATCTCACTATCACAAGCCGTTTGTGCCGCAGGGTCTAGCGGTGTAGGTGGACAAAGCAGCAATCCTGGACGATTTTGCCAGTCAGCCAGTGGACTTACGGTGGCAGGGAATTGATCTGGCACTCCCGGCAAAATTCGCAACTGCGCATCACCATAAAACGCCATTAAGGCATTTTCGCCCCAGGCACCGCCTACCCATTGCGCTGCTGTGTTGGGATAACGTGTTTGCCAGATTTGCAGAATTGCCTGTGCCGCCTCACGACGAGGCAAATAATAATTATCGCTACCGCGTTGCGCTTCACGCCAGCCTTGCACAATGCCGAGAACAGGTACCAGCAGCAAAATAATCAGGAATACTTTTAAAAGACTGTTGGTGTGGTGCGACAGTTTTTCTGCTGTCTGTGCGTCGTGTTCATCACCACACAGGTTTCTTAACCAAAGTAAGGGATAAGCAAAACCAATTGGGATCGCCCACGGCAGCGATAACTCTACCAAACCAGCGATACCAAATAACAGCGTGATGAACCAAGGCAGAATGGCTAACAAAAATAAGCTGTCATGCCAACTACGTGGCATCCAACTTTGCAGCAGTCTTTTGCCTAAACCTTGCCAACGTGATCCGTTCTGCGAAAAAATTACACAGCACAACAGCCAAGGCAAGCCCCAGTACAAAACTGGAGCTAAGAAAAATCTGCCTATCTGAGACCAAGCTACTGCGCCCTCACCTTGCTCGGCGACATAACGCAAGCTGATAAATTCATGCTGCTGCAACCAATATGCATGCGGTGTTAAGCAGAGTAAAAAGAAACCTAAAGTTAACCAAGAACGCCAAGAAAATAACCACGCACGACCGCTAGGCAAGCTCCAACTCACAATAAAAAGGCTTAACAATAAGACGCCGCTGTAATACTTACCCAGCATGGCGAGTGCAGCAAGGAATCCAAAACTCACTGACCACATCAACGCTGAAGAACGTTTTATTTGATGCAGGCTATGCCACCAAGCCAATGCAACCCAAGGCCACACAGAAAGTAAAACTGCGTTGGCATTAAATTTTGCAGCTAGCGTGCTGTAAGGGAAAGCCAAACACAACAACACTACTGCAGGCAATGCGAGTACAGATAAACGCATGGCGCGCGCTAATAGTGCAACACCTAACAAACCTAAGGCAACATTGAAGTAGGCCAGGAGATGATAGAAAAAATCGATCTGTGGCAATAGCTTGAACCATAACCCTGTTACCCAAGCAAACAAAGGAGGATGTTTAAAACTGCCCCATTCCAGAACCTGTCCCCATGCATAATTTTCTAGCATGTCGCCATAACGATCTAGATTGGATTTAGCTAGCGCTTGTGTCAGCGTCCACAAAGCAATATGCAAAACCAAAAGTAAAATAATTGCGCGAGATTGGTCTAGACGATTAAAGTAAAGCGACAATCGCGCTAAAAATTTAGGCATGTCTTAACCTTCTCTTTGTATGGTTAAAAGTTATAACTCGAAATTTCAAAGTTGTAAGACAAATAAAATTCATAAAAAAAAAGTAAACGAAGTGCAATTTCGGCATGTTTGATGTATCCTTATTGCTTACAAGAAAGAAACATTAATTTTACTCATTAAAACAGGAATCAATCGCCGTGACCCAACGCCCTCGCCCCGCTGATATCTATTTGCGTTTCCTTCAACTAGCCGAAGCTGTTCGTGGTTTGCCTTCATTGCCTGCGCTCGAACCTCT
>CAMCXB010000104.1 GCA_945883145.1 Bordetella parapertussis | reverse complement strand
AAGCTGCCTGTCGGTATAGAGTTATTGCGTGTAGCTGATCAACCTAAAGCAGTCACCACATCGATTAATGAATTTCTTAAAGTATTAACTGAAGCAGTACTCATTGTTTTAGCTGTGAGTTTTCTTGCATTGGGTGTGCACACTAAGCCATTTCGAATCGATACTCGTCCTGGTTTAGTTGTTGGCTTGACCATTCCTCTTGTACTCGCAGCGACTTTTTTAGGTATGTGGATCTTGGGTATTGATTTACACAAGATTTCACTTGGTGCTCTCATCATTGCACTTGGTTTGTTGGTGGACGATGCCATTATTGCGGTTGAGATGATGGTGAGAAAAATGGAAGAAGGCTTGTCGCGTTTTGATGCAGCGACTTTTGCCTACACATCAACTGCCATGCCTATGTTGACAGGCACTCTGATTACTGCAGCTGGATTTTTACCGATTGGTTTTGCAAAATCGGCAGCAGGTGAATACACCTTCTCTATGTTTTCGGTGAATGCGCTGGCATTAATTGTGTCATGGGTGTTTGCAGTGATCTTCACGCCTTACATTGGTTATCTACTGTTAAAAGTAAAGCCTGCAGTTGGCAACAGTGGTCACCATGAATTATTTCATACACCGTTTTATACACGCTTACGTGGTGTAGTGAATTGGTGTGTGGATTGGCGCAAAACAACGATCGCGCTCACACTAGCTGGTTTTTTTCTTGGTGTGTTTGGATTTAAATTTATTGAACAACATTTTTTCCCAGATTCCAGTCGACTCGAATTAATGGTCGAGTTATGGTTGCCTGAAGGTTCAAGTTATCAAGCAAGTGAAGTGCAAGCAAAGAAATTTGAACGTTTCATCATGCAGCAGTCTGGTGTGGAAAGCGTGACTAGCTATGTAGGAACTGGTAGCCCACGTTTTTATTTGCCGCTCGATCAAATCTTCCCGCAAACGAATGTATCGCAGATTGTGGTTTTGCCTAAAGATGCAAAGTCGCGCGAAACATTGCGTGAGAAAATTATAGAAATATTTAAAACGGATTTTCCTGAAGTGAGGGGTCGGGTGAAGTTATTGCCAAATGGTCCTCCGGTTCCTTATCCTGTTCAGTTTCGTGTCACTGGTACTGAGGTAGAGAAAGTACGTTTCTTTGCAGACCAAGTTAAAGAGATCATGCGCCGTAATCCGAATACGCGGGGTGTGAACGATAACTGGAATGAATCGGTAAAAGTGGTACGCATCGATTTAGATCAAAACAAACTGCGTGCATTAGGTATTAGTTCACACACTGTGATGCGTGCAGCGAATACGATTTTAAGTGGCAGCACCATAGGTCAATTTCGTGATAACGAAAAATTGATTGATATCGTATTACGTCAACCAGTTGAAGAACGCGCCACCATTACTGCTTTAAGCAACGCAAGTATTCCCACTGCATCAGGCAAAGCCGTCCCTATGTCACAACTAGGCACACTGCAATTTGTGTGGGAGCCGGGTGTGGTGTGGCGTGAAGGTAGGGAATGGGCTATCACGGTGCAATCGGATGTGATTGATGGCATACAAGGACCAACTGTTTCAAGTCAAATTGATCCACAACTCAAAGCGCTGCGCGACAAGCTGCCGCCGGGTTATCAAATTAAGTTGGCAGGAGCAGCTGCGGACAGCGGTAAAGCGCAAGAATCGATTGCAGTGAATGTGCCCTTAGTGATTTTCATTGTATTCACATTGTTGATGCTCCAATTACATAGTTTTTCGCGCTCGCTCTTGGTTTTCCTAACCGGTCCTTTGGGTGTGGCAGGTGCTGCGCTAGCGCTGTTGATCTTGCAACGACCCTTTGGCTTTGTTGCGCAGTTGGGCGTGATTGCCTTGTTTGGCATGATTATTCGTAATTCCGTGATTTTGGTAGATCAGATTGAACAAGATATTCAAGCGGGTGTCGCAGCATGGGATGCAATTGTGGAGTCGGCTGTGAGACGCTTTAGACCAATTATCCTCACTGCTGCAACCGCCGTACTGGCGATGATTCCTCTATCACGCTCCGTGTTTTGGGGGCCGATGGCGGTAGCAATTATGGGTGGGTTAATTGTTGCGACGGCTTTAACGCTACTCTTTTTACCTGCACTGTATGCCGCATGGTTTAGGGTGAAACGATAGTCTTAGTTCAGTCGTTTAGATTTTGTAGAGTAAAAATCGGGGCGAGACTGTGGAAAATCCAGTAAAATCTGCGGCTGAAGTCGAATAGCCTGCACAAAGGCTAAAGAGGGCGACCGTTTTGACTCGGGGTCGCCCTTTGCTTTTGTTTACACTGCAAGGGCTAACCGGCTCTTGTGAGCGAGGATGGCGAAATTGGTAGACGCACCAGGTTTAGGTCCTGACGCCAGAAATGGTGTGGGGGTTCGAGTCCCCCTCCTCGCACCAATCACGATTAACATTTTTGGACGATTTAAATGGCAACTGCAGTCGAAACCCTAGAAAAATTAGAGCGTCGTGTGACGTTAACGGTCGCATTGGCAGACGTTAATGCGGAAGTGGAAAAACGCTTAAAAGTGCGTGCACGTACCGCTAAAGCACCTGGCTTTCGCCCCGGTAAAGTACCGATGAAAATGGTGGCAGCACAGTATGGCTACATCGTTGAAAGCGAAGTGTTAAACGATAAAGTGGGTCGTGCTTTTGGTGAAGTCACTGCTGAGCATAAGCTGCGGGTTGCCGGATTTCCAAAAATTGAACCTAAAGCTGATGCGAAAGTCGATGGTTCTGTCGTCTTTCAAGCGACCTTTGAGGTTTATCCTGAAGTCAAACTCGGTGACTTTTCTGCGGTTGAAGTAGAAAAAAGCAAAGCGGATATCACAGAAGCAGAAATTGATAAAACCATCGATATCTTGCGTAAACAGCGTGTGCACTATCACACCAAGGGTGTGCATGATGCACATGGTGATGGTGGTTCAGTCCAAACTGCACAAAATGCAGACCGCGTGACGATAGATTTCGTAGGCAAGATCGACAGTGTGGAATTTGCAGGCGGTAAAGCCGATGACTTCGTTTTTGTCTTGGGTGAAGGTCGTATGTTGGCTGAATTTGAAGCGGCTACAATAGGCTTAAAACAAGGAGAAAGTAAAACTTTCTCTATGAAGTTCCCAGATGACTATCACGGTAAAGATGTCGCAGGTAAAACTGCTGAATTCACCATCACTGTGAAGAAAATTGAATGGGCACATCTGCCTGAGATCAATAGTGATTTCGCAAAGATGTTGGGTATTCCAGATGGTGATTTGCAAAAAATGCGTGATGATGTACGTTCTAATTTAGAGCGCGAAGTCAATAGCCGCATCAAGTCGCGCACTAAAAACAGTGTGATGGATGCCTTGATTAAGGTTGCAGAATTAGAAGTGCCTAAGGCATTGTTGGAACAAGATACTGAGCGTTTAGCTGAAATGACACGTGAAGATATGCGTCAACGCGGCATGGATATTAAAGACATGCCTATGCCTATGGAAATCTTTGCGACTCAAGCTGATAGACGTGTACGCTTAGGTTTGATATTGGGTGAAATCGTTAAAGTAAATAATTTGCAAGCGACTGCTGAGCAAATCAAAGCGCATGTCGATGATTTTGCAAAGGCCTACGAAGATCCGCAACAAGTTGTGAAGTATTATTTCAGTGATCGTAATCGTTTAGCTGAAGTTGAAGCCTTGGTGTTAGAAGACAATGTCGTAGACTATGTTTTAGGTAAAGCCAAGGTTAAAGAAAAAACATTATCATTTGATGAGTTAATGGGTAATAACGAAACAGCTTGAAGTCATCGTAACTGATCAAGGAAAGCACAGCATGGAAAATTACCGACAATCCGCTTTAGACACTGAAATGCTTGGTATGGTGCCAATGGTGGTTGAGCAAAGCGGTCGCGGTGAGCGCGCCTATGATATTTATTCGCGTCTATTAAAAGAGCGCGTTATTTTCTTAGTAGGGCCTGTGAATGATCACACTGCTAATTTAGTGGTCGCGCAAATGCTGTTTCTGGAAAGTGAAAATCCAGATAAAGATATTTCGCTCTACATTAATTCACCGGGCGGTTCCGTCTCAGCTGGTTTAGCGATTTTCGATACCATGCAATTCATTAAGCCAGATGTTTCAACTTTGTGTACTGGTCTTGCTGCATCCATGGGCGCGTTTTTGTTGGCCGCAGGCGCTAAGGAAAAACGTTTTTCATTGCCGAATTCCCGTATCATGATTCATCAACCCTTGGGTGGTGCGCAAGGTCAGGCAGCAGACATTGAGATTCAAGCGCGTGAAATTTTATATTTACGTGAGCGTTTAAATCAGATCTTGGCCGATAAAACTGGTCGTTCTATTGAACAGATCGCACGTGATACAGATCGTGATAATTTCATGTCAGCCGAGCAGGCAGCGGAATACGGCATGATTGATAAGGTTCTCACGCATCGTGCTGAATAAAAATCCGGCTTAGGCCGGATTTTTTACTTTTTTATGGTTGACCATCGATTACTAAGAACAGTAACTTGCTCTAAGGGGTGACGAATTCTGTAATCGAGGGTAAGATCAAGTCATTTAGAGCTTCAATTCATCCCACATGTCAGAGAAAAAATCATCTAGCGGCGAAAAATTGCTTTATTGCTCATTCTGCGGCAAGAGCCAGCATGAAGTAAAGAAGTTAATCGCCGGACCTTCCGTATTCATTTGCGACGAATGCATTGATTTATGCAATGACATCATTCGGGATGAAGCTTCGTCAGTCGATTCTGTCGCTAGTCCAAAGTCTGAGTTACCAACACCGCAGGAAATCTTTGATTTGCTTGGTCAATATGTGATTGGTCAAGAAACAGCGAAGCGTATTTTGTCTGTCGCTGTTTATAACCATTACAAGCGTTTACGTCATCTGGGCAAAAAAGATGAAGTCGAACTCGCTAAGAGCAATATCTTATTAGTTGGTCCTACTGGTTCAGGTAAAACATTATTGGC
>CAMCXB010000103.1 GCA_945883145.1 Bordetella parapertussis | reverse complement strand
CCTTAATAAATAATTTTACAGCTTGCCAGTGAATACGGAAAATCACGCCAAAAGTCAGTAAGGGATAACGTAGAAAAGCAAATAGCAATTTACTATCAGTGATGGGCTGCACTTTACCTGAGATGCTAGTTAATAGAAGTGGTCCTTGTGCATCTTCATAATCAATCCTAGCAGTAATGCGATGAATGATTTCCTGTTCTATCTGCTGTTGTGCAGACATAAAGCGAAAACGGTAGCCACCTTCTACTTCGCAAAATGGAGAGACATGAAATATTTTTTTAGCGTTAAGTGCAAGTCCCCATGGCATAGTCTTTCCGACATCAAGTAAATAACTATGTTTTTCACCAAAGGTATTTCTTACTTCACACAAGATAGCGCGCAGCTCACCAGTTTTGTTATGACAAAACCAAAATGAAACCGGATTAAAGACATAACCAAACACTCTAGGAAAGGCTTGTAGCCAGATTTCACCATCTGCATCATGTATGCCTTCTTGCTGCAGTAATTGATCAATCCACTTGATGAGTGGTGTTGTTCCATCACCATGATCACTGTCATAAAAGGCGAGTAAGTTAAAGCGATTACGTGAACATAATATACTCGGCATTCCTGCATTAGCTAAGCTACGTAAAGGCAAAAGCAAAGTGTAGACACCATAGCTAAATACATTATTAGTAGGACGTAAACGCGCGTGACGCACTATGCCGCTACTTAAATGAACTTGTGGTGTGAGTTGATGCATACAGATTGCTTAACGAGAAGTCGTACTTTGTTCAATAGCACGACAAACCGCCATGCCTGATTTCAAACCATCTTCATGAAAACCATAGCCAGTCCAAGCACCCGCAAACCATGTGTTGTTTTGTCCTTGAATCTGAGGCAATGCCTGTTGTGCTGCAATCGCAGCTGCATCAAAGACGGGGTGTGCATAATCATAACGACCGATTACTTTTGCAGAATCGGGTTCATGTAATGGATTGAGTGACACAATCACTGGTGTTGCGAATGGTAGGGGTTGTAATTTATTGATCAGGTAATGCACACAGACGCGTGGTTCTGCGCCACTTAAACTTTCATAATTCCATGCTGACCATGCTGCTTCTTGAGTAGGTAGGCAGCTAGTATCGGTATGTAAGATGGCTTGATTTGCTTGATAACCGATAGCAGATAAAATATTTTTTTCTTCCTCATTCGCATCACTGAGCATGGCTAAGCTTTGATCACTATGCGTAGCTAATACAACATGATCAAATAAATGCGATGTGCCTTGTGCTTCCACTCTGACTTGTTTGTGCAAGCCAAAATCTTCGCGTTTTATGCTGTGCACAGGAGAACGTAAATATTTATGTTGAATAGGCTCCAGCATTTTTTCAACATAGTTTTTTGCACCACCGGTCACAGTAAACCACTTAGGACGATTTTCTACTTGTAATAGTCCATGGTTATGGCAAAACGTCACAAAGCTTGTTAATGGAAAAGCGAGCATTTGTTCTGTTGGACATGACCAAATGCAGCCAGCCATAGGGAGTAAATACCAATCTCTAAACTCTGCGCTATAGGCGTGTTGCTGTAGGAAGTCACCCAGTGAAAGTGGTGTTGAGCTAGCTGTGGATGATTGTGCAGCCAGTGCAGTGGCCTGACGATTGAAACGTAATATGTCACGCAACATACGCCAAAAGCGCAGATTCAAGAGATTGCGTTTTTGTACGAACACGGTTTGTAGATTAGCGCCTGCCCATTCTAATGTGCGGCCATTACTTTCGGAGCCAAGTGGTAGCTTTACCGAGAATGACATGTCGCTGCCCGTGGTATGCACACCCAATTGATTAAACAGTGCAATCAGATTCGGATAGGTACGTTCATTAAAAACTAAAAATCCCGTATCAACACCATGGGTTAATCCATCTAGGGTGACATCAATCGTGTTTGTATGACCGCCAAAATAATCATTCGCTTCAAATAGCGATACTTCATGGCCGCTTTGTGTAAGCTGCCATGCGCAATACAAACCAGAAATGCCTGAACCTACGACCGCTATTTTCATGGAGATTATTTATCTACTTATCAATAGCTGCTTAATAAACTCAAGCAGCTAGCCTGATAACGCTGTTGAATAAAATGTTGTAGTGAAGATCAGAGGTAAGTCAGTTGGATAAGCTTACTCTGACATGCTTAACTCGTGAAGTTGGTGGCATCACAAGAAAAGCATGCTTGACTGAATGCGGTAATACTAATTATTTTACAGCCAGCGCTTTTTCAATCGTGGCAACTAAATTCTTGTCATCAGGGCTGACACTGCTGCCATAATTAGCTAGCAATTTGCCTTCTTTATCTAGTAAGTATTTATGAAAATTCCAGCCCGGTGATTTTCCACTGGCTTTGGATAATGCTGCAAATAAGGGATTCATTTCTTTCCCTTTGACTGAAGATTTTGCAAACATAGG
The DNA here is from genome assembly GCA_945883145.1 of Bordetella parapertussis. GTDB lineage: Bacteria > Pseudomonadota > Gammaproteobacteria > Burkholderiales > Burkholderiaceae_D > Pernthalerella. The sequence continues at coordinate 2,948 of CAMCXB010000103.1, read as the reverse complement.
AAATTTCACGCCATAGGTGTTGTAGCAAAAATCGGCGATTTCTTTATTGTTACCAGGCTCCTGACTAAAGTCATTCGATGGAAAACCTAATACAACGAAACCTTTATCTTTGTATTTGGCATAGAGTTTTTCTAAGCCTTCATATTGCGCGGTATAGCCACAGTAGCTTGCAGTATTAATGACCAAAGTGACTTTGCCGCTGTATTGACAGAGATTTTGCGATGCGTCGTCTTGCAAGCGATTGAATTTGTGATCGAGTAAGGTAGGGCAATCCATCGCGTAAACACTGCTTGCAAATAGGCTTGCACATGCAACTAAGCAAACGCGTCGGAGTTGAAACCAAAAAGACTGCTGTTGAGTGTTTGTCATAGGTACAATACTCCAAAGTTTTAAATTAAACTACTCGGTCTATTTTAGCGCAAATCCGTGTGCCGTGGGATGGCGTTTCACTCTCAAAAAAGGTTGTTCTATGCGTAATCTTGTCCTCATTCTTGGAGATCAACTGAGTTTCACTAATCCCGCCTTGGACGGTTTCGATCCTCTAGAAGATCGTGTGCTGTTGATAGAAGCGCCTGGAGAAGCCACGGCCGTTTGGTCGCATAAAGCCAGAATCACCCTCTTTCTTTCCGCTATGCGCCATTTTGCCAATCAGGTGGTAGATCGGGGTTGGCAGTTGGAATACGTGCAGTTAGATGACAAACTAGCCCCCGATTATTCTCAGCGATTGGATGCGGTTTTGGCGCGTTGTCAGCCAAAAAGCTTGCGAGTAGCGGAGCCAGGTGAATGGCGCATGTTGCAAGCTATAGAAGCAAGTTGTAAGCGAGCGGCAGTCACATTGTTCACCATCGATGACACCCATTTCATGTGTAGTCGTGCGGAATTTGCAACTTGGGCGACTGGCAAAAAAGAATTGCGTATGGAGTTTTTTTACCGCGTCATGCGTAAAAAATACCTAGTCCTGATGGAAAAAGGACAGCCGGTCGGTGGGGAGTGGAATTTTGATGCAGAAAATAGAAGTGCCTACCCTAAGCGCGGAGCGCAAATTGGGCCAGGTTTGATTCCTGCGCCAGCGGGATTTGCACCCGATGCCATCACATTAGAAGTGATGGACTTGGTGCAAAAATTTTTTCCTGATCATCCCGGAGAATTGAAGGATTTTATTTGGCCGGTCACACGTGAGCAGGCATTAGAGGCACTAGAAATTTTTATTAGCCATCGTTTATCGCAGTTCGGCACGTACCAAGATGCAATGTGGACGGATACGCCGTATGGATGGCATTCCCTGCTTTCTGCTGCATTGAACTTACATTTACTCGATCCACGGGAAGTGATTAAACGTGCTGAATCAGCTTATAGAGATGGACTGGCTAGCTTAGAAAATGTGGAAGGTTTTATCAGACAAGTATTGGGTTGGCGTGAATTTATTCGAGGTATGTATTGGTTAGATATGCCTGCTATGCGTGAGGCAAATCACTATCAACATGAGCGTGCTTTACCGGATTGGTATTGGTCGGGTAAAACGCAGATGGCCTGCATGCACGATAGTTTGCAACAGACTTTACGTTGTGGTTATGCACATCACATACAACGCTTAATGGTGATGGGAAACTTTGCTTTATTGGCTGAACTCTCTCCGCAGGCTGTCGCAGATTGGTATTTAGCGATTTATATTGATGCAGTTGAATGGGTAGAGTTGCCAAATACCGCGGGTATGGCGCTCCATGCTTGTGGAAGCAGGTTCACGAGCAAACCTTACATCTCTAGTGGTGCTTACATTAATCGGCAGAGTAATTACTGTAACAACTGTAAATTTAAGCCAGAACAGCGTAGTGGGGATCAAGCTTGTCCATTTACGACCTTATATTGGAATTTTATTGATAAGCATGTTGTCGAATTAGCAGCAAATCCACGCACTGCGTTAATGACAAAAAATTTAGACAGAATTTCGCCTTCAGAAAAGCAAGAAATTCGAGCAAGAGCGCAGAAATTGTTAACAAATTTAAATGATTTATGATGTTAAATTGAAAATATTTTTAATCGATTTTGCGGCCATAAGCGTTTTGTAACATGATGTTGGTAAGATAGCCAGTTAACCATTCTTATTAACATTTCAAAATTTGCCTATGTTGTATCCCGAATTATTCAGATCTTTAGAACAAGTGCGCTGGAATATGGAAACCGATATTCCATGGGATCAGTTTGATGCGTCTAGTCTCACGGATGAACAGGCGCAAACCATACGCATGAATGCCATCACCGAATGGTCTGCATTGCCAGCAACCGAAATGTTTTTAAGAGATAACCGACATGACAGTGATTTTTCTGCGTTCATGTCAGTGTGGTTTTTTGAAGAGCAAAAACATTCCCTGGTATTGATGGAATATTTGCGTCGCTTTAGACCAGAACTCGTTCCTACCGAAGCTGAGTTAGATAAAGTGCGTTTTGAATTTGATCCTGCTCCACCGCTAGAAACACTAATGTTGCATTTCTGTGGCGAGATACGGCTTAATCACTGGTATCGCTGCGCTTCAGAATGGCATACAGAGCCTGTTATTCGTCAGATTTATAAAATCATTAGTCAAGATGAAGCACGACATGGCGGAGCTTACTTGCGCTACATGAAAAAAGCATTAACTGAAGTGGGTGAGCAGGCGCGTATCGCGTTTGCAAAAATTGGTGTTTTAATGGCTTCAGCACGACGCACTGAAAAACCATTGCATCCTACAAATTTGCATGTCAATCGTGCTTTATTTCCGAATGACACCGTGCAGAGTCGCTTACCTGATCCTGAGTGGTTAGAGGCTTGGTTGGATAAACAAATTTGTTTTGATGATGTCTGGGAGAAAAAAGTAGTGGATAGAATTCTGCACAATCTTTCCTTATTATTTGAGCAGACATTCACTACCGTGCAGGATTTGAATCGCTATCGTAAAGAAGCCATAGCGAGA
>CAMCXB010000102.1 GCA_945883145.1 Bordetella parapertussis | reverse complement strand
TAAAAACATTTCCAACTCAGTTAAGTTACACAAAAGTTGCACGCACTTGTTTTTGTGACTGTAACTATATGATTTATATATGTTTTTTAATCGAGTAACTACTGAGTGGGAATGATAATTCTGCTTAAGTTATTGATTTTAATAAATTTAATTTTTTAGAAGGATTAAATAAATTCAGTTTCTAGGGCGATTTGTTGCATTCTATTCTTGCTGGTAATGAAAAGGTATATACTTTGTTCATATAGTTTAATGGGGATACATTATGACTAAAGAAGCAGTATTTACGATGAAATTAGAGCCGGAATTGAGAGATGAATTCATGGCAGAGGCAGAGGCTGTTCATAGGCCTGCATCGCAAATTCTTCGAGATCTCATGCGTGAATTTGTACAACGTCAAAGAGATGCTCGCCAATATCACGAATTTCTAAGTCATAAAGTTGAAGCTGGTCGTAAGTCAATGAGGTCAGGTAGTGGTCACCTGAATGAAGAGGTTGAAGCAAAATTTGCTGCGCGGCGTGCCTTAGCAGCAAGTAAGGAATGAAAGTATTTTGGTCAACTGAAGCGCTTCAAGATCGTGAAGATATTTGGAATTACATTGCCCAAGATAATCCAATAGCAGCGGCTGAAATGGATGCGTTATTCAGTAAAGCAGCATCTCTATTATCGGAGCAGCCATTTTTAGGTAAAGCCGGAAAAATTCATGAAACTCGTGAACTTATAGCGCATGAAAATTATCGATAAGTCTACGAAATTCATAACGAGATTATTTGGATTCTGATCTTAATTCATACTTCGCGACATTGGCCGTTAATTCGACCTACTGATGATTAATTATTTAAAAATAGCACCACAGGCCTACACAACTTCCCGTCGCCCATTCAATTAAAAAATCCATGAGCAGACCAAGTCCAATCACTGGCATTCCCACATACAACAAGAACCACATCAGGGCAATGAATGTGATTCTAGGTTCTTCTAAGCGATATCCCATCACAGTTTGGTCACTGCGTTTTGCAAATAGTCGTTGCAGCATGCTAGCCTCATTTAATCATCAACTTGCAGGATACTAGCGCAATGAAAGTGCGATGGGAAGACTTGGACTTAACTGCTTGGGATGCAGCACATGCGGCAGCGGCAGCATCATTGCAGCAGGATAGTGCTTATGGCGTTGCGATGCAGAAGATGGGCGTACCTGTACTGAAAGCACAAGTTGAACTTGACGGTGGCACTATCGCTTATGCGCAGTTTATTGTGCGTCGTTTTGGTCGTTTAGGTGCAGTCGCTCTTTGTACACGTGGACCGATCTGGTTAACACAATTTTCACCAAAAGAAGAAGCTGCAGTCTATGCTGCGCTTAAAAAAACAATTCCTTTGCAAGGTTTACGTTTCGTTCTCTTCACACCTGAAATGCCACAAGGTCAGCCACATGGCTTGCATCCTTGGCGCCGTGTTATGACTGGCATGTCAACGGTGATGATTGATCTCACGCCATCAATGGAAGACTTGCGCGCAAAATTAGATCGACGTTGGCGTCATCGATTAGTCGGTGGTGAAGCTTCAGAGATGACGATTCACCGTGTGGGAACTAACCCTGGACAATTTAGATGGGTGTTGGAAGCAGAGATGCAACAGCGCAGTGACAAAGGTCTAGAGGGTTTGCCTTTAGGGTTTTTTGAGCACTATGTTTTATCAAGACCCAACCCAGCTAAAACTATACTCACTCTGCGTGCTGACATGGGACGCGATCGTATCGCAGCGATGATGTTTTTAATTCATGGCGAAGCAGCCATCTACCATGTTGGCTGGACGACAGAACAGGGGCGTGATTACCATGCACATAATTTAATTCTTTGGAAGGCAATGGAAGAGTTAAAGTCGCGTGGTATTCGTCGCCTTGATTTAGGTGGTGTGAACACAATTCGTAGTGCAGGAATTGCGCGCTTTAAAATGAGTACAGGCGGCGATGTTCTAACTTTAGCAGGAACGTATTTTTGAATTTAATTGAGTAACATCTCTGGTCGATCTGGTTAGCATATAACAATGATTAAAAAAGGATAGCGCCATGAATAAAAAAGTTCTACTGCATCAGTTCTATGCACTCATGAAAAGCATGCCAGACTTTTCTACTTACACACCCGATTCTGTAGTACATGCCCAATGGATGGGTTCAGCTTATGCGATGGTCTATTTGTGGAAGCCCATGCCTGCTATCTCAATTGCTGATGCGATTGAATTCACGCCTTTACAATCTGAGCGCAATAAACATCTAGAACGCATCTTGCACGTATTAAGTCATGCTATCGCTGATTTGCAAGCTGCGGAGGGCAGTGACAAAGAATTGGTGTTTAATGCGGAAGCTACTAACCAGTTTGATGACGCATTATCCACCTTACTTCTCACTTCACATGAAACTATTTTTATTGTTAGTCCCGATTTAAATATAGAAGCATATTTATCTTCGCTCATCGAAGCTAATCACACAGTGCGCTTACTATTACTGTTGGAGCTTACTTCAAAAGAAGCGCTATTGAAAGCCAAAGAAACGCTAGATACAGACATCATCAAGATCGATGCACGCTTTACTGATGACATTCAAGAAGAGCTGATATTTGTCGATGAATTCAATGGATGGGAATGCAAACAAACTGCCTCTGGTGAGAAAAGCAAAAGTTATCTCGTGCCTATCGATGCTACCTTAGCAGTCTATAAGCGTAGGCAGTATGAAGAGTTATGGAATGATGCGAAGTAGGTTTAAGTTTGAATCATTCGCCCAATAAATTTAGATAGCAAAATGATATTTTTAAGTTTAATACTTTCCAAGTTGTTGAATACAGTCATGTAATATTAGATAACTTAGTTATTAAAACTTAAAAAATTACATTAAAGATAACAACGTAAGATATAACAGGCAAAGACATTTGAGCTAATGATGACTGAAATACCTAATCTTTTCCCAGTTGCGGTAAGTATTCTCAATTCAGATTTAATGAAAGCGCAGACTTTGTTGCGTGATCAAATCGAAGAGTCTCAATTATTCCAAATTGGTTATCAGAAAAGTCTAATTGCATCGATCAAAAAACAGTATTTCGCAAAAAATCCTGTTAAAAAATTCGTAGTGATCGCTAGCTTTAATAACTATGATTTTCTATCTACAAATATAAATGGCCGCAAAGTTGATTCCATCTGGTTTGAAGAATTTGCAAAGTTCAGCAAAGATCCTAAAGCGGCTGCAAAATTTATGCAGGATGCAGTTGCAATTATCTCTAACAATACAATTAATCGAATCGGATTAGAGAAATTTGCAGAAATTTATAAATCAACACCGCATGCGATTTATATCTTGCAAGATATCGATAGCCACCACTGGCGTGAGATGAGTGTGCAAGTTCCAGCGTTAGTTGATGTTTATGCACCTGGCCACACTGGTAGCTTTATATCTGAAGGTCGAATAAATCCAAACTTGGTAACGGGTATACCCATTGGCACAACGCAATGGTCTAGAGACTTTGTTTTGCAGCATATTCCTGAATTAGCAAATTCTGAAAGACTCGATCAGCCGTTTGGCATGCACTCGTTTTATCCAAAATTTAAATTCCGTAATCAAGTTGTTGCAACGCTTTCTAAATTTTCACCGCATACTGGTTTACAAAATACAACTGAGACTAATGGTTTTCTAGGTCGTGATCCAGAGCAGCGATGGAAAGATTGGGCTAAATATAAACTCCATTGGATTATTCCAGTTGCAAACGACTTACCAAACCGTTTTTTTGATGCATTGATAACAGGTGGATTAGCTCTCACGCCTAAACAGTTTCGTTCTACTATTAAGCATCTAGGTATTCCTGATGAATTTATCTGTTATTACGAGCCGATAGACATTCTCGATCCACAAAATTTTATAAAAGCAGCGTTAAAGCAATTTGAAGATCAAGGTGGAAATCTTGGAGCAGTAAGGCGCGCAAGATTTACCTTAGAGCATTTGCATGTAGATAAAATCATGGATGATCTTTTTGATGCGGCATTAGAGTTTTATCCGAATGAAATCGGTATCAATTAAATTTTTACTGATTTAAAGATAAAGAATTGGGAGTATTGAGTGAAAGTATCAAATAGAAAAAGAGTAATGGTCACAGGCGGCGCAGGATTTTTAGGTTCGCATCTTTGTGAGCGCCTTTTGAATGACGGTCATGATGTTTTATGTGTAGATAATTTTTATAGTGGTACTAAGGACAATATTGAGCATCTGGTTGAGAATCCTCATTTTGAAATGATGCGTCATGATGTGACTTTCCCGCTTTATGTGGAAGTTGATGAGATTTATAACCTTGCTTGTCCTGCATCGCCAATTCATTATCAGCGCGATCCTGTGCAAACAACAAAAACCAGCGTACATGGTGCGATCAATATGTTGGGCTTAGCAAAACGAACCAAGGCAAAAATTTTGCAAGCTTCTACTAGCGAAGTCTATGGTGATCCTGAGGTACATCCGCAGAACGAATCATACTGGGGGCATGTTAATCCTATAGGAATTCGTTCTTGTTATGATGAAGGTAAGCGATGTGCTGAAACTTTATTTTTTGATTATCACCGTCAGCATCAATTAGAAATAAAAGTGGTTAGGATTTTCAATACTTATGGTCCGCGTATGCATCCAAATGATGGACGAGTAGTAAGTAACTTCATCGTTCAAGCACTAAGCGGGAAAGACATCACCATCTATGGTGATGGTTCACAAACACGTAGTTTTTGCTATGTAGATGATCTTATTGAAGGCTTTATACGCTTGATGGCAAGCCCATCTGATACAACTGGCCCTATTAATATAGGTAATCCAGTTGAATCAACCATCAAAGAACTTGCAGAAACCATAATTACTATGGTTGGCGGTAAATCTAAACTTATTTTCAATCCTTTGCCACAAGATGATCCTAAACAGCGTAAACCTGATATTACTCTCGCACGTAATAAATTAGGCTGGGAACCAAAAGTGAAGCTTCACGATGGATTGAGTAATACAGTTGATTACTTCAAAAAATTTCTCGCAGTGTAGTAGGTAAATCTACCACCGACCTCTACCGTGTTCATGTCTCCAACCATGTCCGCGGTGATCGGGATAATGTCGTGGACCGTATGAATAAACTGGCGGTGGTGAATAATAAATCTGCGGGGAAAAGTAAATAACTTGTGGTGGGTAATAAGTCACAGGTGGCGCATACACCACTTGAGGTGGATAAATATACTGTGGTTGTGAGAGTTGTACAGTTGAGTGGGTGTGATTTGAGAATTGACTGGCAATCACTGCTCCTAGTACTACGCCACCGATAATATTTTCAGCATCACCTGCTTGAGCGCCAAATGAGAGTGAGGTCAGCAAACTTACTAAAACAACTTTTGATTTCATGACTGTCTCCTAATGAGTTAGT
>CAMCXB010000101.1 GCA_945883145.1 Bordetella parapertussis | reverse complement strand
AGGTGTCGCTAAAGCGGATAGCTGGATAGACATGAGCACACTGGAAGGTGCACTACGTGATGATCTTGATCCTAAAGCAGCACGTTTAGTTGCTGTGCTTAATCCACTCAAACTCATTATTGATAATTTTTCTGAAACAGCGAGTGAAGATTGCACTGCACCGGTTCATCCCCATCATCCTGAACGTGGCAATCGACATTTCAAACTCAGTCGCGAACTATGGATAGAAGCAGAAGATTTTATGGAAGTGCCAAGCAAAGGTTATTTCCGTCTTTTCCCTGGCAATAAAGTTCGTCTACGTTACGGCTTCGTGATTGAATGCACAGGCTGTGACAAAGATGCGAGTGGCAATGTGATTGCTGTTCATTGTAATTATTTTGCAGACAGTAAGAGTGGCACAGAAGGCTCAGCAAATTACAAAGTGAAGGGCAACATACATTGGGTATCTGCTGCACATGCAATAGAAGCTGAAGTCAGACTGTATGATCGTTTATTCACTGATGCTCATCCTGATGCAGGTGGCAAAGATTTTAAACAAGTGTTGAATGCGGATTCAAAAACAGTCGTGACTGCTTATTTGGAATCAGGCGCAGAATTAGCACATCCTGATGAAAAATTTCAGTTTGAACGACATGGTTATTTTGTTGCCGATCGCGTTGACTCAACAGCAGGCAAACCTGTATTCAATCGCATCACCACACTTAAAGATAGTTGGACGAGTAAATAAACATGCAAGGCCACTGCTCTGCATGCTCAGCTAAATTTCAGAGCACTTTTATTTTTCTCTTAAGCGCTCTCGCTTTTTGCGTATGAATTATTCCAAACTCGTTTTCATTGATCTAGAAACAACGGGTGCAAATCCTGCGATCGACCACATCACAGAAATTGGTTTGGTTGAAGTAGATCAGCAAGGACAAGCACAACATTGGGCTAGTTTAGTCAAGCCTGCAAGTTCGATTTCTGCTTTCATTCAAGGCCTGACTGGCATTACGAATGACATGGTGCAAGACGCGCCAGAATTTTCTAGCTTAGCTGCTGACTTGTTTGCAAAACTCGATGGTGCACTTTTTATTGCGCACAATGCACGCTTTGATCATGGCTTTTTAAGAAATGCATTTAAAGCAGCAGGTTATAACTTGCGTGTTGATGTAATGTGTACAGTTAAATTATCGCGCGCTTTATATCCTAAAGAACGACGACATAATCTTGATGTACTTATAGAACGCCATGGATTAATTGCTAACGGACGTCATCGCGCGCTGGCTGATGCTGATTTAATTTGGCAATTCTGGCAAAAACTTCCCGCGCAAATCACTGATGAAACATTGCAAAGCACACTAGCTTCACTATTACAAACCACTTCTCTACCCGCACATCTCAATCAAGATGCTTTAGATAATTGTCCTGATACACCAGGGGTATATTATTTTTACGGTGAAAACAAGATTCCACTCTATGTTGGTAAGAGCGTGCAATTACGTAAGCGTGTGTTATCGCATTTTTCTGCGGATCATAAGTTTTATAAAGAAATGCGCTTGTCTCAACAAGTACATCATATTGAATGGCGTGAGACTGCAGGCGAAATTGGTGCGTTGCTGTTAGAAGCGCAAGCTATCAAAGCTTTGCAACCTATACATAATCAACAGTTACGCCAAAAAAGAAGTTTATGTGCTTGGCAGCTGCAGTCTGATTCTGCACCTAGATTAGTGATGGCTAGAGATGAAGATTTTGGACATGCACAAAACTTATGTGGATTATTTAGCTCTAAAAGAAAAGCAGAAAATGTTTTACGTGAACTCGCTGAAACACATCAATTATGTTTAGCGATGTTGGGTATGGAATCGAGATCATCGACTACGCATCCTTGTTTTGCTATGCAGTTAAACCGATGTAAAGGCGCTTGCGTAGGCAAAGAACCTCCCGCTTTGCATCATGCAAGATTAGAAGCTGCATTATCTAGTTTGCGTATACATACTTGGCCATATGGTGGTGCAGTAGGATTAATAGAAACAGGCGCTAATGACAAGACAGACATCCATGTCGTCAATAATTGGTGTTATTTAGGTACCGCTCAATCTGAAGATGCGGTCTGGTCTTTATTAGAAAATTCACCCAACCATCCTAGCTTTGACCTCGACACTTACAAAATTCTTACTAAAGCATTAAGTCGTCGTCAGCTTAGCGTTCGTAAGTTGTCCAGTTAGATTTACATCTACCATTCTAAATCATAGAGATTTGATAATTTCTTAGTCTTAAGCGTTAATCGAACGCTTTCTCACCCGAAAATTTCTTACCCAAAGCGAAATTAGCACGCTATGATCATTAGGCATGCGTCATTAATTTCGCGCCTAAGCTCAGTATGTTGACTCGCTGGTTCTAATTTATAGATGTATGCATGACGGCCTTGCGTGTGATTTTGATCATGCTCAATTTCAGTCTTATCGGCATCACTAGAATGTGGCGCTTCGCAATTGTTAAAAAAAATTTTTACAACGATTCCGCAAAAAGTGGAACACATACGGAGCACATATGGAAGAAGTCGTCATAGTCGCAGCAGGTAGAACCGCTGTTGGTAAATTTAGTGGTTCACTCGCAAAACACTCTGCAGCCGATCTAGGTGCACATGTCATCAAAGGATTGGTATCACAAGCTGGGTTTGATCCTCTTCTCATTAATGAAGTCATCTTAGGTCAAGTTCTGACTGCGGGTTGCGGTCAAAATCCAGCACGACAAGCTGTTATTAAAGCAGGTCTATCGAATGCTATTCCAGCTTTTACACTCAATAAAGTATGTGGCAGCGGATTAAAAGCGACCCATCTTGCAGCACAAGCAATAGCGTGCGGTGATGCAGAAATTATTATCGCTGGTGGTCAAGAAAATATGAGTGCCTCACCGCATGTCTTGAATCATTCGCGCGAAGGTTTTCGTATGGGTGATGCGAAGTTAGTCGACACCATGATTAATGATGGCCTATGGGATGCATATAACCACTATCACATGGGTGTGACAGCTGAGAATGTCGCGAAAAAATTTCATGTCTCTCGGGCCGAGCAAGATGAATTTGCCGCAGCTTCGCAAAACAAAGCTTCAGCAGCGCAGCAACAAGGTAAATTTAAAAATGAAATCCTGCCATTAGAGATCAAAGATAAAAAAGGCAGTGTAATTTTTGATAGCGATGAATATATAAAAGTAGGTACAACTGCAGAAGCTTTATCAGCCTTACGTCCTGCATTTGATAAAGAAGGTACTGTCACAGCAGGCAATGCATCCGGTATTAATGATGGTGCTGCAGCAGTCATCATGATGTCTGCTAGCAAAGCAAAACAACTAGGATTAAAACCACTAGTGAAAATCAAAGCCTATGCTTCTTCTGGTTTAGATCCCGCCATCATGGGTATGGGTCCGGTATCAGCAAGTCAGCGGTGTTTACAAAAAGCAGGATGGACACATCAAGATTTAGATTTAATGGAAATTAATGAAGCCTTTGCAGCACAAGCAATAGCAGTGAATAAAGAAATGGGTTGGGATACCTCGAAAATTAATGTCAACGGTGGTGCGATTGCAATTGGCCATCCTATTGGTGCTTCAGGTTGCCGCATTCTTGTCACCTTGATTCATGAATTAATTCGACGTGATCTACATCGCGGTTTAGCAAGTCTGTGTATAGGGGGCGGTATGGGAGTAGCGCTTGCTATTGAACGTTAATACCAAGGTCAGTCAGGTAAGTTGCAGTAATCAATTATAAATAAATAAAAGGAGCCAACATGAGCAGAGTCACGTTAGTCACAGGTGGTATGGGCGGATTAGGGGAAGCCATCTGCATCAAAATGGCTAAGATGGGCTATCAAGTAGCAACCACTTATTCACCTGGGAATACCAAAGTAGCGACATGGTTAGCGGATATGAAGAGTAAGGGCTATGACTTCCGTGCTTATGCTTGTGATGTCACCGACCTTGAATCTGCTCAAGCATGTATAGATCAAATCACCAAAGACATGGGACCGGTTGATGTGTTAGTGAATAATGCCGGCATTACACGTGACATGACCTTCAAGAAGATGGATAAAACAAATTGGGATGCTGTGATTAGTACCAATCTTGATTCCATCTTTAATATGACTAAACCTGTTTGTGATGGCATGACAGATCGCGGTTGGGGACGTGTGATTAACATCTCCTCTATCAATGGACAAAAAGGTGCTTTCGGACAGACAAACTATTCCGCTGCCAAAGCAGGTATGCATGGTTTTAGCAAAGCCTTAGCATTAGAGGTCGCAAAAAAAGGTGTGACCGTGAATACAATTTCACCAGGTTACATAGGCACACAAATGGTGCTTGCGATTCCTGAAGAAGTCTTAGATTCAAAAATTATTCCGCAGATACCTATGGGTCGTTTAGGTAAGCCTGAAGAAGTCGCAGGACTAGTGGCTTATCTTGCTTCAGATGAAGCTGCATTTCTAACTGGCGCCAACATTGCTATCAATGGCGGCCAACACATGCAGTAGTAATACTTGAATATTCAATTCAACAAAGACGAGGCAGATGCAAGATTCTGGTAGAATCCCGCTCTTGCCTCGGTGGTGGAACTGGTAGACGCGCCGGACTCAAAATCCGGTTCCGAAAGGAGTGACGGTTCGATTCCGTCCCGAGGCACCATTTTTTCAGCTTTTGTTCAGCTTCTTCTCTGTAAATAAAACTCTTAAGACTTCTTTTCAGTCTCTTCGTTTTTCTCTTCTTCCTTTTCTTTGTTTGCCTCAGCACTAGCTGCATCAGCAGCTTGCTCTTCACCCGCATTCTCTGACGGCGTTTCTGATGCTGGATCGCCTGCTGCTTCTACTGTTTCAGTCGCAGCTGCGGCCGCTGGTGCAGCAGCCTCAGCAGTTGATGTCTTCGCTGTTTCAGGCTTTTTAATTTTCTTGATTTTCTTAGGCAGCATCGCGCTTTGTTTTTGTGCAACCACCACAATCACCAACATGCCCGCAATACTAAACATCACAATTAATGGCAATGGCAATAACTCCACCACACCTAGTAGTGCTAATACCACCACCATTGATAACGGTAGTAAAGCTAACTCCACCATAAACACAAAAGGAATCACAAAGCCTAAGAGTAAAAATAAAACACTAATCCACTGCAGAATAAAATCATCCAGTAAAAAAGCGTACATACCTATACTCATGAACAGTAAGCCTATAGGGAAACGTACCCACCAATGCGCCCAAAATGCTTTGCTATCAATATGAGGATCGAACATTCTTTGTTCTTCTAACGCTTCCGGCGTCCACTCCCAACGCTTACGTCTAAACATTTGTGTGGCAATCGCTGTCACCCAAAATAAAAATCCATACATCCAAAAACACAACACAGCTAACCAAGTCAACTTACCCTGATGCGGATCGATAGCTAAGGCGGTATGCACTGCTAACGGTGTGCCTAGTGTGATCGCAGTCGGCAAACCTACCCCCTCCATTCTCTCTTCTCTGGTTACGGGTATCCAATCGCCATTCACGCCGGGAATTTTTTTCATAGGTGTGCTATCGAATAATGTTGCGTTTTTTTAGTT
>CAMCXB010000100.1 GCA_945883145.1 Bordetella parapertussis | reverse complement strand
GAATACTATGCACTGGAAGGTTTATCTGACTTGGTTAACACCATCAAAATCGTGCACGCAAAACTCAATCCTGATTTGAAAATCATTGGCTTATTGAGAGTGATGTTTGACCCACGCATGATGCTTTCGCAGCAAGTGTCCCTGCAGTTAGAAGAGCATTTTGGTGACAAGGTTTTCAAGTCCATCATTCCGCGTAATGTGCGTTTAGCTGAGGCGCCATCGTATGGCGTGCCGGGTGTGAACTTTGATGCAGCAGCCAAAGGCGCACAGGCGTATGTCGAGTTTGGAAAAGAACTCGTGCAACGGATACGAAATTCACCTGCTGCTTAAGAATTAAGCAAAGCATCGATCATAAAAAAATTTAGTGTGAAAGTTTTAATAAAGCGATGAAAAAACAAAAAGGATTAGGTCGAGGATTAGAGGCGCTGTTAGGCGGTTCGGCAGACTTCATGGAAGAAGCACCGACTGTTAGTGGCGCTCCACCTACGTTGCCGTTGACTGCATTACAGGCGGGTAAATATCAACCACGTATCAAGATGGATCAGAGTGCAATTAATGAACTGGCTGAATCCATACGACAGCAAGGATTGTTGCAAGCGATCTTAGTGCGACCCATAAAAAATGGACCGGCTGGTGTGGACTATGAAATCATCGCCGGCGAGAGACGCTTTCGTGCAGCTAAGTTAGCTGGCCTAACCGAAGTCCCAGTCATTGTAAAAGATGTGGATGATCAAGCTGCTGCCGCAATGGCGTTGATAGAAAATATGCAGCGCGAAGATTTAAATCCACTGGAAGAAGCGCAGGGCATTAAGCGTTTGATTGAGGATTTTAATTTTACTCATGAGCGCGCAGCGGAAGCAGTGGGTCGTTCACGCAGTGCCGTTTCTAATCTTTTGCGATTGATGAGCTTAAGTAAACCGGTGCAGACCATGCTGATGGAAAATCATATCGATATGGGACATGCGCGCGCATTGTTAGCGGTAGATTCAGCAACGCAAATTACTTTGGCAACGCAAATCATTGCTCAAAAATTATCAGTGCGGGAAGCGGAAAAACTCGTAGTTCGAGCGACCACAGCGCGCGATGCAAAACCCGCTTCCTCAGCAAAAGGGAAGTCGCGCGATGTCATTCGGTTGGAAGAAGAGTTGTCAGATGCACTAGCTACCAAGGTCAGTATTCGACAAGGATCTGGAAAAAAAGGCGAATTAATCATAGATTTTGGAGATCTAGAGCAGTTAGACGGAATAATTGCGCGACTTCGGCAGCCTGCAGTTTGAAGTCGGCTAATTTTGCGCCAATAAATCAAGCTATGTGTTTGACTGCGCGGTGGAAATTATTTATACTCTTGCGGCTTTCTGGAATGCAAATCCCTCACACAGTTCCTCAAGAATTTTCAGCGTTTTGCTCACAAGAGCCGCTGGATTTATTGAATTAGTTTGATGCTGCGCTTAGTCCTTACTCAGTTTGCAGTTACGTTATGCGTGGCTGCTGTTGCTGGATTAATTGGCGGGGGTAACGCACTTTTGTCGTCGTTGCTTGGTGGGCTATGTTGCGTATTGCCAAATGGCTTGTTCGCACTGCGCATTGCCAACAGCGCCCGCAACCCCGAAGCCTTAACCCCGATGACGTTTATGTTTGGGGAATTTACCAAGATTGTCATGACGGTTGCCATGCTTGCTGCAATTGTCTGGTTGTATCGTGATGTGAATTGGCTGGCGCTTATCGCTGCTTTCATTATTGCGTTGAAAAGTTATCTCATCTTACTTATTAGGCATTGATATGGCGGCTGAACTGGCGGTAGAAGGCGCGACGCACGCACCGACCTCATCCGAGTACATCATTCATCACCTCGGACATTTGTCTACGCATCATCAGGAAAAAATTATCGATTTTTCCATCTTTAATATGGACACCTTATTGTGGTCTGTATTGATGGGCGTGATCGGTTCTTTAGTGATGTATAGCGTAGCCCGTAAGGCCACATCTGGTGTGCCAGGCCGATTCCAATTATTTGTAGAAATGATTGTAGAAATGGTGGAAGATCAGTCTAAAAATATCGTGCATGGCAATCGTGCTTTTATCGCGCCATTGGCATTAACCGTATTTGTTTGGGTGTTCTTAATGAATGCCCTAGACTTTTTGCCAGTCGATTTGTTTTCAGGAATTTTCGCGCTATTTGGCGTAGAAACTCATTTCCGTATTGTTCCCACCGCAGATTTAAATGGCACCTTGGGCATGGCCTTGGCTGTGTTTGCCCTGATGATTTACTACAACCTGAAAATAAAAGGTGTAGGCGGTTTTATTCATGAATTGTTCTGTGCGCCATTCGGAGCACATCCGGCTTTGTGGATTGCCAATCTTGGTTTGAACATCATTGAGTTCGTTGCAAAAACAGTTTCGCTCGGTATGCGACTGTTTGGAAATATGTATGCCGGCGAACTTGTTTTCTTGCTGATTGCCTTATTAGGTTCAACCGCCACATGGTGGGGCTTTGGTATGCATGTTATTGCCGGTTCAATTTGGGCAATTTTCCATATTTTGATTGTTTTGCTGCAAGCGTTCATCTTTATGATGCTGACGCTGGTTTACATCGGTCAGGCGCACGAAGGGCACTGATCGCGTTTTCGGGTTTTGTATTGGTATTTTTGTATTTTGACTTTGACACTATTAAGGAGTTTTCATGACTAACGTCGCTTTTGTTGCACTGGCTTGTGGATTGATCATTGGTCTGGGCGCAATTGGTGCTTGTATCGGTATTGGCATCATGGGTGGTAAGTTCATCGAAGCCTCGGCTCGTCAGCCTGAGTTGATGAATGCGTTGCAAACCAAGATGTTTCTGTTGGCAGGTTTGATCGATGCTGCGTTCCTGATTGGCGTTGGTATCGCCATGATGTTCGCGTTCGCAAATCCGTTCGCTGGATAATTTTCGGTCTCTTATGGTGTCGAGCGTCGGCTCGATGTCTGTCATTTTGAGAAGGAAAGTATTGTGAACTTAAACGCTACACTGTTCGCACAGTTCGTCGTTTTCTTTATTCTTGCGCTGTTCACGATGAAATTCGTGTGGCCGCCTTTAATTAAAGCTTTAGACGAGCGTGCGAAGAAAATTTCTGATGGCTTAGAAGCTGCGGATCGTGGTCATGCCGAACTCGCATTCGCTGAAACGCGCGTGCAAGTGCAATTAGCGCATGCTCATGAAGAAACACAAAAACGCTTAGTTGATGCAGAGCGTCGTGCGGCTGAAATCGTCGATGAAGCTAAACGTCATGCTATGGAAGAAGCGAAAGGTATTGTAGAAGCAGCGCGTCATGAAGCAGCTGCTGAAGCACTGCGTTTACGCGATACCTTACGTCATGATGTAGCGTCTTTAGCGGTTAAAGGTGCTGAGCAAATTCTTAAGCGCGAAGTCAATGCGACTGCGCATGCAGAGTTACTCAACCAATTAAAAGCAGAGCTGTAATCATGGCTGAACTCGCGACGATTGCTAGACCCTATGCAGAAGCAGTATTTAGATTGGCACAACCAAACTCATTGGCTGCTTGGTCTGAGTTGCTGGGTGAAATGGCACAAATTGCATCTGTTCCAGAGCTAGCAGAGCTTGCACATAATCCGCGTGCGGAGAATGCGCAAGTTAGCGAGATTTTTTTATCAGCATTGAAAAGTGCTGTTACCCCAGAGGTAAAAAATCTCGTAGCAGCCTTGGTAGAAAATGGACGCTTAACTTTGTTGCCTGAAATTGCGGCGCAATTTCAAACCTTGAAGAATCATTTCGAGAGTAGTGCTGATGCAGAAATTGTCAGTGCGTTTCCACTGACAGATGCACAAGTATCTGAATTGAAAGCCGGACTCGAAAAGAAATTTGGACGCAAACTCAACACCACCGTGACAGTCGATCAATCATTGATTGGTGGAGTCAAAGTGACAGTAGGTGATGAGGTATTAGATACATCTGTGCGGGCACGTTTAGAGCATATGCATACGGTGCTCGCCGCGTAAAAAGATAGAAATTATTTAGTTATTGCGAGACCGGGCAGGCAGCGACTTCGCCAGTCTCAATCAATCAGGAGCTAACATGCAACTCAACCCGTCTGAAATCAGCGAGCTGATCAAGAGCCGGATTCAGGGTCTCGGCGCAGGCGCCGAAATTCGCAACCAAGGTACCGTAATTTCGGTGACTGATGGTATCTGCCGTATTCATGGATTGTCGGATGCGATGCAAGGCGAGATGCTTGAATTTCCAGGCAATACATTTGGTCTGGCATTGAATCTAGAGCGCGACTCGGTCGGTGCCGTTATTCTGGGTGAATACGAGCATATCTCCGAGGGCGACGTTGTTAAATGTACCGGTCGTATTCTTGAAGTACCGATTGGACCAGAGCTAAAAGGTCGTGTAGTCAATGCATTGGGTCAGCCGATTGATGGCTTAGGTCCTATCAATGCAAAACTAACTGCACCGATTGAAAAAATTGCGCCAGGCGTTATTGCTCGTCAATCTGTATCGCAGCCTTTGCAAACAGGTCTGAAGTCAATTGACTCTATGGTGCCGATTGGACGTGGTCAGCGTGAATTAATTATTGGTGACCGTCAAACAGGTAAGACTGCTGTCGCGATTGATACCATCATCAATCAAAAAGGTCAGGACGTTACTTGTATCTATGTAGCGATTGGTCAAAAAGCTTCTTCAATCAAAAACGTAGTACGTGCATTAGATGAGCATGGCGCCTTGGGTTACACCATCGTGGTTGCTGCTTCTGCATCTGAGTCAGCTGCGATGCAATATGTATCTGCTTACTCAGGTTGCGCAATGGGCGAATACTTCCGCGATCGCGGACAAGATGCTTTAATTATTTATGATGATTTGTCCAAGCAAGCTGTGGCATATCGTCAAGTGTCCTTGCTCTTGCGTCGTCCACCAGGTCGTGAAGCTTTCCCTGGCGACGTGTTCTATCTCCACTCACGTTTGCTTGAGCGTGCAGCACGTGTGAATCCTGATTATGTTGAAGCATTCACCAAAGGTGAAGTTAAAGGTAAGACAGGTTCATTGACAGCATTGCCTATCATTGAAACCCAAGCAGGTGACGTTTCTGCCTTCGTTCCAACCAATGTAATTTCGATTACAGACGGTCAGATCTTCTTGGAAACCTCCTTGTTTAACGCCGGTATTCGTCCAGCGATTAACGCAGGTATTTCTGTGTCACGTGTGGGTGGTGCAGCGCAGACCAAAGTCATTAAAAATCTCTCAGGTGGTATTCGTACCGACTTAGCGCAGTATCGTGAATTAGCAGCGTTTGCTCAGTTTGCATCCGATCTCGATGAAGCAACACGTAAGCAGTTAGATCGTGGTGCGCGTGTTACCGAGTTATTGAAACAAGCGCAATACTCACCACAACCGATTTCTCTGATGGCAGTCACTTTGTTTGCAGTTAACAAAGGCTACTTAGATGATATCGAAGTGAAAGATGTATTAGGCTTTGAACACGATCTTCATCACTTCATGCAAACCAGCCATGCTGATCTGTTGAAGAAAATTGAAGATACTAAGCAACTTGAAAAAGATGGCGAAGCAGAATTAGCTGCAGCGATCACCAAC
>CAMCXB010000099.1 GCA_945883145.1 Bordetella parapertussis | reverse complement strand
ACAATTATTATCTTCTCGTGCACTTCCAACTGGAACACAACGTCATGTACGCGCATTAATCCTCACACCAACCCGTGAACTCGCTGCGCAAGTAGAAGAAAGCGTACGTACCTACGGCAAGTATGTGAAATTATCTTCAGCCGTTGTGTTTGGTGGCGTGAACATCAATCCACAAATTCTGCGTTTAAAACAAGGCGTGGATATTTTAGTAGCAACACCTGGTCGTTTACTCGATTTAATGCAACAAGGTGCAGTCAATCTTAAGCATGTAGAAATTCTCATCCTTGATGAAGCCGATCGCATGTTGGACATGGGCTTCATTCGCGATATACGCAAAGTGCTTGCAGCATTACCTGCTAAGCGACAAAACTTATTATTCTCTGCCACTTTTTCAGATGAAATCAAAACACTGGCGGATGGTTTACTCAACAATCCTGCTTTAATTGAAGTAGCACGACGTAACTCTACTGTCGAAGTCATTACACAAAAAATTCATCCGGTTGATCGTGATCGTAAACATCAACTGCTCTCGCATCTGATCAAAGAAAAAAATTGGTTTCAAGTGTTGGTGTTTACCCGTACTAAACATGGTGCGAACAAGTTAGTTGAACAATTAGGTAAAGCTGATATTAGTGCTATGGCCATCCATGGCAATAAGAGTCAGGCAGCACGCACACGTGCTTTAGCTGAATTTAAAGATGGTTCATTACAAGTGTTAGTCGCTACGGACATTGCAGCGCGTGGCATAGACATTGATCAACTACCGCATGTGGTTAACTATGATTTACCTAATGTTCCTGAAGACTATGTGCATCGCATAGGTAGAACAGGTCGTGCTGGTTCTAGCGGTGAAGCAGTGTCATTGGTTTGTATTGATGAAAAATCGCTACTTCATGATATTGAGCGTTTTATTAAACGTGAAATCAGTGTGGAAGTGATCGTTGGATTTGAACCTGATCCAAACGCGAAACCTCAACCGATACAATTACGTAGTCAAGAACATCGCACGCAATCAAGAACTGGAAGAGGCGGTAATTCAAATGCGGGTCGTCAAGGCAAACCTGCAAGAAAATCTACGCAAGCTGTAGGCTCTGGTAACAGCGCAGGAAATAATCCACGCACACCCAAACCATCAGGTGCAAAACCTGCAACACCTGGCTCATACACAGCACAAGCGAATAAACCAAACCGTCCACAACAAAAACCAGTACAAGGCAATACGCAAACACGTCGTACTATGCGCGGTAAATAATGTTTAGCACAGGCAGCTGAGAAGTAGGCTGCTGCAATGTGCTACATTTTCGCCTCACATACCGTTGTAAGCACTCAATTTCACTAAGAGCATGACAGCCAGCGAGCACAACCGACCGGAGCAACACACGCCTATGATGCGGCAGTATTTAGGCATCAAGGCGGAGTATCCGCACATGCTGCTGTTTTATCGCATGGGTGATTTTTATGAGTTGTTTTTTGAAGATGCTGAAAAAGCCTCACGCATCTTAGGCATCACTCTTACTCAACGTGGTTCATCCAATGGCAACCCTATCAAAATGGCAGGTGTGCCCTACCACTCTGCAGATCAATATCTAGCAAAACTGGTGAAGCTCGGTGAGTCGATTGCGATTTGTGAACAAATCGGTGATCCCGCAACCAGTAAAGGACCGGTAGAACGTCGTGTACAACGCGTCATTACTCCGGGCACTTTGATAGAAAGTGAATTACTGCCTGAAAAAACAGATCGCCCTCTACTCGCTATTTATTTACAACCGAAACGTAAACAAATTATTTTGGGATTGTCGTGGTTGTCACTCGCTAGTGGTCGATTTGGATTAACTGAATTCACGCTAGAAGAAAATCAACTTAGCGTGAGGTTAAAACAAGAACTCGAACGGTTAGCACCTGCTGAAATATTAATAGCGCAAGAGCATGCGTCACTATTACAAGCTCACTCTGCCGTACCAAGCACCTCGGTACCCGACTGGCATTTTGATATCAGCGCAGCACAAAAAAACTTACAAGAACACTTTGGTACGTCTACCTTAGCCGGATTTGGTATTAGTTCACATACTGTAGCTATCGGTGCGGCTGGCGCAGTGCTTCTGTATGCACGTCAAACGCAAGGACAAGCTTGTCAACACGTACGTAGTCTGACTGTTGAAACTGAAAATGAATATCTAGGCTTAGATGCTGCTACACGCCGTAATCTAGAATTAACAGAGCCGCTACGTGCAAGCGAACACAGTGCATCTTCCACACTCTTATCCTTACTTGATCACTGTCGCACTGCGATGGGTTCACGCTTATTACGACATTGGATTCATCATCCGAGTCGGCAGCAACAGATTGCGCAAGAACGGCATACTGCGATTGCATCGCTCATTAAAACTGATTTAGTTGCAGAGTTAACGACACCACTTGGCACCATTCCTGATATTGAACGCATAGTCAGTCGTATCGCTCTCCTCTCTGCACGTCCTAGAGATTTAGCTGGTTTGCGTAATGGTTTAGCCGCATTGCCGGTCATTGCAAAAAAAATAGCCGCACATTATCCGCATTCGATTCAAGCAGGCGATCACCTACATACCTTGTTCACACAATGTGACACACCACTGGATTGCCAAACTCTACTGACGCGTGCGATTCGTGAAGAACCTTCTGCAGTGGTACGTGATGGTGGTGTGATTGCTGATGGCTATGATGAAGAACTCGATACGTTACGTGGTTTGTCTGAAAATGCAGGTCAGTTTTTAATCGATTTAGAAACCCGTGAACGCGCTCGTACTGGGATTGCCAATCTTCGTGTTGAATACAATCGTGTACATGGTTTTTACATCGAAGTATCAAATGGTCAAACTGCAAAAGTACCGGATGATTATCGTCGTAGACAAACCTTAAAAAATGCAGAGCGTTACATCACACCTGAATTAAAAGCCTTTGAAGATAAAGCCTTATCTGCACAAGATCGTGCATTAGCGCGTGAAAAACAACTCTATGATCAATTACTACTCGATCTAGCGCAATTCATACCTAGCTTGCAAAGTATCGCTACCGCAGTAGCTACGATCGATGTCTTAACTTCATTAGCACATCATGCAGAAAAACATGCATGGTGTAAGCCTGAGCTAACTTCAAAAGCTGGATTACATATCGTACAAGGACGTCATCCTGTTGTAGAAAATTCTATCGAACGTTTTATCGCCAATGATTGCATGCTCTCGCCAGACCGACGCTTGTTATTAATTACTGGCCCTAACATGGGTGGTAAATCAACTTACATGCGTCAACTCGCATTGATTACCTTGTTAGCGTATATGGGTAGTTATGTGCCTGCTACTGCAGCGCAGATTGGACCGATTGATCGCATCTTTACTCGTATCGGTGCAGCCGATGATTTAGCTGCAGGTTATTCCACGTTTATGGTGGAGATGACAGAGTCTGCTGCGATTTTGCATGGCGCAACCGAACAATCTTTAGTGCTGATGGATGAAGTGGGACGTGGCACATCGACCTTTGATGGTCTAGCCTTAGCTTGGGCAATTGCTGTGTGGCTGATTGAACAAACAAAGAGTTATACCTTGTTTGCCACGCATTATTTCGAGCTCACTCAATTACCAAATGCGCATGCTGCTTGTGCGAACGTACATTTAGCAGCAGTCGAACATAAAGACAGTATTGTTTTTCTGCATGCTGTGCAAGATGGTCCAGCATCACAAAGCTATGGTTTGCAAGTTGCTCAACTTGCGGGTGTACCCAATCCAGTTATACGCGCTGCACGCAAACATCTAGCAAGCTTGGAAGCACAGTCACTCGAAGCACAAGCACAGTTTGATTTATTTGGTCGTGCCAGTCAGGCTGCTTTAGAGCAAATTGATAGCACTGAAGACGTAACAGCACAGACAGCCATCACAACTGAATCAGAAGCATTGCGCGCACTGTCTGAACTTGATCCAGATAGTTTGACGCCACGTGAGGCATTAGAAGCGCTTTATCAACTAAAAAAACTTGCCGACAGCGAGTGATTAGCTGATAAAGCGCTAACGGCTCTACAATCAAATTGAGATTAAAGAGCGTCGTTAGTAAAACTCGTTATTGCAGTTGTATGGTACGAACCTGATCGTCTTCATCATCGTCATCATCATGATGGTGATGACCATGTGGTCCATGTACATGTTGATGTGCGATTTCTTCTGCTGAACCAGCTCTGACTTCGGTCACATGTAAAGCGAATCGCAAGGCAATACCAGCTAGCGGATGATTGCCATCTAACACGACCTTGTCGTCAGCAATATCAGTAATGGTGAAAACGCGCACGTCATCTTCATCACTATCCGACTCTTCCGGCTCACCTTCAAATTGCATACCGACTTCTATTTCAGCAGGAAATAACTTACGTGGCTCAATCTTGACGAGCTTGGCGTCGTATTCACCAAAGGCATCTTCTGGTTCTAGCTGAACAGTGACTTGATAGCCGACTTCCTGTCCTTCTAAAGCTTCTTCAATTTTAGGTAAAGTATTGCCATAACCGCCGTGTAAATACAGCATGGGATCACGACTTTCTTCAATCAGGCTGCCCTGCGCATCGGACAATTTGTACTGCACACTAACAACGGCGTTTTTAGCAATCTTCATAATGATTTCTCGTTATTTTTAAAAACAAATCGCATTATACCGCTCCACATTACCAACTCTTGATTACACAGTTGCACAGATATAATGAGCGTATGAAAAAAAATAGCCTACTTGGTTCTGTCACAACCCAGCAATTTCTAAAAAAATACTGGCAGAAAAAACCTCTATTAATCCGGCAAGCCATCCCTGACATGCAACCTGTGTTGTCACGCGATGCTTTACTCCAAATGGCGCAGCATGATGAGGTAGAAACCCGCCTCATCACACAATTTCGCGGCAAGTGGAAATTAGAGCACGGCCCTATCGCCGCTTATCCCAAGTTCAGCCAAAAATACTGGACCTTGCTAGTACAAGGCGTCAATCTGCATGATGATCAGGCATCAGCACTACTCAATCAGTTCCGCTTTATTCCTGATAGTCGTCTAGATGACCTCATGATTAGCTATGCAAGCGATGGCGGTGGCGTAGGCGCACATTTTGATTCTTATGATGTGTTCTTATTGCAGGCCAGTGGCCAGCGCCGTTGGCGCATTAGTGCGCAAAAAGACCTCACGCTACAAGCCGACATGCCTCTCAAAATTTTGCAGAATTTCATGCCAGAGCAGGAATTCCTGCTTGAAGCAGGCGATATGCTGTATTTACCTCCTGGTTATGCGCACGAAGGTGTCGCTGTCGGTGAATGTATGACGTATTCCATAGGTTATCGCGCGCCCTCATGGCAAGAACTCGGTGAAAGCTTCTTTAGCTTCATGGCGGACTCGATTGAGTTAGATGGCATCTATAGCGATGCAGGTAAATTGACTGAACAAGCACCGGCTGAGTTAGGCGATGCGCTGATTCAAGAAGTGGCTAAACAATTTAAGAAGCTTGCATTTACCCAATCAGATGTTGAGCTGTTCTTGGGTGAGTATTTTTCAGAACCAAAAAACTCTGTGTTCTTTGATCCACCCAAGCCTTGTATGAGCGCAGTAAGTTTTGCAGCTAAATCTGAAAAACGCGGCATTAAGCTAAGTAGAAAAAGTCGTATGCTGTACCGCAATAAGACGATTTTCATTAACGGATTGTCATGTAAACCAAATAGTAGCGACCGTAACTT
>CAMCXB010000098.1 GCA_945883145.1 Bordetella parapertussis | reverse complement strand
TCTACCCAAAGATTAATTTCCGCGCGACCAACTATAAATAAACATCCTGTGAATTTACCTGCTGGCACACTCACCGTTTGATTCATTGCTTCAATGGCGAAATTCATAGTCACGTCCCGATATTTATCTACATATTTAAACTCAGGTGGCCACTCATTACGACGCCGTAAAAAATACGGTACTGTGGAAACCGACCATTTTTCTTCTTTGGTTAAATTTGCAGGAATAACGGTGCGAATATTTGCGTCTAAATAGGATTTTTTTGATGTGGCATTTTTACTTGCTACGCGATATACCCCTTTTTCGTCTGTACGCAGCCAATATTCATTACCCGTATCGCTACGTCTGCGCCAAGTTTCTTTGCCATCAAAATCACTCCGTCCCATGTTGGTAATAGTGAGTTTAGATTTATCCGTACGTGGCTCGGGTTCATCAAACGCAGTCTCAACGGCATAGGTCCAGCTCTTACCTTCGGCTAAAGGAAAGAATTTATTTTCACGCTCAGGTGAATCACACGCAGTGATAAAAACTGAACTGCATAAAAGAATAAAAAAACGGCGCATATTATTTTTCCGGTGCCTGTGGCGCTGGTAAATCTTGAATCTTAATTTCCTGTTCATCATTACCAGGATTAATCCAGCTTGAACCTGTGCCATTACCAGATTTCACTTCTGCAGTGCCCATCTGACTAACACCTTGTTTACCTTTTTTCAAACCGTCAATAATTCTTTCATGCACAGGACGTGAATAAGGTAACTTATAAGCTCTAGGTTCTAATTGATCTTTACCCTCACCAATCGGCGTAACCCACATATACACCGCACCTGCATGCTTAGGAGTCGGTTCATCAACCACCGCAGCGATTAAAAGAAAGCGCTCAGGTAAGGCATCCGAACTAGGGATACCTAATAAGCTGTAAATGGAGTGATAGCCAAAGAAATAAAATGCGCACACACCCGCAGTTAAAATCGCTTTCAACCAAGCAGGCCAGCGAGAGAAAACAATTGCTAGTGCAAATAAAAATACAAAGAGTGCAAATGAAATAATCAGAGTCAGCGTCATATTAAATAGCGTTCACGAGAGATTTGGGAATAGTGTTTACATTCGTGACACCACCATCGGGTGTCACAGAAAATCTGAGCATAGTGGCTTCTTTACCGCGGCCTTCTAAAGTAGCTTGACCGTAATATACGATTTCAGCTTTAGGATTCACCTTAATGACGGTCAGTGTTGCTTCTACTGGCTGACCTGCTTTAGGGTCATTGGCATCAATATCTTTAGTTTCGTAGTAATGAACATTAGCGACATATTCACCGGGAATTATGCTACGTATGGTTATCACTTCTTGGCGCAATGGATTAATAATTTTTTTACCATTGACCATAATGGTGTTGTTCGCATTACCTCTATCATCGCGATCCAAATACATTAAGCCCGCTTCACGATTACGAAACCACACCACTTCACCTGAAGGGCCTTGAGCCCATAGATCTAAATCATTGGGATCATTATCTGGCCACGACAAGGTCACAATAAATTCTGCTTTAGCTGGTATATCACCGGACTTCTGCGCTTTAGGATTAATCGATAAAAATGCGATGATGAAGCAAAAAACGAAAGCAATTAACATGTTAAATAACATGTCATACATAGGATCAACTTCACTCTCGCCTGAGCGTTTACGCTTTCTCATAACACTCGCTCGCCCTTAACCCTTGATCCACAAACCATGGCTTTGCGCCTGCGCGAGAAATTCATCGGCAAAGCGATCCAGACGGGTTAACTGCAAACCTAATAAGATATTGGCGACTAATCCCACCATGGTGGTGAGCAAGGCCACACCAAGACCAGAAGTCAAATCACGCAACATTTCTTGTGCTTGCGACTGATCAAAACTTTGCATATGACCGATTTGCATAGCCAGCATAGAAAAGCCTATGACTTTACCTAAGAGACCTAGTTTTAATTGCAAACCATTCACCCACCATGCGGTGCCGTGAGCACCATGGGTTTTTTCTGACAACACATCCATAGGCGCCGATCCATCAACCGGATTAGCACGTAAGCCATCCCAGTATTCAGCCGCCCAACTGTCAGCCGACTTAGGATCATTTGGATTGGCAATCGCTTGCTCCATCATCTGACGTTGCAAATGTAATGTGCGACTACGGTTACCACACCAGATCGTGGCAATCACAAAAATCAACAAGATCACCATGGTGATACCAGTCGGATCCGATTGCAGCAATAGACGCCACACACCGCGTATGCCGAGCAACCAAGCTGCAAACACAAACAAACCAACTAAAGTGAACCACTCAAAAAATATGGGCTCTATCTTTTTATGTGAACCGCTTAGTAATAACTGCGGAAACTTTATTTTCAAAAGAATGTACTCCTCACACCGCGAATTGAATCAATTGCTTTAAAGCAAAGCACGCATTCTATCCGTCTTAATGAAAAAAATGCCCACTTATTTCGTGGGCATTAAAAAAATTCAGGCTAGTTAAATGAAACATATAATTTAGTTAACAACATCGGCCTATATAATTAAGTACACATTTTGAGTCGTACTCCAATCTCAGTTAAGTATTAATTCAGCCTTGATTAAGTTTTAATAGGGTCTTCTTTATGTTTTTGGACCAGCATTAGGATCAATGCGGCAAGCAAGAATAAAAATCGATTCTTGTGGAGAGTCCACCGTTGGCTTTTCCCACTCAGTCGCCTCTTTATCCATCACGGTCGCCTCGCCTATACCCATTCTGTGAGGATGTGAACTAAACATCAAACGTCTCATTACACGCTTACCACAATCCATTTCCCATAAAATTTTTGCAGAGAGATTGCCAAATTTATTTGGATTTTTGTAATCGATCAACTGCCAAATAAGTGGACTACCACCTGTTGCGAAAAAATCTTCTAAATAAAAAGCAGCCTCATCATTAAAATCAATCAGCTTCCACTCAGCATAAGCAGAACTTGAAAACAACATGATCACGGCTAGCAAAAGTTTTTTCATAATGCACCCTATCAGTTGACATGAACTAGCTAGAGCTAGTCTATTCGTTTTATAAATTACCCGTCACTGCATGAATTTGAATCACAATATGTTGGCGCTTAATTTCTTTAACTAATGGCAGACATTGCTTTTTATCCTGATAAATCGCAACACAATCCATACATTGAAAACATTCGCTATAAGAGATCTTACCGGCTTGATCGATCGCTTGATAATCACACCGACTACGACAAGTCTGACAGGGCGTTCCACATTCAGCGCGACGTGCAATCCAACCCCATTTTCTTAATGGATTAAATACAGCTAATGCAGCACCGAGTGGACAGATATAACGACAATAACCGCGATACACCACCACGCTTAAACTTAAACAAGTCACCGCCCATAACACATACGGCCAGTCACGCACAAAATATAAACTAATCGCTGTTTTAAATGGCTCCACTTCTACGCCAATTTCAGTGGTTGAAGGCGAGATAAACAGCATGCTCAATAAACTCACGAGCAAAATATATTTAATCCATTTCAGTTTGCGATCAATGCTAGGTCGTAAGCGCTTATGGCGTAAACCTATGAAGCGCATAGACTTACTCACTAATTCTTGAAATGCGCCAAACGGACATAACCAACCACAAAATGTGCCACGTCCCCATATAAATAAAGTAAACCCTACAAAAATCCAAAGGATCACCGTAATAGGATCGGTCAGAAAAAAACTTAAATCATTACCAGATGCAATTGAATCTATTGCTGCCGTAATATTGACAATACTTAACTGTCCTTGAAAAACCCAACCTATTCCAATTAAGGTGAATAATAAAAATCCCACCCTAAATTGCGCTAAACGTTTAGTCGTAGCTGTTAATTTATGCTGACGTATTAAAGCAATGCTGAGTAAAGTTAATGCAATTAATAAAGTAGCGATCTCTCCACTACGCTTAATCCAACTACCTACCCAATCTGCATCAAGATAATTCGATACCACTTGTCGCCAACCGTGAAAGTAATAAGGCAGTGGAAATTCCACATAAGCTTTTTGATTAGGAAAAGACCCAAAGCGGCGGCCTAATTGAAAGGTGAGATTAAATGGCTGGGTTGGATCAAGCGGTGTTGCTGTGTCAATGATTAAAAAATGCGCTCGTGTTTGCGTCGGATAACCCGGCACTTTCACCCCTTTGTCATAGGCAATTGAACGTAAACCTATCGTCTTACCGTTCTGCTTTAAAACAAAAGGCACATCATCCACAATGCGCTGACTCTCATACATCATTTTTGCTAACGGTCCAGATTCTATGACCATTAATGCATGACTATCACGTCGATTCGCAGCGACTAAACGCCAACCTTCGTCATCGAGAATATTGCGACCTATTGCTGGCAAACTCACCAACGCCACATGAAACTGTAATGCGATTTCAGCCGGTGATTTCAAAGCTAATTTATCAGCACCAACAGCACGTGTGCCTATGAATGCTTTTTCAATTTCTCCGCGAGTAATCTGCGAGGTTTGCACCATACCTCGCCATTCCAATTCTGCCGGATGTAAAGGTCTGATCTGTGTTTCATTTAACTGCCCCTTAGAGAGCGCTATCGCATTCCCAGCACCGACGATATTGCCTGTCTTTGCTGCCTCTTGATGAGCAAGTGCAACTGAAGTAGCGGACTGCAAAATCGTACGATCGATGGCTTTAACTGTAACAGTCCCAGCTTGCACACCATGTAATGCTGCGTTCTTATCATCACGACTAGTTTTTGCTTTATGGTCGTAGAGTTGGATGTCGTGATGGATTGATAGCCCTTTGTATTGCGCTGCAAAATCCGTCAGTTTAGCTATCCCTACTTCAGAGCGAAATAAAGGCTCTCTGTGACTGATTAATTTCGACTCAAGAAAATTGCCTTGCGTATCAATCGCCACCAAAATATTAATCGGCTTGCCACCATAGCCACGTACTGGTTCAAAATCCACCGACTCAAAGGCATAACCAAATAAAGTCGGTTTTATATTCGCGTCTGTAGCTGATTTCAAAAATAAAGGCCAGACCGGCACATTCGGATTTAATTCACCAACTGTGTATTGATGTGAAAATATCTGCTCTATATCGGATTTTTTTAATGTGCTCGCACTTGAATGTTGCAACCACAGCAGCCCAACTACAGCCATCAATAGACTAAATAAATTCTTTAAAACGATTTTTTTCACTATTCAGCAATCTGTCAGCAATTCAATGTAAGTGCTTATGTTATCGGCAATGCGCAACAGATGTAATGCTGAAATTAAATGAATCTAAGCGCAATGCAACATATCTCCCCTATTGCTAACGAAATACCTTGCTGAATAATGAAAATACCATTGCTGCAATACGGAATAAAAAAACTCTCTTTAACTTATATTTGCTTAGTAAATAATCACGCTTGTTGAACTGATTGCCTATACAAAGTGCCGTCAATTTAAAAATGATTTCATAATGAAAATGTTTTTCATGCTGGCTTCATTTTTTTCAAGTCCTAGTTTGCACATAGCGAAATCACTCTGTCATGCGCTCATGCAATAATCACAGTCTTTGAAAATCCATATCAATCTTTAGTTCAAGCTGATTTGACCTAATATTCTGCCGGACAAACAATCTTATGTGGCTCGTTGACGTTGCACTGCGCCGTCCGTATACCTACATGGTGATGGCGCTATTGATTTTATTAGCAACGCCGTTCGCCTTGCGCTCTACACCCACCGATATACTGCCTGATATAAAAATACCGGTCGTCAGTGTTGTGTGGTCTTACAGTGGCCTGCCGCCTAAAGATATGCGAGAGCGCATCGTCAGTCCTTATGAAAAAGCACTGACGACCACGGTTAATGATATCGAGCACTTAGAGTCGCAATCGATGGCTAGCTTGTCTGTGGTGAAAGTGTTTTTTCATCCTAAAGTTAATATTTCTACTGCGCTGTCGCAAATCACTGCCGTT
>CAMCXB010000097.1 GCA_945883145.1 Bordetella parapertussis | reverse complement strand
AGAAGCACGCATGACCGCTTCTAAAGCTGCAGGAGGTAAGTTCGCAGGCTTATTACGTGATACAGCCATTGCATTTCCAAATTCAGCCGAGGCGCCTTTCTTTAGCTCTGCAAGCTTAGCAATACCTGCGCTTTGAGTGAGCTGCTCTGCTTCTATCGCACTTACTTTATCTTCAATAGTAGATCGCACGTCTGCTAATGGAATTTTACTCACAGGTTTATATTCCACTACACGACCCGCAATTAAAACACGCGGTGCGACTTCAATCGCTTCTGTGTTGTGTTTGTTTTGTACTACGTCCTCTGCAAACAGAGCATTTAAAAATTTAGGCTGGTTGTATGAGGACACTTTTGACATGGCTGGATTAGGTTTTTTAGTCAAACCAGAAACTGTTTCTATTTTCAGACCTAGCTTCTCAGCTACTGGCTTTAAGCTATCTGGCTGTTCATAGACCATGTTAGTAAAAATTTCTGACATCTCAGCAAACTTTTTACCCACTTGCTGTTGTTTGATTTCATCAATCAAATTAGCTTTAACTTCTTCCAGTTTACGGGTTGCAGCAGGTTTGATAGCTGTCAGACGAATGATGTGATAACCAAAATCAGATTGCACGAGATTACTAATTTCACCTTCTTTTAAGGAGTAGGCAGCTTCTTCAAAAGGCTTGACCATCATGCCCTTACCGAAGAAATCTAAATCACCACCACGCTCAGCTGAACCAGGATCTTGTGAATTTTCTTTAGCTAACTTAGCAAAGTCATTAGGATTTTTCTTTAGTTGCGCTAGTAACTTTTCAGCTTTTTCTTTTGCCGCATTTTTTTGAGCAACTGGCATATCTTTATTCGCTGAGATCAGTATATGACTCGCTCTGCGTTGCTCATCTGCTTTGTAACGTGAAATATTTTGTTCGTAATACATTTTAATGTCTGCTTCACTGACTGTGATTTTTGATTCCACCACATCTGGAGCTAACACAACAAACTCTGCTTTGATCACTTCAGGTA
Source organism: Bordetella parapertussis (assembly GCA_945883145.1). Classification (GTDB taxonomy): domain Bacteria; phylum Pseudomonadota; class Gammaproteobacteria; order Burkholderiales; family Burkholderiaceae_D; genus Pernthalerella. Next base: position 5,234 of record CAMCXB010000097.1, on the reverse strand, counting down.
GCTGAAATTGTTCCGCATGCTTAGTATAAAAATCCTGCAACTTAGCATCAGATATTTTTACTTGCGATTTATAGTTCGCAACAGTAAAAGCTAATTCTTGTACATCACGCACTTGCTGATTTAAACGTGCAATGTGACTTGATACAGTCTTAGGCGAAAAGGCACTAACCTGCACCGCTGCATTACTTTGTTGAATCGCCATATCACGACGCAAACTCGCTTCAAATTTATCTGTGGTTAAACCCTGCGCAGCGAGTAAATCTTGATAGCGCTTCATATCAAATTTTCCGTCAGCACCGACTAAGCCATCGATTTGAGAAATTGTTTTACGCAAAGTCTCATCGGATACCGTGAGATGATTCTCAGCCACATAAGCAGCTAAGGCTTTTTGCGCAACTAAATTTTCCAACACGCCTTGACGTGCTTCTGGTGTATCAAATACGGCGACATTGAATTGTTCACCAAACGTTTGACGGAAACGCTCTAATTGACGTGATTGCGCTGCATCCCACTCACGCTGCGTAATCGTCTGACCAGCCACTTTGGCTACAGTCGGCTCTTTATCCGACATGCGGGTGTAGCTCTCCAGACCAAAAAATGCAAATGAGGGAAAAATAATCAATAGCAGTAAAAACTGCATGAGGCGCTGATGGGTACGAATAAATTCAAACATGATCTGCCACTCGAAATAGTCTCTGGCTTACGGATTAACCGTTGCCTTATTTTTAGCATGTTAATAAAACACGCCAGATATGAAAAAAGGCGAACTAAGTTCGCCTTTTCGGTTTTTGGCGGAGTGGACGGGACTCGAACCCGCGACCCCCGGCGTGACAGGCCGGTATTCTAACCAGCTGAACTACCACTCCTTGTATTTCACTTGCTAGACTGACCAGTTGGTGGGTGCTGAGAGGCTCGAACTCCCGACCTACGCCTTGTAAGGGCGCCGCTCTACCAACTGAGCTAAGCACCCCATGAAACCCTACGATTTCTACTTAGTCAGCCAACTATGACGTTTGTCACCTCGTCATAAAGACTGCTAGTTTACTGCATCTTTCAATGCTTTGCCAGGCTTAAATTTTGGTGTCTTAGAAGCGGCGATTTGAATCTCTGCTCCAGTACGTGGATTTCTACCTACGCGAGCTGCGCGGCTGCCTACTGCAAAGGTACCAAAACCTGCCAACGTGACGGTACCTTCATGTTTTAAAGTCGTGGTCACAGCTTCAATTACTGCATCAAGTGCGCGAGCAGCAGATGCTTTTGAAATATCTGCTGACTTTGCTATCTCGTCGATCAATTCCGTTTTATTCACTGACATCCCCTTGGGAAATGGTATTAGATTCGTACCGATAAATTATTTTTTATGAATAGATTATCGGACGTCATGAAGCAGAATCTTCTGCAGGGGGTATTAAACTAGTCGAGCTTCATAGTGTCAAGAAATTTGCAGGACAATATGCACTTCAATCGAACTCAACGCAATTTATTGTCATTGAATAAAAACTTTGCATCAAAAAAGCGCTCCTAAGAGCGCTTTTTTTTACGTTACATCGATTCAGTGCTTGACAACTGAAGAATCTTTAACACCTTCAGCTACTGCAACTGCAGGTGCTGGTGCAGCTTCTTCATCTGATAATGGCACTGGTTTTCTTTCAAGTGCAATTTCCAAGACTTTATCAATCCAACGAACAGGCACAATTTCAAGACGATTTTTTACATTGTCTGGAATGTCTGCCAGATCTTTTACATTTTGCTCAGGTATCAATACCGTTTTAATTCCACCACGATGTGCTGCAAGCAGTTTTTCTTTCAGACCACCGATAGGAAGTACTTCACCACGCAAAGTAATCTCACCTGTCATAGCCACATCAGCACGGACTGGAATCCCTGTAAAGACCGAAACCAATGCAGTTGTCATGCCTATACCAGCTGAAGGACCATCTTTCGGCGTAGCGCCTTCAGGTACGTGGATATGAATATCACTTTTCTCGAATACATCACTATTAATACCTAAGGACTGAGCACGACTACGCACTACAGTACGCGCTGCTTCGATGGATTCTTTCATCACATCGCCTAAGGTACCAGTGCGAATCACATTACCTTTACCAGGCATGGTCATTGATTCAATAGTGAGTAAATCACCACCGACTTCAGTCCAAGCTAGACCGATAACTTGACCGACTTGATTTTCTTTTTCAGCCATACCGAAATCAAATCGACGAACGCCAAGGAACTTGCCAAGATTTTTCGCAGTAATGGTAACTTTTTGCTCCTGCTTCTTCAGCAATAGCATCTTAACGACCTTACGGCAGATCTTAGAAATTTCACGCTCTAGTGAACGTACACCTGCTTCACGTGTGTAATAACGAATGATGTCGCGTATCGCTGACTCTGCAACACTTATCTCACTATTTTTCAAACCATTATTTTTGATTTGCTTAGGTAGCAAGTAACGTTGCGAGATATTAGTTTTTTCATCTTCGGTATAACCAGAGAGACGAATCACTTCCATACGATCTAACAACGCTGCAGGAATGTTGTAAGAGTTTGCTGTCGCAACAAACATCACATCCGACAAATCAAAATCAACTTCAACATAATGATCGCCAAAGGTGTGATTTTGTTCAGGATCTAATACTTCCAACAAAGCAGATGCAGGATCACCACGGAAGTCTTGTCCTAACTTGTCGATTTCATCTAACAAGAATAAAGGATTACGTACACCGGTCTTTGTCAGGCTTTGTAAAATTTTGCCTGGCATAGAACCAATATAAGTACGACGATGACCACGAATCTCAGCTTCATCACGCACACCACCTAAAGCCATACGTACGAATTTACGATTGGTTGCACGTGCGATGGATTGACCAAGCGATGTTTTACCAACACCTGGAGGGCCAACGAAACACAAGATTGGTGCTTTAACTTTTTCAACACGCTGTTGAACAGCAAGATATTCCAAAATACGTTCTTTGATTTTATCTAAACCATAATGATCGTCTTCTAAAACTTTCTCAGCATGTTTTAAATCATTGTTCACTTTGGATTTTTTCTTCCAAGGTAAACCAATTAAGACATCAATGTAATTACGCACCACCGTCGCTTCAGCCGACATAGGTGACATTAATTTTAATTTTTTCAGTTCGTTCTGTGCTTTTTCACGCGCTTCTTTCGGCATTTTTGCCGCGATAATTTTCTTATCGAGATCTTCTAGATCTGCGCCCTCTTCGCCTTCACCTAATTCTTTTTGTATCGCTTTGACTTGCTCATTCAAGTAATACTCTCGCTGCGATTTTTCCATCTGACGTTTCACGCGACCACGTATACGTTTCTCAACTTGAAGAATATCAAGTTCAGATTCGAGTTGGCCGAGTAAATGCTCATGACGTTTTGCAACGTTAAAAATTTCAAGAATGACTTGTTTTTGCTCTAACTTCAGCGGCAAATGCGCTGCAATCGTATCGGCTAGGCGACCTGCGTCATCGATACCGGCCAGCGAAGTCAAAATTTCTGGTGGAATTTTTTTGTTGAGTTTTACGTATTGATCAAATTGCTGCACAATCGCACGACGCATGGCTTCAACTTCTGATTCATCACCTGACTCAGACTCAACTGGGCTGAGGTCAGCAACAAAATGCGTATCGATTTCAGTGATTTGATGAATACGTGCACGCTGTGCACCTTCGACCAATACCTTAACGGTACCGTCTGGCAGCTTCAGCATCTGCAATATATTAGCGATACAACCTATTTCATAAATATCTTCTGGTGATGGCTCATCCTTAGCAGCAGCTTTTTGCGCCGCAAGCATGATGCTCTTGCCTTGCTCCATTGCGGCCTCAAGTGCTTTGATTGACTTAGGACGGCCAACAAATAGAGGGATAACCATATGGGGAAACACCACAACGTCTCTTAAAGGCAGAAGTGGCAACTGGGTAGGCTCGGAAACTTGGAAATTCGTCGTCATGGCGACCCTTATTATTAAACTGTTAATTTAGCGCTGATTTCAACTAACCTGATTTAAAAGCACACATCAATAAAACATAAAACTTTTAAAATCAGACACTTATAAAATATTTCCCATCTTCCGCTTCAACATTAAACATTAAATTACCACGTCTTTGATGTTGGTGCGATGTGGGCTAATACAAGTCTTGCGTTCACAAAGATATAGTTCGGCTGAAATCCCCACACCTGAAGTCTAAAAATAAAAAAAAGCTACCATCGAAGTCTCCTTCGGGTAGCTTTACGATTGAAGCTTTTGACTTATTTTGATGCAATTGTACTGTCTTTGTTCAAAAATCAGCTGAAAAACCCTAAAAATTACACGTTTATATGATTTTTAGCGAAAAAATCTCGTTTCAAGTGTATTTATGATCAGTTGATTAAAAATATTCGCTATTACTTAGATCCCGATACTTTTTGCGGTTCATGATAAATCAATAACGGTTTAGCACCATTCGTGATGGTGTTTTCATCAATAACAACTTTGGCAACATTTTGTTGATTCGGTAATTCAAACATCACTTCAAGTAATGCATGTTCAATAATTGATCTGAGACCACGTGCTCCTGTTTTTCTCGCAATTGCTTTTTTTGCAATCGCATGTAATGCAGCAGGTCTTACCTCTAATTCAGCACCTTCCATGTCCAATAACTTGGAATACTGCTTAATCAAGGCATTTTTAGGTTCTAGCAGGATTTGAATTAAGGCTTCTTCAGAAAGCTCTGCCAAAGTAGCAACGACAGGTAAACGGCCGACCAACTCTGGAATCAAACCAAACTTAATCAAATCTTCAGGCTCAACATCCAAAATCATGTCGCTTGCACTGCGCTCGCTCTGACTTTTCACTATTGCCGAAAAACCTATGCCACTCTTTTCAGAGCGATTTGAAATAATCTTAGATAACCCATCAAACGCACCACCACAGATGAACATGATGTTGGTGGTATCAATTTGAACAAAGTCTTGATTCGGATGCTTACGACCGCCTTGTGGTGGTACAGATGCCATCGTGCCTTCGATTAGCTTCAGCAATGCCTGCTGAACGCCTTCACCGGACACATCACGAGTGATCGAAGGGTTGTCCGACTTTCTAGAAATTTTGTCAATTTCATCAATATAAACAATACCCTTCTGCGCTTTTTCAACTTCATAGTTACAATTTTGCAAAAGCTTTTGGATAATGTTTTCTACATCTTCGCCCACATAACCAGCTTCAGTCAGTGTGGTGG
>CAMCXB010000096.1 GCA_945883145.1 Bordetella parapertussis | reverse complement strand
TGACAGTAAAAGCCATGGAAGATTTAATCGAAGAATAGATGTAGCTAGTTATTAGTTTTAGCTACGCGCACTAGCAGCATCAGTCGCTGCGTTCATATCTCGTGCATCTTCAGCCCACATAATGGGAATGCCATCACGGATAGGATAGGCCAATCGATCTGCTGCACAAATCAGTTCTTGCGCTTCTTTATCATGTTGAAGCGGACCTTTGCAAAGCGGGCAAACTAAAATATCAAGCAAGCGGTTATCCATGCAATTTCTCCAGTATGTGTTTTGCAAGTGATGCATCGACATGCGCTTGTACGGGCACTACCCATATTCGTGCATCATGCGCGATTGCATTATGTTGCATGCATTTTACTGCATCCTTTTCTGTAATCAGAATGGCATTAGCTTGTATATCAGTAAAAGGATTGGTTGCATAATCAAAATGATCTGGCAATGCTTGCGTTGTGGTGAGGCTAATGCCATGTGTTCGTAGCGTGGCAAAGAAGCGTTCAGGATGACCTATACCAGCAACACCAGCTACTGACTGTACAAAAGAAAAATCACGCAATGATTTGCGTTGTGTACGATCTAATAAACGTTCTGCATCAACTGGCACGAGTTGCATGGCATATGCATCGCCTGCACTTTCTTCCGTCGTGTTAACGACATAAAAGTCACTTTGTCTGGTTGCAGGTTCACGTAATGGTCCAGCAGGCAGCAACCATCCATTGCCATTGCCACGTGAATCAGAAAGTTGAATTTCTATATTTCTGCCTAACGCATAATGCTGCAATCCATCATCAGAAATAATGATGTTCACATTAGGATGTGCTTGCAACAACGCTAAACCTGCAGCAGCGCGATCACGCCCAATAAAAACAGGAACACCCGTTCTTTTCGCAATCAATAAGGGTTCATCACCAACTTCTTGCGCATGACTATTTTTTTCAACCGCACGTACTTGCTGATCTGAGGAGCCATAACCACGTGAAATCACAGCAGGTTTCCAACCCTGCTCTTGAAGTAGTTGAATGATCCAAATCACTAAAGGAGTTTTACCCGTACCACCTACAAAAATATTTCCCACCACGATGACCGGTACCGGCAAGATAGTGATGCGAAAAATCCCCAACGCATACAGCGCTAAGCGTGTGACTATCAGTAGGTTGAAAATAAAAGATAGTGGCCACAATAAACAAGCAATCACACCGCGGCGCTGCCAAGCAGTTAACAACACAGATTCAATTACAGAACGTGGTGATGACATAAGAAGACCAACATCTCTTTGACTTATTTTTGTTTTTTATTGGTTTGTGCAGAAAAACTAATTCTGGGCAAACCAGCGAGACGTGCAGCTTCCAACACATTGATGACTGACTGATGACTGGTTAATGCATCTGCATAAATTTCAACCACAATCTCAGCATTCCCATTTGCAGCATGACGTAATTCCTCTGCTAAAGAAACAGGATCACGCCCTTCTAAGACACGATAGTTGATTGCATAACGTCCTTGCGCATCAACAGCCACACTGATACTACGAGGCTCAGCAGCGGCTTGCTCAGACTCAGAATTTGGCAATGTGATTTGTAGCGCTGCATATTTACTGTACGTGGTGGAGATCATCAAAAAAATTAAAATCACCAACAACACATCAATAAAAGCGATCAGATTAATCTCTGGTTCTTCGCGCTTATGACCTTTACGAAAATTCATGATGCACCATCAAGAACGTGAACCTAAGGCCACATCAACAAATCGAATTGCTTGCTGTTCCATCTCTATCATGAAGTCATCGACTATGGCACGAAAGTATCGATAGAACACTAGCGAAGGCATAGCAACTGCTAAACCAAAACCTGTGTTGTACAACGCCACGGAAATACCATGTGCTAGTTGAGTGGGATCAGCACCGGTTGCATTTTGTGATCCAAATAATTCAATCATACCCACTACAGTGCCAAACAAACCTAGCAGTGGTGATAAAGTCGCCACAGTACCTAGTGCACTCAAATAACGCTCTAATTGATGGGCTGTTGCTCGACCTGCTTCTTCTATGGCTTCTTTCATGACTTCACGTGGCGCATGCAGATTTCGTAAACCAGCTGCTAAGACTTCGCCTAAAGGTGAGTTTTGAGCAAGCTGTGTCACCACGTCATCATCAATCCGACCACCGTGTGTCACCTTAATCACCTCAGGTAATAAGGTGGGCGGCAAAATCTTATCTCTGCGTAAATACAAGAGACGCTCAACAATAATGGTCACAGCAATCACTGAGGCCAATAATAAAAACCAAATTGGCCAACCTGCAGCCTGAAGAATAGCAAACAAATTTACCCCCAGAAGAGCGAACAATACTGGATGCAGACTGTAACCGCTTAGCCTATGGCGGGCAAGTCAGAATCCAATTCTCATGACTGTCATGACTGATCAGGACAGGTAATGTGAGATTAAAGCGGCGCATAAAACAGGGTTAGCTGCGAAATCATTATTTTATTGATAATTTATTTCCGTCAAATTTTTTACAGCAAGTCTGGCTGTCAGCCTATCTCACTAGGCTTGAAAGTTTGTTCACAAGTTATGTGGATAACTTTGTGAGTAACTTGAACACTTGCGCCCAAAGTGCTTGATTCAAAAGGTTTTTTCTTATTTGCATTAACTTAGGGCAAAATAATTTCTTCAATTAAATCAATGGATTAGAGAATTTCTCAGCATTATTCATCATGCTTAGGGAATATTTATTATATAAAGGCATTTATGTGGACAGCTTCAAAATTAGCTATCAAATAGATAAGATTATTCCCTCATTCTCATGGCCAGCACTCAAGAAATACTCAGCGTTTCTCAGCTAAATCAAGCAGTTAGCAACTTGCTTGAACGTAACTTTCCACTTGCTTGGGTGTCGGGAGAAATCTCAAATTTCACCCGTGCGGCGTCCGGTCATTGGTATTTCACGTTAAAAGATAGTGCGGCACAGGTGCGTGCTGTGATGTTTCGCGGACGTGCGCAATATGCTGATTTCAATCCCAAGGAAGGTGACAAAGTTGAAGTACGAGCGTTAGTGAGTTTGTACACACCGCGCGGTGACTTTCAACTCAATGTGGAATCCATACGCAGAGCCGGTGTAGGTAATCTGTATGAAGCCTTCGTCAAACTCAAAACTAAACTGGCAGCAGAAGGTTTATTTGATGAAGAGCGTAAACGTGCACTACCTGAGTTTCCAAAAACCATAGCCATAGTGACGAGTCCACAAGCTGCAGCTTTGCGTGATGTATTGATTGCTTTACACAGACGTGCTCCGCATATTGATGTGATTCTCTATCCCACTGCAGTACAAGGAGAAGGTTCAGCAGAAAAAATTTCAGTAGCGATTCACACTGCTTCACGCCGTGCTGAATGTGATGTGCTGCTAGTTTGTCGTGGCGGTGGCAGCATGGAAGATTTATGGTCGTTTAATGATGAGTCAGTCGCCCGTGCCATTGCTAGTTGTAGCATGCCTGTGATTGCAGGCATAGGCCATGAAACAGACTTCACCATTGCTGATTTCGTTGCTGATTGTCGTGCACCCACACCGACTGCAGCAGCAGAACTCGCAGCCACACCGCGTGCCGATTGGCTTGCAGCTTTATTTGATTATGCTGACTCACTATCCTCTGCGCTCAGACGACAACTCGATAATCTGACGCAAACACTAGACTGGTATACACATAGACTGCAAAGCCCTGCGCAAGCGATTAAACACCAACAATTACGCTTAAGCGCAATGCAATCGCGTTTACATCACGCACTGCATACACCATTAAATCAATCCCGCCATGCATTACTGCAGATGCAAGAGCGATTAAAGAGTCAATTACCCGATACGCGTTTACAACGAGCAGATTTAAGCCAACTACATCGTCGCCTATCTTCAGCGCACAACACACACACCGCCCAACTAAGACAGCAATTAATGGGGCTAGCGAGTCAGTTGAATTTGCTTGCACCGCAACGCACGCTAGAGCGCGGCTATGCGATTTTGCAAGATCACGCAGGAAATATTCTGCGCCATCCACAACACATCACACCTCCCCAAAGCTTTACTTTAAGGCTGGCAGAAGGTAGTGCTGAAATTGATATCAGTTCAGTCCGCAATCTGCCACATGACTCTTGATTACAATTTAAGCTATACTTCGCGCGGTTTTCGCATCGTTAAGGCACCGTGATTTTATTTCACAGACAAGTGTCCTTTTTATAAATAACAACCTTTATAAGAATTTTTCGGGAGAATTTATGGCTGCGATTTTGCAATCTCTTGGACGTACCATTATTGCTGGCATTGTATTGCTGATTTTATTGGTACTTATCGTTGGTGGCATCACAGGTGCTAGCCCTGAGATGGGACACGCATGGGGCGCATTCATATTGCGTTGGTTGCATGTAGTTTGCGGCACTATGTGGATAGGTTTGCTGTGGTACTTTAATTTCGTACAAATTCCTTCTATGCCAAAAATTCCGGATGAACAAAAACCGGCAATTGGTAAAGTCATTGCACCAACCGCTTTGTTCTGGTTCCGTTGGGCTGCATTAGCGACTGTAATCACAGGCATCTTAGTTGCTGCTGCAAATGGTTATCTTGCACAAGCACTGACATTCACTCCGCCTTTCCATGCAATCGGAATTGGCATGTGGATTGCTCTCGTGATGGCATTTAATGTTTGGTTCATCATTTGGCCTAATCAGAAAAAAGCATTAGGTATGGTGACTGTTGAACCAGAAGCAAAAGCAGCTGCTGCTCGTTTAGCTATGTTAACTTCACGTGTTAACACTATGCTCTCCATCCCCATGTTGTACATGATGGTGGCGCAACAAAACGGCGGTTTGTAATCTAATAGCAGCATTAAAAAAGCCTGTGTAGCTTGCGCTACACAGGCTTTTTTTATGGCATAGGCAATTACAGTAAATTCATTGGAATCTTTAAATACGCTACGCCATTCGCCTCTTTAGGTGGCATCTCTCCAGCGCGTATATTCACTTGTACAGACGGCAAAATTAGCACCGGCATTTCTAAGGTTGCATCACGCTTACTACGCATCGCAACAAACTCTGCTTCACTAATGCCATCGTGCATATGAATATTTTTCTCACGCTGAGCAGCTACAGTAGTTTCAAAACAAACTTCTCTATTATTCGGTGGATAGTCATGACACATGAATAATCGTGTTTCATTTGGCAGACTTAAGAGCTTACGTACTGACTTATAAAGCACTTTCGCATCACCACCAGGGAAATCACAACGCGCTGTACCTACATCCGGCATAAACATGGTGTCACCAACAAATACAGCATCGCCAATTTGATACGCAACGCAGGCAGGCGTGTGACCAGGCACGAACAATGTTTTAGCAGTCAGTTCTCCGATTCTAAATTCTTCATCTTCTTTTAAGAGATGACCAAATTGCGATCCATCTGTTTTAAAACTAGATTCCAAATTAAATACGCCCTGAAATACTTTTTGCACTTGTTGGATGTGATCACCAATCGCAGTCACACCACCTAGTTTTTCTTTTAAATAAGGCGCAGCCGTCACATGGTCAGCGTGAGCATGGGTTTCTAAAATCCATTCCACCTTGAGATTTTTTTCTTTAACAAAGGCAATCACTTTGTCTGCTGATGTCGTGTGAGTGCGACCCGACTTGTGGTCGTAGTCGAGTACAGAGTCAATAATTGCGCAGGCGCTGCCAACTTTTTCATAGACCACGTAGGTGACAGTCCAAGTCGCAGGGTCAAAAATACCGTGTACCTGTGGGGTGTTTGATATCGACATAGCAAGACTCCGTTTAATTAATCTGTACACATTATATTGATTTACAGTTTATTTGTAAATATAATGTTTTCACCTTAATTAAATAATCGCAGCGCATTAAAGTGAACTACACTGCACATTAGACATATAGTTTCGCTAAGCTATTTTTCATAAAAAACCAGAATCAGGAGCAGCTATGCCAGTTTCCATTACACGCCATAACCCAAATTTCGGCACCGCACCGCAATTTATGCCTGAAGATATGCAGGAAATTGCAGCGCAAGGTTATAAATCAGTGATTAACAATCGACCTGATGGCGAAGGCGGCGCATCTCAACCCACCAGCGCAGAAATGGCAAAAGCAGCGCAAGCAGCAGGTTTACAGTACAGCTATCTACCAGTCATTAGTGGTCAGGTGACGGATGCACAAATTACAGAATTCGCAGCTCTAATAGCAAGTCAACCCGGCCCCATACTCGCTTTTTGTCGTAGCGGTGCTCGCTCAACGAATTTATATCAAATGGCGACTGCCTTAAACAGCCAATCTATTTCAGCCGGCGCAAACTCTGCAGCTGCGTGTAATTGGAATGCACAACAAGACATCGTCATCATTGGCGGCGGTAGTGCCGGTATAGGACTAGCAGCGAGTTTACTGAAACGCCAACCTAATCTGCAAATCAGTATTGTCGAACCTAAAGACAAACACTA
>CAMCXB010000095.1 GCA_945883145.1 Bordetella parapertussis | reverse complement strand
TAGATGCGATAGAAACCATGTCGAATTACCCCTACTTTTTTCAGGAGAGGTTTTTAGAGCAGACGCTGCAGCAATTAAAGAGCTGGTGTAATGGTCAGCAAACTCAAGCAGAGTTTTATTCTGGTAAACGTCCTGCAAGTGATAATGATGGGCCAAATTCAAAAAGACAGCGCCATCAATAATCAGCGCGCAGTCGTTAGCACTTATTGAAATAACAGACTAAATTAAAGGAAATGAAAAGGGCATCTCCATCAGCAATGCTTACTGTTGGAATGCCCTCTTTGATATAGAAATTTTATTTCTACTTTTGCTTATTCAATTTGACTTAATTAATTTTAATTAATCGTTTTTGACCACGATAGTAGGAAATTTACTCGACAAATCTTTTGCTTTTTCTGCGACACGTACTGCGAGTTTACGTGCGATTTGTTTGTAAATTTGTGCGATCTTTCCATCTGGATCAGCAACCACAGTCGGTTTACCAGAATCAGTTTGTTCACGAATCTCCAATGCTAGTGGCAGCGCGCCTAAAAAATCCACTCCAAAGTCAGCACACATTTTTGCACCACCGCCCTCACCAAAGATCGCTTCTGCGTGTCCGCAGTTCGTACAAACGTGCATGCTCATATTTTCAACCACACCCAAAATCGGTATGCCGACTTTTTCAAACATTTTTAAACCTTTACGTGCATCGAGCAAGGCAATATCTTGAGGAGTTGTAACGATCACCGCACCAGTCACAGGTACTTTTTGTGACAGCGTGAGTTGTATATCACCGGTACCAGGCGGCATATCCACCACTAAATAATCCAGGTCACGCCAATTCGTTTGTTCGAGTAATTGTTGCAAAGCCTGCGTAACCATAGGACCACGCCACACCATAGGATCATCGGGGTTAATCATGAAGCCTATAGAGGCAACTTGTAGTCCGTAATTCTCTAAAGGCTCCATGGTCTTACCATCATGTGATTCAGGACGTCCAGAGATGCCCGTCATCATTGGTTGCGATGGTCCATAAATATCCGCATCTAACAATCCGACATTCGCACCTTCCGCTGCGAGCGCTATAGCAAGATTGACAGCAGTCGTTGATTTACCCACACCACCTTTACCTGAAGCGACCGCGATAATGTTGCGCACGTTAGGTAAGAGTTTCACACCACGCTGCGCTGAATGCGCCACAATTTTTGCAAAGACATGTACGTGCACTTTGCTCACACCAGGCAAAGCTAACAGTGCTTCACTGACTTGCGTTTGTATCAATTGAATTTGTGATTTTGCGGGATAGCCCAATTCAATATCCACCGCAACGTGATCACCATCGATAGCAATATTCTTGGCTGAACGGCTTGCCATGAAATCTTTACCCGTATTTGGATCGATTAACTTAGATAAGGCGCTTTGTACTGCTTCTACTGACATGCTCATGTGTTCTCCTAAATGCAAGCGCCACAGTCTAATGTAATCAGAAGCGACTTGCTTGTTTTCTGTTTTAAATGAAGTTAGATGAATCGCTCACACTAATATGTAAAATAAAGCATATTTAATTAGGTATTTTTTTAAATACAAACCCTATCTTCAACATTTATAGCCATAAAACCTGCCAATTATCTTATTCGTTAAGGTACAATATTGTAAACATGCTTTAAGCGATCATAAAACTAAATGCTTTAAAAAGCATAATATCAACCATAAACATGAGACCTCAAGTGACCACCTCATTTGACACCAGTAAGTTAGCGTCGATACTCGATGAGTTTAGCGGTCAATCCGGCGCATTACTCCCCATTCTGCATGCGGTTCAAGCAGTAGAAGGCTATGTGCCTAGCGACACCATCCCCGTCATTGCCGATGCTTTAAATCTTTCACGCGCAGAAGTACATGGCGTGATCACTTATTACCATCACTTTCGTGAAAAGCCAGCCGGCAAAACTGTGGTGCAGATATGCCGCGCAGAGGCTTGTCAGTCTGTGGGCTCAGATGCCTTAGCCGAACATGCCGTTAAGCAGATAGGCTGCGATTTTCATGAAACCACTAAAGATGGCAGCTTCACACTGGACCCTGTGTATTGTCTAGGTCATTGTGCATGCGGCCCTGCAATTATGATTAACGATGATGTACATGCTCGTGTAGATGCAGCAAAACTTGACAAACTCTTAGCCAAAGCAAGGAGTCAAGTATGAGCTTTACTGTTTATATTCCACGTGACTCCACCGCTGTTGCTCTAGGTGCCAACGATGTAGCGGCAGCGATTGCAGCACAAGCAAAACAACGCAAGCTTGATATCACGATTAAACGCAATGGCTCACGCGGTATGTTTTGGTTGGAGCCTTTGGTTGAAGTTGAAACTGCATCCGGTCGCATTGCTTACGGCCCTGTGAGTGAAGATGATGTCGCTTCCTTATTTGATGCGGATTTCCTGAATGGCGGTAAGCACCCCTTAGCTTTAGGTAAAACAGAAGAGATTCCGTTTTTGAAAAATCAAGAACGCTTAACCTTCGCACGTGTTGGTATTACTGATCCAGTGTCAATAGAAGATTATATTGCGCATGAAGGTTATGCTGGTTTACGCAAAGCCCTCAGCATGACGCAAGCGCAAATCGTTCAAGAAGTCACTGACTCCGGCTTACGTGGTCGTGGTGGTGCAGCTTTCCCGACTGGTATTAAGTGGAATACCGTCATGAAAGAACAATCAGCGCAAAAATACATCGTCTGTAACGCAGATGAAGGTGACTCTGGCACCTTCTCTGATCGCATGGTGATGGAAGATGATCCTTTCGTGCTAATCGAGGGTATGACGATTGCAGGTTTAGCAGTGGGAGCAGATAAAGGTTACATCTATGTGCGCTCTGAATATCCACACGCTATCGTTGCATTAAATGAAGCCATTGCTACTGCTCACACGCATCAATACTTAGGCAAAAACATACTAGGATCAGGTAAAGCCTTTGATCTAGAAGTACGTATGGGTGCAGGCTCTTATGTCTGCGGTGAAGAAACTGCACTACTAGAAAGTCTAGAAGGTAAACGCGGCATCGTTCGTGCTAAACCACCCTTGCCTGCAATTTCTGGTTTATTCGGAAAGCCTACCGTCATTAACAACGTGATTTCATTGGCGACTGTGCCGATTATTTTGTCACGTGGTGCAAATTTCTATCGTGACTTTGGTATGGGACGTTCACGTGGCACTTTGCCACTGCAACTCGCTGGCAATATTAAATTCGGTGGCTTAGTTGAAAAAGCATTCGGCATTAGCTTGAACGAAATGCTCACCACCTTTGGTGGTGGCACACGCAGTGGTAAACCAATTAAAGCAGTACAAGTTGGTGGACCACTCGGTGCTTATCTACCACCATCACAATTCGATACTCCACTCGACTATGAAGCCTTCTTAGCCTTAGGCGGCACTCTCGGTCATGGTGGCATTGTGGTGTTTGATGAGTCCACCAATATGTTGAATCAAGCACACTATGCGATGGAGTTTTGTGCAGTTGAATCTTGTGGCAAATGTACTCCTTGCCGTATCGGTTCTACACGTGGCAAAGAAGCACTCGACAAAGTACGCAATGGTGACAACGTAGAACAACAAATTCATTTAGTTCGCGATTTATGCGACACCATGCTGCATGGATCATTATGCGCCATGGGTGGAATGACACCTTTCCCAGTTTTATCAGCGTTAAACCACTTTCCCGAAGATTTCCAAACGCAGCATAAGCGCAAAGCCGCTTAACAATTACTCTGCAGGAGACATGCAATGAATATATTAAACGAAACCGATTACGGCACACCAGCAAGTCACTCTGATGTTGCAGTCACATTAGAGATAGATGGTGTCAGCATCACCGTACCTAAAGGTACCTCCGTTATGCGTGCAGCGACTGAAGCTGGCGTGAATGTCCCCAAGCTATGCGCAACAGATAGCTTGGATGCATTTGGCTCTTGCCGTTTATGTTTAGTTGAAATCGAAGGCCGCAAAGGTTATCCCGCTTCTTGCACCACACCGTGCGAACCGGGCATGAAAGTAAAAACCCAAACCAATAAACTGGCAGACATTCGTAAAGGCGTGATGGAGTTATATATCTCCGATCATCCACTCGATTGCTTAACCTGCCCTACCAATGGTAATTGTGAATTACAAGACATGGCAGGCGTGGTTGGTTTACGTGAAGTGCGCTATGGCTATGAAGGTGAAAATCATCTGAAGATGAAAAAGGATGAATCGAATCCTTATTTCACTTATGACCCATCAAAATGTATCGTGTGTAATCGTTGTGTACGTGCTTGTGAAGAAACGCAAGGTACCTTTGCATTAACCATCGATGGACGTGGTTTTGAATCACGCGTATCAGCAGGACAAAATGAAGCCTTCATGGATTCAGAATGTGTATCCTGCGGCGCTTGTGTACAAGCCTGTCCGACTGCAACACTGACTGAAAAATCCGTCATCATGATGGGCCAAGCTGAACACAGCAAAATCACAACATGTGCTTATTGCGGTGTAGGTTGTTCATTCAAAGCCGAAATGAAAGGCAATGAAGTTGTACGCATGGTGCCTTACAAAGATGGCAAAGCAAATCATGGCCACTCTTGTGTAAAAGGTCGTTTCGCTTGGGGTTATGCATCGCATAAAGATCGCATGCTCAATCCTATGATACGTAAGAAAATCTCTGATCCATGGCAAGAAGTGTCATGGGACGAAGCTATTTCATATGCAGCAAGTGAATTCCGTCGTATACAAGCTAAGTATGGTAAAGACTCCATAGGCGGCATCACCTCTTCACGTTGCACCAACGAAGAAACTTATCTCGTTCAAAAATTAGTACGTGCAGCATTTGGTAATAACAATGTCGATACTTGCGCACGTGTCTGCCATTCGCCTACTGGTTATGGCTTAAAACAAACTCTGGGTGAATCAGCAGGTACGCAAACCTTTGATTCAGTGATGCATGCTGATGTGATCATGGTGATAGGTGCAAATCCCGTTGCTGCTCATCCTGTGTTTGCATCACAAATGAAACGTCGTTTGCGTGAAGGCGCAAAACTGATTGTGGTGGATCCACGCACAACAGAAATGGTGAAGTCACCGCATGTGCAAGCTGACTACCACCTAAAACTTAAACCAGGCACTAACGTCGCTATTATTTCCGCCTTAGCGCATGTGATTGTCACTGAAGGTTTGTGCAAAGAAGATTACATTACCGAGCGTTGCGATACCCAATCATTTAAAGATTGGAAAGAATTTGTTTCGCGCCCTGAAAATTCACCAGAAGTCTTGCAAGAAGTCACCGGTGTGCCTGCTGATTTATTACGTGGTGCAGCGCGTTTATATGCAACAGGTGGTAATGCTGCGATTTACTATGGTTTAGGTGTAACTGAACATGCGCAAGGTTCAACCATGGTGATGGGCATTGCGAATCTGGCGATGGCAACTGGTAATGTTGGACGTGAAGGCGTAGGTGTTAATCCATTACGCGGTCAAAACAATGTACAAGGTTCCTGTGACATGGGTTCCTTCCCACATGAATTGCCAGGCTATCGTCATATCTCTGACAGCACAGCTCGCGCTGAATTCGAAGCAAACTGGGGTGTATCACTAGACCCAGAACCAGGTCTACGTATTCCAAACATGTTTGATGCCGCAATCGATGGCACCTTCATGGGCTTGTATTGTCAAGGTGAAGATATTGTTCAATCTGATCCAAATACACTGCATGTCACTAATGCATTAAGCTCAATGGAATGCATCGTCGTTCAAGATTTATTTTTGAATGAAACAGCAAAATACGCGCATGTATTCTTACCCGGTTCATCCTTCTTAGAAAAAGATGGCACCTTCACCAATGCAGAACGTCGTATCTCACGCGTTAGCAAAGTGATGCCTGCTAAAGCGGGTTATTCAGATTGGGAAGTCACCCAACTGTTAGCGAACGCTCTGGGTTATAAGATGCACTACAACCATCCATCAGAAATCATGGATGAAATTGCTTCACTCACACCAACCTTTACTGGCGTGAGCTTCAAGAAAATTGAAAAACTTGGTAGCGTGCAGTGGCCTTGTAATGATCAAGCACCAAATGGCACACCTATCATGCACATCGATAAATTCGTACGTGGTAAAGGTAAATTCTTTGTTACTAAATACGTACCTACCGATGAAAAAGTCACACGTAAATTCCCACTGATTCTGACCACAGGTCGTATTCTTTCTCAATACAACGTCGGTGCACAAACACGTCGTACTGAGAATGTGCAATGGCATTCAGAAGACAGATTAGAAATTCATCCGCATGACGCAGAAGAACGCGGCATTCAACAAGATGCATGGGTAGGCATTAGCTCACGTGCTGGTGAAACAGTCTTGCGTGCCACCGTCACTGAGAATGTACAACCAGGCGTGGTCTACACAACCTTCCACTTCCCGGAATCCGGTGCAAACGTCATCACAACGGATAATTCAGATTGGGCGACTAACTGTCCTGAATATAAAGTCACTGCAGTACAAGT
>CAMCXB010000094.1 GCA_945883145.1 Bordetella parapertussis | reverse complement strand
AGAGAATCAGCGCCAACAAGATCACATTGAGCTCATCGCCTCAGAAAACTATGCATCCCCTGCAGTGATGCAGGCTCAGGGTTCACAACTAACTAATAAGTATGCCGAGGGTTATCCCGGGAAGCGCTATTACGGTGGTTGTGAGTTCGTTGATATCGCTGAGACATTAGCTATCGAGCGACTCAAAAAACTCTATGGTGCGAATTTCGCAAACGTTCAGGCTAATTCTGGGTCACAGGCTAATCAGGCAGTTTTTTTGGCGCTTTTAAATCCAGGTGACACCATCATGGGCATGTCGCTAGCTGAAGGTGGACATCTGACTCATGGTATGGCGCTCAATATGTCTGGCAAATGGTTCAACGTGGTCTCCTATGGATTAGATGAGCATGAAGACATTAACTATGCGCAAATGGAGCAAATCGCGCATGAGAAAAAACCAAAACTTATTATCGCTGGAGCTTCAGCGTTTTCTCTAAAGATCGATTGGGCGCGCTTTGCAAAAGTAGCGAATGATATAGGTGCTTATTTATTAGTCGACATGGCGCATTACTCTGGCCTGATCGCTGGTGGCGCTTATCCTAATCCAGTACCTCATGCGCATATCGTTACATCAACTACACATAAGAGCCTGCGCGGTCCTCGTGGCGGTATTATTTTGATGAATGATGAAGAAATCGCGAAGAAAATTAACAGTGCGATTTTTCCTGGCTTACAAGGTGGTCCACTGATGCATGTCATCGCGGCAAAGGCTGTCGCGTTTCAGGAGGCACTGACACCTGAATTCAAAACATATCAGCAGCAAGTGTTAAAAAATGCTGATGCCTTGGCCAAGGCTTTGATTGAACGTGGATTACGTATCGTGTCTGGTCGTACTGAGTCGCATGTAATGTTAGTCGACTTGCGTAGCAAAAAGCTTACTGGTAAAGCAGCAGAAGCAGTTCTAGGATCGGCTCATATCACTTGTAATAAAAATGGCATACCGAATGATCCTGAAAAACCATTTGTGACTTCAGGTATTCGTTTGGGAAGTCCAGCGATGACAACTCGTGGTTTTAAGGAAGCTGAAGCAACGAAGGTCGGACATTTAATCGCTGACGTACTCGACCATCCAGAAGATGCAACAAACATTGAGCGCGTCAAAGCAGAGGTTAAAAAATTGACCGATGCATTTCCGGTGTATTCAGCCTGATGCTCTTACTTTGAAGTTTCAATACCCCTGCACACAGCGGTGAAAAACATCACTCGCTTATTTGCATAACTGAACCGAGATTAAAGGAGTAGATCATGGCTGGACGTAATTTTTTATTTGTACCCGGACCAACAAATATACCTGATCGTGTAATGCGATCAATGATGGTGTCGATGGAAGATCATCGCTCTCCATCATTTCCTGCTCTCACCCGCGAGATCATGCCGGGTTTGAAAAAGCTATTCCGCACTGAACACGGTACGCCGTTTGTATTTCCTTCATCGGGTACGGGCTGCTGGGAAGCTGCTGTAACTAACACGCTATCGCCTGGTGATCGTGTACTAGCTGCGCGGTTTGGTCAGTTTAGTCATCTGTGGATAGAAATGTGTACACGCATAGGTTTAGATGTACAGATCGTCGAATGCGAATGGGGTACAGGCGTGCCTCTTCAACAGTATGCTGATATTTTAAAGGCTGATACTGAACACCGTATTAAAGCTGTTTTAGCCTGCCACAATGAAACGGCAACAGGTGTGACCTCTGACATTTCAGGAGTTCGTGAAGCACTTGATGAAGCCAAGCATCCAGCACTATTGTTTGTTGATGGTGTTTCGTCCTTAGGATCGATTGATTTTCGTTTCGATGATTGGGGCGTAGATATGGCTGTCTCAGGATCACAAAAGGGACTCATGTTACCTGCGGGTCTAGGCATTCTCTGTGCAAGCCCAAAGGCATTAGAGATGCGTCATAGCGCTCAACTTAAACGCTGTTACTTTGATCTCAACGACATGATCAACTCTAACGCAACGGGATATTTTCCTTACACGCCAGCGCTGTCTTTAATGTACGGTTTGATTGAATCATTAAAGATGATAGAAGAAGAAGGTTTAGACAACATCATAGCGAGACATCATTACCTTGCTGAAGGTGTGCGTGCTGCAGCTACCAAAGGCTGGGGTTTGAAGCTGTGTGCAAAAGAAGCGCGGTGGTATTCCGATACCGTTTCAGCTGTCATGGTGCCGGAAGGTATCAACGGTGCTGATGTGATTGCGCGAGCATTTAATCGTTATAACGTATCACTCGGTGCGGGTCTATCAAAAGTAGCAGGCAAGTTGTTCCGTATTGGTCATTTGGGCGACATGAATGAAGTACATTTGATGGCTGCCATCGCAGGTGCAGAAATGGCTATGCTTGATTGCGGTATCAAGGTCACGCCGGGAAGTGGCACTGCAGCCGCTGGAGAGTATTGGCGCAATCATGTAGCACCATTTGGTTTAATCGCACGTGACGCCCACAACCACAACAAGGAAACGCATGGAACGCATAGTCTTTCTCGATCGGCAGTCATTAAAGGCTGATGTACGTCGGCCATCTTTTCCTCACGGTTGGGAAGAGCATGATCAGACACCAGAGTCGTTGGTGGTTAAAAACTTAGCCGGTGCGACAGTCGCTATCACGAATAAGGTACCAATTCGAAGAGCTAGTTTAGAACAGCTACCAGAGTTGAAGATGATTGCGGTTGCCGCTACTGGCTATGACGTGATCGATATCGATGCCTGTCGCGAGAGAGGCATTGCGGTAGCGAATATTCGCAATTACGCCGTACATACGGTGCCGGAACACACATTCGCAATGATATTTGCGTTGCGTCGTAATCTCATTGCTTATCGTGAGGATGTGTTACGTGGTCGGTGGCAGGCACAAGATCAATTCTGTTTTTTTGATCACTCTATTCAGGATTTGCACGGTAGTACCTTGGGTATTTTTGGTGAAGGTGCTCTTGGTCAAGCAACGGCTGTTATTGCACGTGCCCTCGGTATGCGAGTGCTATTTGCTGACCATCCTCCACCCAAAGCTGCTGATGTGGAATTCACAGATCCTGAAACTGTTTTTGCTCAGTCAGACATTATTTCTTTGCACTGTCCGTTAACGCCGGCTTCACGTAACTTTATCGGTATTGAGCAATTCAAAAAAATGAAACGTAGTGCGATTTTAATAAATACAGCTCGCGGTGGTTTAGTTGACGAGCACGCACTTAAGACTGCATTAGAAACGGGGCTGATTGCTGGTGCAGGTTTTGATGTGCTGACGAAAGAGCCACCTAAAGAGGGTAATCCTCTGCTTGAAGTGCGCACGCCTAATTTTATATTGACGCCGCATGTAGCTTGGGCATCGGATGGCGCGATGCAATTTCTCGCAGATCAGTTAATCGATAACATTGAAGCTTCGATTGCAGGCAAGCCGCAAAATCTTGTGACGTAAATATCACCTCTTCAATCTATTTTCTTATTACAGAGTATTGAATACATACTCTTAACTAAATTCCATATAGGACGTCGAATGTTAAGCGATATACAAATAGCTCAAAAAGCGACCATGAAACGCGTTACCGAAGTAGCTTCACGTCTTGGTATCGCTGATGATCATCTTATCCCTTACGGTCACTATAAGGCGAAAATTTCTCTCGACTATGTTGATTCACTAAAAGATAAGCCTAACGGTAAACTTGTGCTCGTCACGGCGATCAGCCCAACACCTGCTGGTGAAGGTAAAACGACTACGACGGTGGGTTTAGGTGATGCACTCAATCGTATCGGTAAAAAAACAGTGATTTGTTTGCGCGAGCCTTCTCTCGGTCCGGTGTTCGGCGTTAAAGGCGGAGCAGCAGGTGGTGGCTATGCGCAGATCGTACCGATGGAAGATATCAATCTGCATTTCACAGGTGATTTTTCTGCGATTGCATTAGCTAATAACTTGTTAGCGGCGATGATAGATAACCATATCAATCATGGTAATGCACTTGATATTGATCCGCGTCGTATCACTTGGAAGCGTGTGGTCGATATGAATGACCGTGCTTTACGAGATATTGTTGTGGGTATCGGTGGTACTGCTAATGGATTTGTACGGCAAGATGGATTTGATATTGTGGTTGCGTCAGAAGTGATGGCAATTTTTTGCTTAGCAACTTCTGTCAAAGATTTGAAAAAACGTCTTGGTGATATCGTGATTGGTTATACCCGTGATCAAAAAGCGGTACATGCGCGAGATTTAAATGCGCATGGTGCGATGACTGTGTTGCTGAAAGAAGCACTCAAACCCAACCTCGTTCAAACCTTAGAAAACAATCCTGCATTTGTGCACGGTGGTCCCTTCGCCAACATTGCCCATGGTTGTAACTCTGTCATTGCAACTCAAAGTGCATTGAAGTTAGGTGAGTACGTGGTGACCGAAGCGGGCTTTGGTGCAGATTTAGGTGCTGAAAAATTCATTGATATTAAATGCCGTAAGACGGGTCTCAAGCCATCTGCATGTGTGCTCGTTGCGACTATTCGTGCATTGAAATACCACGGTGGAAAAGATGTTAAAGAACTCAATACTGAAGATCTTGTTGCACTTGAAAAAGGGCTTGTGAATTTAGAACGTCATGTATCGAATGTGACTAAGAATTATGGATTGCCTTGTGTCGTTTCAATTAATCGTTTCACCTTTGATACCGAAGCAGAGATTGCTTTAGTCACCGATAGAATGAAATCACTCGGAGTGAATGTAGTGCTGGCAGAGCATTGGGCTAAAGGTGGTGCTGGTGCTGAGAACTTAGCGCATGAAGTAGTTCGTCTTTCAGAACAAGCTAGCAGCATGACGTACGTATATGAAGACATTGATTCATTGCTAGAAAAAATGAAAAAAGTAGCGACCAAAATTTATGGTGCTGCAGATATCAGCGCTTCGGCAAAAGTGAAGCAACAACTCAAAACGTGGGAAGAGGCTGGTTACGGTAATTATCCCATTTGCGTTGCAAAGACACAGTCGTCTTTTAGTTCAGATGCCACATTACGTGGTGCACCAAGTGGGCATGTTGTGAATGTGCGTGAAGTCAAACTTGCAGCAGGTGCACAATTTATTGTAATGATCTGTGGCGATATTATGACCATGCCAGGTCTTCCAAAGGTTCCTAGCGCAGAAAAGATTGATATCGATGAAGAAGGTAATGTCGTAGGCTTATTTTGATATTGACTACTTTTCATTGTAGATCGATTTAGCCAACTGCTAAAAAACTGAACAGTCCAGTATTCTTAGAGCGTACTAGGTACTGCTGTTTTTAACAGAAAAATTTCGACTGAAGCGAGCGTTAGCGTTCGCTTATTTTTGATCGCACTTAAGTCATATACGCGCTGATTCGAAAGCGAGATTTTTTCAACTTAACAAAAACGGCACTGCAACAACCCGCCGTATCCGATTTCAATCTAAAGGAGAGCTTATGGACGTTCATGAGTATCAAGCTAAATCGCTGCTGTCTGGCTTTGGCGTCAACGTACCGCCGGGTGGTGTTGCTTACAGCGCTGATCAGGCAGTGTATGTCGCTACTGAATTGGGCGGTGCGCATTGGGCGGTAAAGGCGCAGATTCACTCGGGCGGACGTGGCAAGGCTGGTGGCGTGAAGCTATGTCGCACTTATCACGATGTAGCGGTAGCTGCGAATGCTATGTTGGGTACAAAGTTGGTGACCAACCAAACCGGACCCGAGGGCAAGGTGGTGCATCGCCTTTATGTTGAAAAAGCCACTGCGTTTGAGCGTGAACTGTATCTCGGCTTTGTGTTGGACCGCAAGATTGAGCGCATCCGTGTGATCGCATCGGTTGAGGGTGGCATGGAGATTGAAGAGATCGCCAAGGAAAGACCCGAATCTATTCTCCAGGTGGAAGTGGAGCCTGCGGTAGGGATGCAGCCATTTCAGGCGCGCCAACTAGCTTTCGGTCTTGGGCTAAACCTTAAACAAGTCTCTCAAGCGGTAACGATTATCTTAGGTTGCTATCGTGCGTTTCGTGATCTCGACGCCACCATGGTGGAGATCAATCCGCTAGTGGTGACCAAGGATGATCAGGTGATCGCGCTCGACGCCAAAATGTCGTTCGACGATAACGCCTTGTTTCGTCGCCCGCAAGTTACTGAAATGCGAGATTCAACACAAGAAGATCCTCGTGAAGCACGCGCTGCCGAATTCGGTTTGAATTATGTCGGGCTTGAAGGCGATATTGGCTGCATCATCAATGGTGCTGGTCTTGCCATGGCTACTATGGACAATATCAAGTACTGCGGTGGTGAGCCGGCTAACTTCCTTGACGTAGGTGGTGGTGCTTCACCAGAACGCGTTGCCGCAGCATTCAATTTGGTGCTGACAGACCAAAACGTGAAATGCATTCTGGTCAATATTTTCGCCGGTATTAATCGTTGCGACTGGGTGGCGCAGGGTGTTGTACAAGCAGCAAAAGATTTGCGCGTTCCACTGGTCGTTAGATTGGCTGGTACCAATGTTGAAGAGGGACAGAAAATCATTCGTGAATGTGGCTTACCAATTGTTACCGCTGATTCGCTGATGGAAGCCTGTGAAAAATCGGTCAAGCTCGCCCGCGGCGAGCAGGTCAGCTGATCCTGCAAACGAGGGGAGATTGAGAAAATGAGTATTTTGATCGATGAAAAAACACGTGTCATCGTGCAGGGCTTCACTGGCGACAAGGCCACCTTTCACGCTAGAGAAATGATTCAATACGGCACCAATGTGGTTGGAGGTGTTACGCCGGGTAAGGGCGGCAAGATTCATCTCGAGCGTCCGGTGTTTAATACCGTACAAGAGGCCGTGAATGCGACTGGTGCGCAGGCTAGCTTGGCCTTTGTGCCGCCGCCCTATGCTGCGGATGCATTAATGGAAGCTGCTGATGCAGGGTTGGATTTAGTTTGCATCATTACCGATGGTATTCCTGCGCAAGACATGATGCGCGTTAAGCGCTATTTACTTCGCTACCAAAAAGAAAAACG
>CAMCXB010000093.1 GCA_945883145.1 Bordetella parapertussis | reverse complement strand
TTTCGCGATTTTCTCACTCATACCCAATCGGGTGGTAAGCCACTGGCCGATCGCATCGCTGATCGGCTAGTAGATCTTGATATTGATGATGTTCGCTCATTAGCCAAGGCGGGTGCTGAAATTCGTCAGTGGATTGTTGAGACACCATTTCAACCTCGCCTACAACAAGAAATCACAGATTTTTATCATCAGCTAGTGAAAGACTCCTCTGCTGAAGTGTCTTTCGCAGTGCGCTCATCTGCTACTGCAGAAGATTTACCTGATGCCTCCTTCGCAGGTCAGCAAGAAAGCTTCTTGAATGTAGTCGGTATTGAAAATGTACTCGATGCGATGAAGCATGTCTTTGCTTCGCTGTATAACGACCGCGCGATTTCTTATCGTGTGCATAAAGGTTTCACGCATGCTGAAGTTGCTTTGTCAGCCGGTGTACAGCGCATGGTACGTTCTGATCTTGGGTCATCGGGTGTGATGTTCACCATTGATACAGAATCAGGTTTTGCTGATGTGGTGTTCATTACATCGAGCTACGGCTTAGGTGAAACGGTGGTTCAAGGCGCTGTGAATCCTGATGAATTTTATGTGCATAAACCTATGCTAGCGCAAGGCAAATTGCCTATCATTCGTCGCAACATCGGATCCAAACTCATCAAGATGGAATTTACAGGTGAGAAGAAAGCAGGTCATTCAGTGCGCACGGTTGATGTGCCGATTGAACAGCGTAATCGTTATTCATTAGATGATGCTGAAATTGCTGAATTAGCCACTTACGCTGTCACGATTGAAAAGCATTACGGTCGCCCTATGGATATTGAATGGGGTAAAGACGGACGTGATGGCAAGCTTTACATTTTGCAGGCACGTCCTGAAACAGTGAAATCGCAACAAAAGCATGGCGATGTTCAACAACGTTTCAAACTCAAGGGTTCGGGTGTGGTGTTAACACATGGTCGCGCGATTGGTCAGAAAATCGGTGCGGGTCCAGTGCGCGTGATTCGAGACCCTGAAGAGATGGAACGTGTACAACCCGGTGATGTACTCGTAGCCGACATGACTGATCCTAACTGGGAACCTGTCATGAAACGTGCTTCAGCGATTGTCACCAATCGCGGTGGTCGTACCTGTCATGCTGCGATTATTGCGCGTGAATTAGGTGTGCCTGCAGTTGTGGGTTGTGGTGATGCGACTGAACTTTTAAAAGATGGCACGCTAGTGACCGTCTCCTGTGCTGAAGGTGATGAAGGCAAGATCTATGATGGTTTGATCGAAACTGAAATTACTGAAGTCGCACAAGGTAGCTTACCTAAGCTGCCATTGAAGATCATGATGAATGTTGGTAATCCTCAGCTTGCATTTGATTTTCAAGCAATACCAAATGATGGCGTAGGTTTAGCGCGTTTGGAATTCATCATCAATAACAATATCGGTGTGCATCCTAAAGCGATTTTAGATTATCCGAATGTGGATGCTGATCTGAAAAAAGCGGTTGAGTCAGTCGCTCGTGGTCATGCGTCTCCTAAAGCGTTTTACGTTGATAAACTCGCTGAAGGTATAGCAACGATTGCAGCTGCATTCTGGCCTAAGCCTGTCATTGTTCGATTGTCCGACTTCAAGTCGAATGAATATAAAAAACTCATAGGTGGTTCACGCTATGAGCCGGATGAAGAAAATCCTATGTTGGGTTTCCGTGGTGCTGCTCGCTATCTCTCCGCTGATTTTGCGGAATCGTTTGAGATGGAATGTCTAGCCATGAAACGGGTTCGCAATGACATGGGACTTACCAATGTAGAAATCATGGTGCCATTCGTTCGTACACTAGGTCAGGCTGAGAAGGTCGTGAATTTGCTGGGCAAATATGGTCTCAAGCGGGGAGAAAATGGCCTGCGTCTCATCATGATGTGTGAGGTGCCATCTAACGCTATCTTGGCTGAACAATTCCTCGAGCATTTCGATGGCTTCTCGATCGGCTCTAACGACTTAACTCAGCTCACTTTAGGTCTGGATCGTGATTCGGGTATGGAGTTACTGGCGGCAGATTTTGATGAGCGTGATCCAGCATTAGGGGTTTTGCTGTCTCAAGCTATTGCTGCTTGCCTGAAACAAGGCAAATACATAGGTATTTGTGGCCAGGGCCCATCTGACCACCCAGATTTTGCTGATTGGCTGATGAAAGAGGGTATCGCCTCGATTTCACTCAACCCAGATTCAGTCGTGGATACTTGGCAAAAACTCGCAACGAAAATTTAATTTTTATCTTGAAATTGTTGACTTGAGGAAATTATTCTATACACTATAATCATCGGTTTGAGATAACAAGCAACAATAGGTAGTAAAGAAGTATTCAACCCCCGCAGCTGCGAAGCTTTGGGGGTTTTTGTTTTTTAGAGATGGAAAGCCGTTTTCTTCTTTGAAAACAGCAGCTTAGCTTAAGACCTAGCGGCGGTTTTGCTTCATGACCGATGCAATTTCGCGTTGTGTATCGCGAATGCGTTCTGTGTCGCGTTTGTCATGTTGTTTCTTACCCTTGGCAAGACCAATTTCGCATTTGATGCGTCCGCGCTGATAATGAAAATTCAGCGGCACTAGTGTGTAGCCGGCACGTTCCACTTTCCCTATGAGTTTTTTGATCTCTTCCCCGCGCAACAGCAGTTTGCGTGTGCGGACTGGATCGGGGCTAATGTGGGTAGAGGCAGTTGGAAGGGCGCTGATATGAGCGCCAAATAAAAATACTTCGCCATTTCTAACAATGACATAGGCTTCTTTGATTTGCCCACGACCGGCACGCAGGGATTTCACTTCCCAACCTTCGAGCACCATGCCTGCTTCAAACCATTCTTCTATGAAGTAGTCGTGAAAGGCTTTTTTATTATCGATGATGCTCATGAAAGAAAACGGTGGCGTGCTGTGAAATTGCGGGCAACCCTAAGAATAGATTAGGGTGCAAGTGGCTGTCGGTTAAAATCAGGACTTCGTATTCTATCAAACCACATCATGGCTGTTGTGCAAAAAACCGTACTGTTAGCTTTTAGTGCCGAGCAAATGTTTGCTTTGGTTGAAAAGGTCGAGGATTATCCGGCTTTTTTACCTTGGTGTGGCGGAGTGCAAGTGAAACAACGTAGCCCTGAAAAATTAGTCGCTACGATTGCTATCGCTTATCACGGCATTAAACAAAGCTTCACCACTGAAAACCAGAATACAGCGCCTACGCATATGCAAATGAAGCTGGTTGAAGGTCCATTTAGCATGTTGGACGGTCAATGGCATTTCAAACCACTGCGCGAAGATGCCTGCAAAGTAGAGTTTGAATTGCATTATGAATTCTCTAGCAAAGTCCTAGAGAAGTTGATTGGCCCCGTGTTCACCATCATTGCTAACAGTTTTGTGGAATCGTTTTGCAAACGTGCCGAGGAAGTCTATGGCAACTGAGCTAAGTACATCAACTATTCAGGTGCAAGTATGCTATGCCTTAGCTGATAAGGTTTATTTGCAAGATGTGACCATATCTGCCGCGAGCACAATTCAAAATGCGATTCAGTCGAGTGGAGTTTTGCAGCACTATCCTGAGATTGAACTCGCTGCGGCACGCGTTGGGATTTTCGGTAAATTAAAAGCGCTCGATAGCTTGCTGCAGCATGGCGACAGAGTAGAAATTTATCGTCCACTGCAAGCTGAACCTATGGAGTCCAGACGTCGTCGTGCAGCGCACAAAACTGGAAGCAAAGTCTGAGTGTTTTGGGCTTGGGCAGGTGATTTCTGTATAATTCGATTTTGCGCCTACAGGAATTGCTATGCGTCTCATCCAAAAAGCACTCACCTTCGATGATGTGCTGCTCGTACCGGCTTATTCAGCCATCCTGCCCAGAGATACCTCGCTACACACACGTCTGACCCGCAATATTTCACTGTCTATTCCATTGGTCTCAGCGGCGATGGATACAGTGACTGAAGCCAGACTGGCGATTGCTATTGCCCAAGAGGGTGGCATAGGCATTATTCATAAAAACCTGACGGCTAAAGAGCAAGCGCGTGAAGTGTCACAAGTGAAGCGTTTTGAAGCAGGTGTCGTGCGCGACCCCATTACTATTCCACCGACCATGAAAGTGCGTGATGTGATTGCACTCTCACATCAACATGGCATTAGCGGTTTCCCTGTAGTCGAAGGCAAGACAGTAGTTGGCATCATCACCAATCGTGATTTACGCTTCGAAGAAGAACTCGATGCAGAAGTGCGCGTAAAAATGACGCCACGTGAAAAACTGGTGTTTGTGAAAGATGGTGCGGATCCAGCTGAAGCTAAACGCTTAATGAATAAACACCGCTTAGAGCGCGTGTTGGTAGTGAATGATGCCTTTGAATTACGCGGACTGATCACAGTCAAAGACATTACCAAATCCACTGAGCATCCGAATGCTTGTAAAGATGAGCAAGGCAAGTTACGTGTTGGTGCTGCTGTGGGTGTAGGCCCTGATAATGATGAGCGTGTTGAGCTGTTAGTTGCTGCTGGTGTGGATGTGATCATCGTTGATACAGCGCATGGCCATTCCAAAGGCGTGTTAGATCGTGTTGAGTGGGTCAAACGTCGCTTCCCTCATGTCGATGTAGTAGGCGGTAATGTCGCTACTGCGGATGCTGCTAAGGCACTGGCTGATCATGGTGCTGATGGTGTCAAGGTTGGTATAGGTCCTGGTTCGATTTGCACCACACGTATTGTGGCGGGTGTGGGTGTACCTCAAATCACTGCGATTGCGAATGTATCCAAAGCTTTAGAAGGTACAGGCATACCTTGTATCGCGGATGGTGGCATACGTTTTTCTGGTGACATCTCTAAAGCACTTGCAGCTGGTGCTTCCACTGTCATGATGGGAAGTATGTTTGCAGGCACAGAAGAAGCGCCCGGTGAAGTAATTTTATTTCAAGGTCGTAGTTATAAATCCTATCGCGGCATGGGTAGCTTAGGTGCGATGGCAGATGGATCTGCTGATCGCTATTTTCAAGAATCTTCTAACAACACAGATAAATATGTACCCGAAGGTATAGAAGGACGCGTACCTTATAAAGGCAGCGTGCTCGCAATTCTTTATCAACTGGTTGGTGGTGTCCGTTCCTCTATGGGTTATTGCGGTTGTTCTACCATTGATGAATTACGTCAAAAAGCAGAGTTTGTAGAAATCACTTCTGCGGGTATGCGTGAATCGCATGTGCATGATGTGCAAATCACCAAAGAAGCACCGAATTATCGGGCTGTTTAATCATTAACAAAGTCATGACACAGGCGGCAGTAATGCCGCCTGAATTTTTTTAAGAGTCTCAACATGCATTCCAAAATTCTTATTCTTGATTTCGGTTCTCAAGTTACACAACTGATTGCACGTCGTGTGCGTGAAGCAGGTGTGTTCTCGGAAGTGCATCCTTATGATGTGAGCGATGAGTTCATTCGCAACAGTGGTGCTGCTGGCATTATTTTATCCGGTGGTCCTAGCTCTGTGACGGAAGGCGATACACCGCGAGCACCACAAGCCGTATTTGAAATTGGTGTGCCAGTGCTCGGCATTTGCTACGGCATGCAAACTATGGCTGCGCAATTAGGTGGCAAAGTTGAAAACGGTAAGGTGCGCGAATTTGGTTATGCAGAAGTACGTGCACGAGGTCATACCGCACTACTCAATGGCATAAGTGATTTCGTGACCCATGAAGGTCATGGCATGCTCAAAGTATGGATGAGTCATGGTGACAAAGTTATCGACATGCCTAATGGTTTTAAATTAATGGCATCCACCCCAAGCTGTCCTGTTGCAGGTATGGCAGATGAAGAACGCAAACTCTATGCAGTGCAGTTTCATCCTGAAGTTACGCACACCGTTCAAGGCACAGCAATCTTAGACAGATTTGTACATGAAATCTGCGGCTGTAAAGCAGATTGGAATATGCCTGACTATGTTACTGAAGCGATTACTGCGATACGTGAACAAGTCGGACAAGACCAAGTTATTTTAGGCTTATCAGGTGGTGTAGATAGTAGTGTGGCAGCAGCCCTTATACATCGAGCCATTGGTGATCAACTCACCTGTGTATTTGTAGACCATGGCTTATTGCGTCTTGATGAAGGCAAAATGGTCATGGATATGTTTGCTAAAAATCTGGGTGTGAAAGTCATTCATGTTGATGCCACTGCACAGTTCATGGGTAAGTTAGCAGGAGTGAGTGATCCTGAAGCAAAACGTAAAATCATAGGTCGTGAATTCGTAGAAGTCTTTCAAGTAGAAGCAGGCAAACTCAGCAATGCAAAGTGGTTAGCGCAAGGCACGATTTATCCAGATGTGATTGAAAGTGCAGGCAAGGGTAAGAAAGGTGCGCATACGATTAAGAGTCATCACAATGTGGGCGGATTGCCTGAAACACTCAACTTAAAATTGCTAGAGCCATTGCGTGATTTGTTTAAAGATGAAGTACGCAAACTCGGTGTCGCTCTCGGGCTTCCACACGACATGGTGTATCGCCATCCTTTTCCTGGTCCTGGATTAGGCGTGCGCATCTTAGGTGAAGTAAAAAAAGAATATGCAGATCTTCTGCGTAGAGCTGATGCGATCTTTATCGAAGAATTACGCAACAGCAGCATACCGCTGCCGCAGGAATTATCGGAACAACAGCCAGTAGGACATTTTCATAAAAATTGGTATGACGCGACGAGTCAAGCATTCGCTGTTTTTCTGCCTGTGAAGTCCGTTGGTGTGATGGGTGATGGCAGAACTTACGAATATGTAGTCGCTCTACGTGCTGTGCAAACACAGGATTTTATGACTGCACATTGGGCACATCTGCCTCATGAGTTATTGGGGCGAGTATCAAACCGCATCATTAATGAAGTGCGCGGTATTAACAGAGTTGTATACGACATCTCAGGAAAACCACCGGCGACCATAGAGTGGGAATGATAATTCTGCTTAAGTTATTGATTTTAATAAATTTAATTTTTTAGAAGGATTAAATAAATTCAGTTTCTAGGGCGATTTGTTGCATTCTATTCTTGCT
>CAMCXB010000092.1 GCA_945883145.1 Bordetella parapertussis | reverse complement strand
CAGTACAGATAAAAGCAAAGCTGGCAAAGAATAAATAATAATCTGATCGCGCCAACCCCATGCATCTCTCACAATTTTATCGATATCACTTTTTCTTACCAATAACATTGCAGCATCTTGTTTTTCAGTAAGCGCTACCGCAATCCATTCCTGACTATCTACCGTCTTTTTTAATAAAACCATTGCATCAGGCAGTAATTTTTTTTCATTACTTTCTGCTTGCAACTCTCTAAAATCTGAACATATATTGATGTTGACTTCTACAACCGGATTATTTTTTTTATTTTTTTCAGGGCACAGTAAATAAGAATTGGCCATGTTTAAAGAAACATCGCCTTGACGAATTTTATTTGCACATACAAAAAATTCATTTACATCCGCAGATTTATTTTCACAAATTAATAATACTTGACTCATATCATGCACGACATGATCCGTGACCACGCCAGGCATCATTGCTTTTGAAGTAATACGATTAACTAAAATTACAAAAATAACTGCAAAAAATATTCGTATAAAAACATGCTTCTTAAAAGACTTCTGCATTATTCATGCTCCAAACGGAATGTGTAACCCACTCCCCTCACCGTTTCAATAGGAAATGGCAAATTATTCGTGTTCTTACGATTTAACTTTTTGCGTATTCTCTGTATATAAACATCTACCACATTGGTTTCAGGATTAAAACTAATACCCCATACATGCTTTAAGATTTGCTTACGCGAGAAAATATAATTAGGTGAGCGCATTAAGTATTCAATCAAACTAAATTCTCGCTGGCTTAATATAGCAGAGGTACCCGCCCATTCTGCTCGATTACTTATTTTATTAATCGTCAGACCACCGATTGTCACTTCATCAGCCACCACATTGTTTTTGCGCGATGCAATCGCTTTAATACGCGCGATTAACTCTTCTACAAAAAAGGGCTTGGCTAGGTAATCATCGGCACCTCGCTCAAAGCCTTGTAGTCGATCAGGCAAATCTGCTTTTGCCGTTAAGAAGATAATCGGAATATTGTTTCCTGATTGACGCACTTTTTCTAAGATGGCGAATCCGTCTATATTCGGCAACATCACATCTAATAAAACCAAATCATAATCACCCTCTAAGATCGCTGCCAAACCTTCGGCGCCATCCATGATGTGATTAACTGTGTATTCGCATTTAATGAGATCGGGTATTACGAATTCAGCAATTTTAATTTCATCTTCGATTAATAGAATTTTTAACGACATAGGACAATCATTTCTTTCAACACTTGTTTGAAATAGCAAAGCAATAAAAATATAACCAAGGCAGCATGATATGCATTACACACAAAACATTAATGACAGAACCGTCATTCGATTAGCCTAATTAAGGTATTATCAGTTCAACAGTTAATTTTCACTCATGAAATTTTATTTTCTATCAAATTATTGATTTTTAACTAATAAAAGAAAAAATGACTCACATTTAATGCTAAATAAACAATAAAACTATGCGATTTTCGTCGGTAAAAATTTTTATCTTAGCTTTCACCTGCATGGTCATAAACCCAGTGCAAGCTATAGATCTTTTGCCAGGTGATATTGTTGCACCCAAGACTGGCAATAAACAATTTCTACTTTCTTATTTAAGTAGTGAACGTAACGATCGATACATTAATAATGTTGTCACCAAAGGTATAGGCATTAAATCTGAACAAGTTCAGCTCCGTAACGCATTTACTTTCGAAGTCGATAAATATCCAGCTGCCTTCACGGTCCAACTTAACAATGGCTCCATTCAGTCTACAGGTGGATTGAGTAGTTTTATAGGTAGCTCTGGGTTAGGAGATACCACTTTATTATTTGCGCTTTGGCCTTATGCCGATCGTGAAAAAGGTGAATACCTAGCTCTGGGTGCTTATCTCACTGTACCCACAGCAGATTACCAACCCAAATCAAGTTTAAATCTTGGAGCAAATCGGTATTCCTATGCTTTTCAGTTAGGCTATCAAAAATCGCTAACTTCATCCCTACAATGGATGACCGCCATCGATGCCTCTTGGTTTGATAGTAATAAACAATACCGGCGACTTTTTAGACCAGCAGATACTAATATTCACACCCTAGATCAAAAAAACCTATACAGCTTACAAACTGGCATGCGTTATATCATTAACGATGCCTATTCAGTCTCAGCTATGTATTTTCGTACTGTAGGTGGAGAAGAAATGATTGATGGCACTGACGAAAATAATCGTACCGACCTTCATCGCTACCAATTATCAGGCTCAACACAACTGCCAGTAGGCAGATTAATCTTGCAATACGGTGGTGATATAAAAACTCAAAATGGTTTTTATGAAACTAGCCGCGTCATCGTGCGTTATGTCACTGCGTTTTAAACTCTGCTTGTAAAAAAAACACCGATTTATCTATGAAAATTACACTGTAAATTGGTGTAAACAGCAGTAAATAATATCACTTCAGCTAGCCATTTCTAACAGTTCTGTCATCAAAAAATCATTGAAAATGACAATCTCGTCATTTGCAATGAGTATGAAGGGTTTGTAATTTTCCTAGGACCCTAGCCGGTTTACGGTTTCCCCTGGCGCATTCTGCTTCAAAGAATGAGATCTCTATGGTCGCAGCCATTACAGCGGGAAATCAGGGAAATGGGTTCATCCGATCTACTACGTTATTTATTTAAAAATCTTAACCTGGACAAGTATTTGTCCCGGAGGGGTGCTGACGAGCCTGTAGAACTCACACCGTATCTCTCCTTGGTTACCGGCGTCATCTACATGATGATCGCAGATGGCGAAGTATCTGAACAAGAGAGTAGCCATCTTCAATCTATCATCGGTGGTAATGAAGAAGTATTACATCGTGCATTGGGCTATGTAGAAGCCAACAGCATCGATGAATATCTAGAAACGCTACCAAAAATACTCAGTAATGCGCAAAAAGTATGCATATTAATGAATATATGCGACTCCATCATGGCCGATGGCGATCTTGCTGATGATGAGAAAGAATTATTTTCCCGATTTTTAGCCGCAGTCGGTTTGACGGAAGAATCCTTCAAACCTTACTTAAGAGCGATCTCTGTAAAAAATGAAAGAGACATACTCGGCTCCTTTAATCAAGACTTCACACCGGAAGAACTCAATCCTCCACTAATCTTAGCTATCTGCTTAATCTACATGATGTCCTCAGACGGACAAATGGCAAAGGAAGAGATAGGTCAGCTACACATGGTGATTGGTAAGTGTCCTAGCTTATTACAATCCGCGCTGAAATATGTAGGTAAAAATAAAGCACCAAAATTTTTAAAAGCCGCCGCTGAATTACTTGATCCTATGCAGCGCCTTTGCGTGTTAACGAATGTATGGGATATCGTTCTCACCGACGGCAAGATAGAAAAAGCAGAAATAGAATTATTTAAAAAAATGCTACTGGCTTTTGGCTATACACAAGCTAGCTTTAAGCCTTATTTTAATATTCTGCAAATTAAAAATAATAAGCCTGAAGAAGACCGCTATAGCAATAGCAACTATGCATCTGGCGTGCAGGGCGGAAATAGAAGTTTTAATAACAATCAAAAAGCCTTTGTAGCACCTGGTGCTGCTCGCCCTAGCATTAGCACACGATCAGGCTTTGTCAATGCAATCGCACCGAAACGCGACAACACACGACAAAATGCATTAGACAGCATCATCGGCAATCAGATGCAATCGAACATCGATAGCCTAGCTAACGTCATCCAAGAACAAGAAGATCTAGAAGACATTACCGATAATGCTACCTACAGCGATAGTGAATTAAACGCGCAACTTCTACAGCAAGCGAATAATGATGAAGATGTGATTAGTAGCTTGACTAATAACGGTGCGCTTAGTTTAGGAAATGCTTCTGAAAATGACGCTTGGTCATCGTTTCAAATTGATCCTAGCAATCCGAATGGGCGTGGCGATTTCGAACAAAGCATAGGTGCTGCACGCGGACAAAATTTTAATGATTTTTCTATCAACGCGAGTGATAGAAGTGGGCAAGGCTTGTCTGGAACAACGATAGCGCAAACTTTAGGCAATGCACACGGCTCCACCATCGATGCCCACCAAGTTCTGGTTCAAAACAGACCATCGCTGCTCTCACCTTTAATCGATGCTTCATTAAAATTTGATTTCTCTGGGATCACACCACGTATGCAAACAGTGCAAGACAGAACTGCTGTTATCCATACCTCGTTAGAAAAAGTAAATTCCCATGCATTCCATCTTAAAGATATAGGAAGAAAAGATATGACATCACAATCCTTAGCCTCACAAGAAGGCATGAGAAGACCAAGACAACGCCCAGTTGCCGTTACTGGTGACGGTCATACCAACCATACTGGCTTAACGCTAGCAGCGAGTAATGATCATTTACACACCCAGCATATTTCAGAATCAAGCACACAGAATGAATCAAATACAGGAGTACGATTGATTGCTAGTATTTGTTTTACTGTTTTATGCATGGCTCATGGCTTTACTAGCTACGGCGAATCAATATTAGGCAAACAAATTCTCGAACATGAACACCAAGCAGTAGTGGCACACAATGCTTTCCAAAGCGTCGCAGCGCAACAAGTGAATTATCAACTGTCAGCTAATGATTTATCACTTACCCTGCAAAACAAAGATGCGCTGACTGATGAACAAGTTGATGTTGCTCAAACACGATTAGTTCTGTATCAATCCACTATACAAAGTAAAGAAAGCTCACCCGATAGTAAAGATGGAAAAAAAGAGCTACAAGAAACAGCGAAACATGAAGAAAATCTCGTGGCTGAAATTAATAAACAACTGAATTGGCTCATCATTGCAAAATCTATCTTCTTACTTGGCCTAGGCTTAAGCGTAATGAGCTTCTTCTCAAAATCGCGTTGGTTAGCCATAGGCAGCACCACCACATTTTTAGCTGGTTTAGGAATTGGATTGACTGGATTTTTAGGATTGATTTAAACAACTATGCTGCGCTAACCATCCCTACCACTTCATCAAGTAGTAGGTAATCTTTAAATCCATCATGCGGCGCAATTCATTGCGCCCTACCCTCATCAACAAAAGATGCATAGGGTTTTGTAGGTGCGATTAGCGTAGCGTAATCGTACGCATCTTCACCTATCATTTAATTTCTCGGATGGTTACGCTACGCTAACCATCCCTACAACATCACCAAGTAGTCAGCATTCTCGTAGTCCTCATGCGGCGCAATCCATTGCGCCCTCCCCTCACCAACAAAATATGCATAGGGTTTTGTAGTTGCGATTAGCGTAGCGTAATCGTACCCACCAACTCACCCAAACTAACCAACAACTCGCCTACGCTATAATCTGGCGAGCAGTGCCCTTGCCTGCCTGCGTCTCGCCGTAGTTCAATGGATAGAACGAGTGCCTCCTAAGAGACTTTCAAGTGTCTCTATAATCAATTGGATATCATTAGTGACTCTATCAAACACCATCCAATAATATTTTGTAGTGTGGTGTTGGATTGAGTAGCACCACTCACCCCCATTAATAAATCTCCGCACTGCATTCCTCTTTTGTATTCGATGTAAATTAAATGTTGCCTTCATTTTGATATCACTGGATGGTCATGATTCCATCATCAGTCAAAGGAACATCAAATGAAATCCAACGATAAATCAACAACTGCTAATCCAACCACCGTTAAAGATGCATTACGACTTGAGATTGCAATTAAAGAAGGTAAATCGATCCTCAAGGATTCAGGAAGCAAAGCATCCGCTGCTCGCCATATCTTCGAATTAATTCATGATGAACACCGTGAGATCATTCTCAAAGCGTTTATTGAAGGTGCAGAAGTAACGCCTAAAGGTGCACCAACCTATTACTACAATATTTCACGTAAGTTTAAGCGTCGAAACACCACAGTTTCTGCGGAATAAATCTCCTGTATTAGCGTTGTCTATTAATGGATCTTGATGGATGGTGGGGTATTCCAATATATCCCCTATCCAATTATGGCAATCTCAAAGCGACCTAATTCGCCTTACTGGTACATACAGTTTCAATTTAATGGTAAGTCCTACATTAAATCATCTAAGTCCACAGACAAATCTCACGCTGAGAATATGGAAGCACAGTGGCGCAATCAATTAATTCAACAGCATCAATTCGGTATCAGCGCACCTATCAGTATCGCTAAGGCATTTCACCTTTATTCCATATCTAAAAACGAGATCGCAAGTCATAAGGCATTAGTTCGTTGGTGTAATCGTGCTACTAAGTTCTGGTCAAAGCTAGAGTATCTGCATGAGATCAAAACCAAAGATATTGAAGAATGGAGACAATCCTTACAACAGGATGGATTGAGTAACCAATCAATTAAGCATGCAATGAATCAGGTAGGAGCAACCATCAAATATATGAAGAAGATGGGATATCTGGTGTCTGATGTTGAGATGCCTAAGATTCGCCTTCCTAAAGGCAGACTGCGCTACCTCTCCTTTGAAGAAGAGAAACAACTCTTGATAGAGATTAATCCCTATAGAGAGGTCAAGGGATTACCAACTTTTAAAGATCGTCATCCTGAACTAAAACGTCAAATGATCGACTTCTATGACATGGTGATCTTGCTACTAGACACTGGTGCTCGTCATGGTGAAATCTGCGCTCTTGAATGGAATAAGGTCAACCTCGATCAGAAATCTATATCTCTCTGGAGACCCAAAGTTCGCAATGAATCTGTCATTTACATGACAGATCGAGTACTCGACATCCTAAAGCGAAGATATATCAATAATTCAGGTTCATTCATTTTTCAGAACAAGGTAGGATCTGCAAGAAACCACATAACCCATACCTTCCAGAAAGCATTCAAAAGAGCAGGCATTGCAGGATGCACAGCACACACCCTTAGGCACACGCATGCAACAAGACTGATTCAAAACGGACTGAATCTTTATGAGATTAAAGAGATCCTAGGGCACGCTGATATTAAAACGACAATGCGCTATGCCCACATAGAACAACAATCAGTCTCACGCAAGGCAACTGATCTGATTAACCTAATTAATAAAAATTCGAATACTTCGAACTGATCGACAACGTCTAAAATCCATTTGAATTAATGCCTATAAATATTTGATCATTTAATGATTAATTATTTGGCAATATACTTTTATTTTGGAGAGTGACGTGTCTGAATCACATAAATTACAGTTTTGGCAAGAACCTCCCGAAATATCAAAAAACAGTAAAAGTACTATATGGGTGGAGAGAGATGACTTTTACTGTATTCCAGACAAAG
>CAMCXB010000091.1 GCA_945883145.1 Bordetella parapertussis | reverse complement strand
GTGGTGTTTGAAATTGTTCGGACGATTACGCTGTGCTAATCGCCCCTACGAGTTAACGGTTATTAAAATTGTTTGCTCGATCATCGCAGCGTAATCGTACGGACAAAACCATAACTCATTAAAAAAATAATTAAACAATTAATTTTTTATTTTGTATTACTCATAGGCGAACCTAGCGCCAACCATTTTTTAAAAGCGACTGATGCTATACGCGCATAGTAATCACGGATTTGACTTGATATCACTTTGGGATAGACAGGAATAAACGTTATATTTTCACCTTGCGATAAAAATCCCTCTGCCCAAGCGCCACACACCACGCCCTCTTCTATTAACAAAGCT
Source organism: Bordetella parapertussis (assembly GCA_945883145.1). Lineage (GTDB taxonomy): Bacteria > Pseudomonadota > Gammaproteobacteria > Burkholderiales > Burkholderiaceae_D > Pernthalerella. The sequence goes on along the minus strand of CAMCXB010000091.1, from coordinate 7,109 downwards.
TCTCTGTCAACATAATGATCTTTAATCTCACTTAAGATCTGTTGACGCCGGCCTAATATTTCCTCAGGCTTCATCTCAGTATTTTTTGATTTTTTTTCATTCGCATAAAACTCAAAAAACAATGACGGCATTTTTTGTAATTTAATTTCAGTCTCTGTATTTTTTTCAGATGCAATTGAAAAAATAGTTGTTATCGCAGAACAGCGTAGCAATTGATTTTCTAATCGTGAATCTTGAGTCTGTGCTGATACTAAGCCAGTCAAACTCCAAACAAAAAAAATCATGAACACTTTAGCTGCAATCGATTGCATGATTGACCTCATCAATTTCAAACATAAAATTATCATGACTTCTTCGCAGGCAAATTAAATGCATGCGCTAATAACTCAAATGAACGTAACTGCACAGCGGGATCATGGGTCCACGTACACACCACTAATTCATCAAGTTCCAAACTGCTACCTAATGCACGTAATTTTTCCGTTGCTTGATCTGGTGCACCGACTAACGCTGTTGTGCGCATACTTTGCATACGTGCTTCATCCTCAGCACTTAAATCCATCATGGCTTCTTCTGGGGACAAGAGTGGGCCAAAGCGTCCTCGATCGCGATCACAGCGCCAACGCGCACGACTTTGAAACTGCAACCATGCTTCTTCTTCTGTATCCGCTAACAGTGCTGATACACAAATCGTTGCATAAGGCTTAGCCAAATATTCACTCGGTTGAAACTGAGAGCGATATAAATCTAATGCTTCTTCTACACCGACACCGTCACTAAAAAAATACGCAAATGCATAAGGCAAACCTAAATGCGCTGCTAATTGCGCACCGTAGTTTGAACTACCTAATATCCATAACGAAGGCGCAGTCTGCCCAATTGGCAATGCCCACACACCTTGACCAGGATGACCAGCAGGCATGGTTTTCCCTGTGACCCATGCTTGTAATTCTATGACTTGCTGAGGAAAACGTTCAGAGGCATAGCGATCAGGATTGAGTAATTGCGACGTACGACCATCACTACCAGGCGCACGCCCCAAGCCTAAATCCACACGACCGGGAGCTAAAGCATCCAACACACGAAATTGCTCTGCAACTTTTAGGCTTGAATAATGCGGCAACATCACACCGGCACTGCCGATACGGATGCGTGAAGTACGCGCTGCAATAGCAGCTAACAGTACTTCAGGCGCAGTCCCAGCAATGCTAGGCAAACTGTGATGCTCACTTACCCAAAAGCGTTCATACCCCAGTTTTTCACAATGCTCAGCCAAAGCCAAGGTATGACGAATGGACGCATCTTGTGGGCGCCCCTTAGCAATCACAGATTGATCAAGTACGGAAAGTTTTAACATCTGCGCATTATAGAGGGAAGCGCAACTTGACTAGATGAATCACTTATATAACTAAAGTCATTCATAAAATACGACTGACGTGAACATACATAAAAATCGATTTAATCAAGTGAACCATAAGCTTTTATAACGATCACTACGAAAAATTAAAAACATCATGGTAGTGCTTGAATTTAATCTATAGATCAACTGGTGCGAACTGTAAATAATGTTCGAAAAACTTCAAATTAAAACTGGAACTTACAAAATAGAAAGCTTACTTATCAGAACCTTAACTATTTACAAGGATGATATGAAGCGACTATCAAGTAATACTAGCCCTAAGAAATCAGCTACACCCGTTTATACACAATCAACAGATAAAGAGAATATTCAACCAATTAATCCGACTACCGAACAACCTACAACGACCCAGCCTCAATTCTCTCAAAGACCATCATTAGATAGAAGTAATGTATTTCCTGAAACACCGACCGCAATACAACAGCTTGAGGCTACCAATGTGCGTCTCATCAATCCAATCACAAAAAATATAAATCCACCACTTTTAACGGATGATCTTTATGCACAGCTTGTGGATTCTTTATCAGCGCAAGATTTCGAATCAGCTATACGTATCGCTGGAGTGAGAGGCTTACAAGAACTTTATGAGCTAACAAATCAAGATCAAGAGACTTTATTGATAGTTGCAACAAAAGAGGAGGATACCGAAGTAGTCAAAGCATTACTTAATAAGTTGAGTAATCCAGATTCATTCGCACATATACAGGATAAATATGGTTGTACAGCGCTGATGTATGCCGTAAGAACAAATAACACTGAATTAATCAAAGCCTTACTTAGCGTTGTGAATGATCGAGATATGCTCGCTTGCATAAAAGACAATTATGGTCATACAGCCCTAATGCACGCTACAGTAGCTGACATTCCAGATTCAATCAAAACATTACTCAGCATGGTGAAGGATCCGGAAGCACTTGCATTTATGACGGATAAAGCGGGCATGAATGCACTCATGCTCGCTGCATATCGTGGCTGTAGCGAATCAATCATTGCTTTGCTCACCAGTGTGAGGAATGGAAAAAATCTTGCATTCATGAAGAATGTGAGTGACTTCAATGCGTTGATGCTAGCAGCCCTTGGAAATCATACGGAATCAATCAGAGCCTTACTTGATAATATTAATAATCCAGAAGATCTTGTCTATTTTTCTAATAATAAAGGCATAACTGCGTTAATGATCTGCTGTAAAAATGAAAATGGTTTTGATTTTAATCCTCATGGAATAATAACAATGCTAGATAAGGTGAAAAAAGTTCGCAATCCTGATTCCCTCATATTTCTAAAAGATATTGATGGAATGAATGCATTCATGATTGCAGCAAAAGAAAATAACGACTTAGCAGTAGCAACATTATTTAATTGGGCTACAGATAAATTAGCTTTATTGAAGGAAAAAGATAAAAAAGAAATAATAACATTGAATTTTCTTGATCCAGTCCTGTGTGCAGGACTCATCAGACTTGTGAATGGAAATAGAATATCTGTAGAAGCACAAGATCGTAATGAGGTACTGTATTTACTACAACAAAGAGCCCAATTTCATTAAGCTCATTGATAAAACGAATGCCGTAAGTGGTCGCCCTTGGGCGGCCATTTTTATTTAAACCAGAAAATTTTAATATTTACCCAAGAAGAAAAAATTATTCACCTATAACTTCATATTAAAAACGGGAACTTACAAAAAAGAAAGTTTACGTATGTAAACCCCAATCTTTTTTTAAGGATAATATGAAGCGACCATCAAACAATACTAGCCCAAGTAATTTAACACCGCCCACATCTCCTAGGGATTTAACACCACCTATCTCACCAAGGGATTCAACATCACCTACATCGCCAAGACAAATACAACAACCGAATACTCAAATAACCCTGTCGAATACCGAAGAACCTTCAACGACTCCACCTCAATTTTTTCAACGACCACCAGTAGATAGAAATAATCTATTTCTATCGGGATCAACTAATAATCCGTCTCTGCAGCTCACAGATCCTTTTTTTAATAATTGTTTCATGCCATCAATGTTGATGTATGACACTAATAAATTTCAATCAGGATTAACTGATGATCTCTTTATGCAGCTTGTAGATCCTTTATCAAGACGGGATTTCGAAACAGCAATTTGCATCGCTGGAGTGAATAGCATAGAAGAATTTTATGACCTAGTCGACTATCGTAAAAAGACATTATTGATGATCGCAGCAAAATCGGGGCACACCGAAGTAATCAAAGCCTTACTCAGTAAGTCAAATAATCCAGATTCATTTATATGTATGAAGGATGAATCGGACAGAACAGCGCTGATGTACGCTGCAACTTTTGGTACTGTCGAATCTATCAAAGTCTTACTTAGCTATGTAAGTGATCGAGATACTCTAGCGTGTATGAAAGATTGTACTGGCATGAACGCACTGATGTTTGCTATAAGTAATGGTTATTATGAATCAGTCAAGGTTTTACTAGAAGGTATAAGCAATCCAGAGCAGCTCATATTCTTACAGAATAATAATAACGAGACGGCACTAATGCTGACAAACGATTTGAATCGCGATGATAGGTCACATAATTTTTCATATTTTTTACCTGAAGACGGAATATGGGAAACAGAGGATTTATTTCAAGCAAAAATAATTAAAAATTTACTCAGCTTTGTAAACGATCGGGATAAATTTATATGTATGAAGGATTCAAATGGCTCAACGGCGCTAATACACGCTGTAAAAGGACATAACCCTGAATCAGTCAAAGCTTTACTGGCAAACGTGAAGAATCGGGAACAACTTATATGCATGAAGGATCTAAATGGCTGGACAGCGCTGATGTACGCTGCACACTTTCATGATTATGTATCCATCAAAAATTTGCTAGAAGGTGTAAGCGATCCAGAACAGCTCATTTTCATGGAGAATAATGATAATGAGACGGCTATGACATTGGCTATGGAGACAAGAAACCGTTATGTAAGTTTTAGCGATGAATCTGAAGATTACGATGAACAGGAGTTAGAGGGTTTACATAAGGCAAAAACAATTAGAGTAGAGACAATCAAAGCCTTATTGAGTGTTGTGAAGGATAAAGATGCGTTTATATGTAAGCAGGATGCAGATGGTAAGACAATGCTATCGCACACTTTACATCTGGACAGTGCCGAATTAATAAAATTCTTACTTGACAGTGTTAATAATTCAGACGAACTTTTAACCATGAAGGATGCACAAGGCAAGAACCTACTGATGCACGCTGCATCTAGCGGTAAAGCTAAATCAATCGAAGTTATCCTCAGTGTTGTTAAAAATCCAGAAGCGTTTGCAATGATCAGGGATTCAGAAGGTATGACCGCGCTGACGCACGCTATTATGAGTGGAGAGACCAAATCAATCGAAGCCATACTTCGCAATGTGAACAATCCAGATCAACTTGCATTCATGAAAAATCAAAAAGGCTACAATGCATTGATGCTAGAAGCCATTGTTGGAGGTTACTACACGACTCTCGCCTTGCTTAATCATGTAAAAAATCCAGCAGAGCTTATATATTCTACTGATAGTAAAGGCAATACTGCGCTGATGCTTTGCTGCGCAAATCAATCCATCGAAAATATCGACTCTAATTCGATTACTGCAATGCTAGAGAAGACAAAAGAAATACGTGATCCTTACTATAAATTTTCTCTAACATACTCTAAGGGAAAGAAATCATACATACCACTTAAGCTTGACTATCTCATATTTATAAAAAATACAAAGTGGATGAATGCATTTACGATAGCACTTGATGGAAATAACGTTGGAGCGGCTCTAACATTACTTAATTCGACTACAGATATTTTAAGATTATTCACCGAGAAAAATCTTAAGAAACGCACAGCAATAGATTTATTTCATAAAGAATATGGTGCCGAAATGTGTGATGCACTCATTGAAAGAGTGGAGCAACTACAATTATTAAATAACTCAGAAGATTTAGTTATCGTAATGAGCCTGCTACGAGAACGCAAAGCTCGATATAATCAAGCTAATTAAAAAACTGCAAGCTTATGGTCGCTTTTTGGCGACCATTTTTTTAAAAGAGAAAATTTTATTATTCACTCATTTTAATTAACGTAGTTCGCTTCGATCAGCATCTCGTTTACAAATTTTTTATTAATCACTATTCAAATCTTTCAATTAAATCTATCAGAAAAATTATTTGGAAATGTTTTTTTAGCAGTCGATTTTTTTATTGTCGCCATTGGTCTATAGGTTACATCATCAAGCAACTTTGGCTTAACTTGCCTGACTACACGATTAACTTTACTACTTGCCTGTAAATTACCAACATAAGTAGCAATCGCAGTTGTGAGTAATTGATTCACACTACATTCTTCAAACTCGGCTAATGCTGCAACTTGCTGATGTAAACCTCTAGGAATTCTGAGAGCAATTTTCCCGCTAAAGGAATCAAAGGAAATCGGCTCTCTAATTTTACGTCCATTTGCTAGCGATACATCTAACCAAGATAAGGCAGCTTTTTCTAAATTAGCTAACGCCTCTTCTGCTGTGTCGCCTTCTGCAACTAGTCCTGGAAATTCTTGAATAGAAGCAGTGTATCCACCCTCCTCTGCAGGCAGCAAACGCCTGACATAGCCTCTTTTTAAAATTTCCTTAGAATTCGTCATCTCTCTCATTCTCTTTTAAAAAATTTCCCATTCATCGTGAATAAAATATTTTATTTAACACTAAATAACGATCATGAAATTTCTGAAGTTGAATTCGAGGATCTCATTCTCTCAGACCGCTTCGAAAAAAGAAGAACTATTAGTAATGTATGACTTTTTAAAACGACATGTGAAAGATGTATTTTAAATATTAAGAAAATTGCATACAAATGGCGATGCTGTTTTAATCGATTATCAAGATTACCACTGAGGTTAATATGAATTCTGTGTTCAATCCCCCGCATCCGGGACTCACTCTTCGCGATGACATTCTTCCTGCATTAGAGATACAGATTGGAGAGGCAGCTGTGCAGTTAGGCGTCGATCGTACGACTTTATCCAAAGTACTGAATGGTCGGGCTGCTATTAGTCCTGCTATGGCTTTGCGCATTGAGCGCTGGCTAGGACGTGACCATGGAGGTGCGGCCGAGGTATGGTTAGCTCAGCAAGCAGCATACGATCTATGGCAAGCTCGGCAAGTAGTCAAAGCAAGTAAAGCACTCACTAACGTCAAGGTACTGAAGTTTCATCCTGCATGAAAGCAAGTTCTTGAAGGCTCATTTTGTTAATGCGCCTCACTTCTTTCCAAAAAATAAAGTCCCTTAGCTTATGTAGGGGGCTTTGATTTTTTTTGGCGGACTCATTTGATAAAAGGGATTCGCCTACATTCTGCAGGCCGCGGTTCGGCTTGCATGCCGAACCCTTCGAATCCCCCACGCGAAGTCCGCAGGGACTTCGCTTCTCTCCAAAAAATAAAGCTCCTTAAAGGAGCTTTGATTTTTTTTGGCGGACGAGTTTTATTAATGGGGATTCTCCCGGCGTCTCGCTTGCAAGCTCGTCGCTTCGAATCCCCCACGCGAAGTCCGCAGGGACTTCGCTTCTCTCCAAAAAATAAAGCCCCTTGAAGGGGCTGTTATTTTTTTGGCGGACTCATTTGATAAAAGGGATTCGCCTACATTCTGCAGGCCGCGGTTCGGCTTGCATGCCGAACC
>CAMCXB010000090.1 GCA_945883145.1 Bordetella parapertussis | reverse complement strand
TGACGGTTAGGACATCGATTTGGCGAAGAAGTGTGACGATTTGTTCTGGTTTAAGACGTTGACCTTTAGGCATACGAAGTACTCCTTTCTAAGACAGATTAACAAAATTTCTCTCTTATAAAGTGGCACTAAAAATCAAGTCAGATCATCAGTACGTCTCTCAGCATTTTGCGCCATATATTGCCTACCAATTTCTGACAACATACGATAGACATCACTGGCATTCTCGCCTTTTAAAACAGCACTAATCACACCTGACTGCTTTCCAATCTCAGCAACCGTTAATGATTTTTGTATGTTTTCTATTAGTGTCAGCTTAGAATTTTTTGTAACATAAAATTTTGTACCTGTATAGATAACAGGCTGACCAAGTTGCAAGGTAATCGGACCATATTCACTGAGAAAGGTATTCATCTCCGTGCCAGATGTTTCAAACTGCATGCCATTTTCAGGCTCACTCACTTTGATGCTGTGGTCTTTTTGCACTTCAAATATAAATGTTTGGTTTTCTAATAAAGCAGGTACATCAAATTTTTTAATGCTTAATTTTTCATCACCCCATGCATAAGCGCCTAGTCCTTGTAATTCAGGAAAATAATTCTCTAGATGACGATTCGCTACCCAACTTCCTATCCATGGCAAGCGCACTGGTTCAACTTGAATCGCGCTGGCTAATTCATCAATCGCTCGTGCAATCACCATGCGAGAGCGCAATAATTCAATTTCTGCGGTAGCCGGTGTTTTTAAATCCAACATAGAACCCGCTTCACCTAAAATATTTTTTGGTTCACGCTGTCCTTTTTCTTCTACATGAATTAATAAACTAGCTTCATAGATAGGTTGCACGCTATAGGCAATGATGATCCCGATTAAGGTAATCGTCATCGCAATCGCGGCGATTAACCAGCGATTTTGTAATACCGTGTCAGTATAAAAATGATGATTTGACTCAGGACTGGTAAAAAAATGCGCAGACGATGCTTCACTCAACATAATTGGTTGCGCTAATGGATGATGGCTCATATTTTTCCTATGAATTTGATGATGGCTATTCTGCCTGCTGGTGTTAGCGACCCGGTGTGCCGGCAATCACTGCGGTAGGTAATGCACCAGGAATCATTGCACTCACGGTACGATTCCAATTTGTGAGAGGAGTAGGTGCGACATACACGACATCTTTAGGATTGAGCTCAAAACCTTCAGCTAAAGCTAAGGCATCGGGCACATTCGCATCGAGCTGATACACCACCGATCCCTGACTGTTTCTGCGAATGACATAGACTTTTTTTGCATCACCCGTAACAGGATTTATCCCACCCGCTTCACCTAATGCTTCATTTAAACTCAATCGGCCATTCCGCATAGCGAGCGATCGAGGTGCAGTGACTTCACCTGAAATAAATACTTTACTTTCTTCGCGTGATAAAACACGAACCACATCACCGCTTCTTAACATGATCTCAGCAGGATTCAAGCCTCTTTGAACTAGCAAAGGCATATTGATTAAATAAGTTTTACCTGCACGTGAAACACTGATACGACTTTGATCTGCTGTCGGCTGTAATCCTCCCGCACGATTAATAGCTTCGATTAAGGTCATAGGAATATCATTAATGGCTTGAACGCCTGGCAATCTAACTTCACCATCCACATAAACACGCTTACTTCTATAAGCCAGCATACGTAATGTGACACGCGGATTTTTTAAAAACACAGCGAGTTTCTGCGTTATTTTTTTATGTACTTCTTCCGCTGAAAGACCTGCTACATAGAGTGGTCCGGCATAAGGAAATTCCAACATGCCTTTATGATCAACTTCAAAGCCTGACTGTGCTTGTGCTAAAGGACTAAATGCAACGCCACCTGCGACTACGGCACCTGGTGGTACAGCAGGCAACATCGATGCGGATAATTCAGGATGATCCCATACGACGATTTGTAGAATATCGCCCGGTTCTATGGTGTAAATCTGTGCAGGCTGACGCAGCGCACTAATATCTTCTGTGACTTGTTGTTCACGTAAAGTGCGCTCTTGTTTAACTAAGCGCGGCGTGATGACTTTGATAGGCGGTGTAATGACGCCGCCTTCTTGCTCTTGCGATTCAATATTGGGGGCATTATTAAACTGTATGCCTGGCGCCATAGCAGTACAGCCAGATAAAAAACTTATCCATCCGCAAGCTAAGCTACTAGTAATACATAAACGCAGCGTGCTCTGTTGTCGCATACATGATCTCCTCGTAGGCTAACAATCTAGTGCTTGCTGTTGTGACAGAAGCACTCAGACTATTAGCGATAGATCACTTTACGATGCGCTCAGCTACTACCCGTTGAGATTGCTCAGGCTTCTCTGAGAGTTTGCAAGGGAGCTTGCGTTAACACAGATCGCAGACTAAACCATCCACCTAGTAAGGAAATGACGATACCTAATCCTATGCCTGCTATCCAGAGCAAGGGACTGACATTCCAATTGAAATCAAAAATTTGACGGGCTAACAACCAACCCGTTAAGCCCGCTCCCGTCGCTGCAAGCAATCCTGCAACAGAACCAATTAATAAACACTCTAACGTTTGTGCATGCTTGAGTTGATTTTTCGTAGCGCCTAATGCACGTAATAAAGCAGATTCTCTCTGCCTTTCTTGTTGCGACACTAACATCGCTGCAACTAACACTAATACACCCGCTGCTAAGGTAAACACAAACAAGAACTCAACTGCTGCAATCACTTGATTAATCACTTGCTGTATCTGCGATAACAAACTACCCACATCGACAATCGTGAGATTAGGATAATTTTTCACTAATTGATTAATCAGACTATGTTGATTTGGCGGCAAACGAAAAGCAGTAATCCAACTTTGCGGTAACTGTTCAACATGGGTAGGACTGAGAATGACAAAGAAATTCACTCGCATAGAGCCCCACTCTAATTTGCGTAAGCTGGTGACTTTCGCTTGTACGCTTTCACCTGCGACATCAAAGCCTAATTGATCACCAAGTTTAATACCTAAGGTTTTTGCTAAACCTTCTTCTACTGAAGCTTCAGTCTGTGTATTATTTTTATCAAACCATGATCCCGCAATAATTTTATTTTTCAGAGGCAGTTCAGACATGGTTGATAAATTAAATTCACGTTCCACCAACCGTCGTGCACGTTCATCATCAAAATTCAGAGGCGTGATTTCTTGTTCACGGATTTTAATTAAACGACCTCGTATCATGGGATATAACTGTGGCTCTGCAATACCACGTGCATGGAGATAATCGCCGACTGCTACTTTTTGTTCTGGTTGAATATTGATGATGAAATGATTCGGCGCATCAGGTGGTGCTGATTGACGCCACGCTGTGAGTAAATCTTCACGTATGACGGTCAATAACAATAAAGCCATGAGCCCTAATGCAAGTGCGACGATTTGCATGGAGGTAGCAGCAGGTCTGCGTTTTAGCGAAGTCAATGCAAAACGCCATGCAGGTCGAGTCGATAATCCTCGTAATTGATGCAAGGATTTTAGCAACAACCATGAGATCAACCAAAACACTGCAAGACCGACTAGAAAGCCACCTGCAGTAATGACGCCTATTTTTATTTCACCTGCCTGCCAGATTAATAAAATTAAAAAACAGCTTAAGGCTGTGACATAACCTAATAGCGTAAATGCTTGCGGTGCATCTTGCTCTCTACGTATGACGCGGTTATGCGGCACATTGCGTAATTGAAGTACCGGCGGAATCGCAAAGCCTACTAACAGTAAGAGTCCCGTTAGGATGGCTTGTAAACAAGGTAACCAACCTGCTGTTGGCAATGCAGTAGTCATTAAAGGCGCTAACCAATATAACAAAGCAAAGTGCGCAATAAAGCCACATGCTGCACCCAACATACTTCCTGCTAACGCTATGATAATAAATTCAATGATATACAACTGCGTCACTTGATCTTGCTTCATACCTAAACAACGCAACATGGCACAAGCATCAAGATGACGTTGTAAAAATTGTCTCGCTGCTAAAGCAATCGCTAGTGCTGCCAACATGGCAGATAACATACTGACTAATGCAAGAAATTGTCTGGCGCGATCTAGCGTTGCACGCATTTCAGGACGGCCCGACTCTAGCGATTCAATTTGCACCCCACGTAAGCTATGCGTTTTTATTTCTGCTTCTATGTAGGCTTGAAACTGCTTAATCGCTGCGTTTTCTCCTGCACATTGCAAACGATAACTTAAGCGTGAACCTGGTTGCACTAAACGCGTTGCTGCTAAATCCTCAAGATTAAGCATCACTCGCGGTGCGAAATTCATAAAGGCAGCACCACGATCTTGTTCATTCATAATCGTGGCAGCTACCGTAAACTCAATTTCACCCACACGTAGCCTATCGCCTAGCTTGAGGGATTGCGCAAGTAATAAGCCTTCATCCACCCACACCGTGCCACGCTTGGGATTACTGTTTGCAAGTTGTACTTCTTGATCAGCTTTTATGCTGACACGGCCACGCAATGGATAAGTTGCAGAGACAGCTTTAATCGCAGCTAAGCGTGATTCCTCAGTCGCGCCAACACCACTACTGACCATGCTAGGGAAGGTAACGGTATCTGCCATCGCTACACCTAGCTTATTTGCTTGTTCACGCCATTGTGCTTGCATTGGGTAATCGCTACGCACAACTAAATCCGCACCGAGCAATTCACTCGCATCACGCACCAACGCACGGTTCATGCGATCGACCAAAAAGCCAACAGAAGAAACTGCGCCCACAGCAACGATTAAAGCGATTAACAAGAAACGTAATTCGCCAGCGCGCCAGTCACGACGAGTCATGCGCCATGCTTGAGCAAACAACCAGAATCCAGATGAAGGAATAGACATACCAGCACACCCTATCAAAAACCTATTTGCTGATTGCAGATAGGAGTGTGCATTGTAATGATTCAAACGAAAAGCTGCTGTGCGCCACCAAGCAGCGTTAATTAAGGCTTACTTACATCGATGCGCCGCGCATGCCATCCATATGGGTGCGTTCGAATTTCTCTTGACATGGTGCGCAGCGCTCTGCTGAGAGCACTGCCATCAGTCTTTCAAATGGAATGGCATAGCCACAGCTAACACATTCTCCATAACTACCTGTGAGCATTTTCTTTTGGGCTAATTCAATTGCGCGTAGCTCTGTCACATCGCGGGTAACAGCGGCATTTCCTAAATCAACCGATAAATTAGCAAAAGAAAGATCGCCGGTATCGGGTGCTTCACTTGCAAGTTGTACGTAGTCATCTTTTAAGTTAATTTCACGACGTATATCTTCCCGCAGCGCATGCTCTCTCTGCGTTAATTGATGCTGTAGCAGTGATTTCTGCTGATCGCTTAAGGCATCCATAAACCACTCCCATTAAATGACTTTTATATTGAATCAGGATGCATATAACTTTATTTGCACTTCGTTCATTGTGTTATTGGGATGGGGTAAAAGATTTGATATTTCACAAGAAATCTGAGTAAGCCAAGATTAAATCAACGCTAAATAATTTTTAGACGATAGCCCTTCTTAAGTCTTTGATTCAAGTTAGATAGGTTTTGCTAGATTTTCTTTATCAAATAATCACTATTTAAAAATACATTTTCTAATAGGGTAAAGAAATTATTCTTTTATCCTTTTTCTTCAACTCAGTCTTGCTGTCCTGTTGATTTTGCTCAATTCTCATATGCGTGTTTACACAACGATTCCAGATAGACTCGCTTTACTTACACATAACTTACAAGGCACATCGTGAGTGAGAATATGAACCCACAACCCACCATGAATCAACTCATGGATATTTTTTTTACATCTATTGCTACTCCATCCACTACATTGCGTGAACGTTATTTTTTACGTGAGTCCCTCTACAGTCTACAAAGATTAAGCCTGAGTCAACACAAACTCGACATGGCTATCAGTATAAAAAAATTGATTCCAACCTATCACTTCATACACAACATTAAACAAAAAAAAACACTAGATGCACATGAAGAACATGCTACTGCTAAAAACAAACCAAGTTCAGGTCATCAAAATCCCTAATCCTTCGCCAAGGATTTCCTTCATCCAACCACTGCGTTTTTTCTGCTTGTAATGCTGCACTTCTCTGCGAATATTTAATCTACACTTTTAGTTTGTATGACACGTTTATAATCCGCTACCTAGGTTTACCGCAAATGCTGCGTGGCTTTAAGGAGCAAGGATGAAAACGCATGATGTACGTCAAATCGTCACCGTTCATGATGAACGCGAGGCCGCTCGCTATGCAAAAGGAAGAATCACTATCATTGATGATGATCAGGCGATTCGCCATGCATTAAGTGCCTTATTAGATTTCGAAGGCTATGCCACCACATCTCTGGAATCGGCATTACTGTATTTAGATCAGCTAGAAGAAGCGACCTCTGTTTTTCCTGGTCCGCACTGTATTTTGCTCGATGTGAAAATGCCAGAACTGACAGGGCTGGAATTACAAAGTGCTCTTATAGAATTATCTGAAATGACACCGCTGATTTTCATGAGTGGTGGCAGTGGCGCAAGTGAAGCAGTGACAGCCTTTAGACGTGGTGCGATTGATTTTCTGATCAAACCCTTTGAAGATCAGGAGTTACTGCTAGCCATACAACGTGCTCTGGAAAAAAGCCGTGAACAGCAACTCGATCTTGAACATCATCAGAAAATTGGTGCGCAACTCTCGCTACTGTCCCAACGTGAAAAACAAATCGCAGCTATGGTGGCAAAAGGAAAACTCAATCGTGATATCGCGACCGAGTTGGGAATCGCGGTGCGTACAGTCAAATTACATCGTATGAATATGATGCGTAAGCTAGGTGCTAACAATGTTATTGAATTGGCAAAATTAGTCGATCAACTCAACTAAATCCTGCATTAAACATCTCTTCCCCTGCCCCTTGGTGCTATAGGAAATTTCGCAAACGCAAGCTATTCTAATTATAGTAATTAGTGCTTTTTTCCTAAGTAGTGTTATATATGACAACCAACACTTAGTTTTTTTATAAAAATTTTTAGTTGCACCTTCAAAAAGAACAACAAAGGGACAATTTCAACATGACAGCAAGATCGAATAGCTCAGTAGCTTATATCGCCGAACAACGCTTAACTCATTCGTCTGTAAAAGCAGATGGCCCGTTAGCAGAAATTTCACGTAAGTGGCTGGCCGAAATCCTGCCCGAACATTTCACGGATTGTCATGAATATCTGGCTGCGGTCAGGCTCGCTCGTCATATGAGTAAAGTCGATGTCTGTCGCGCTAGTCAGATCAATGGCGATCCTGCATCAGGCGTCTCACTCCCTACTGTTTCAAAAATAGAAAGTGGTGTCTATGGCGAACCAGGCTTTCGCACCATGCTCAGACTGGCGCGCGGCTACGGCATTCCCCTCGCAAATCTAGAGAGATTTTTTTCTTAAACACTTAATTGGACAAACAGAGCGAAATTTACAAAGGGATTACTAGTGCAGATCATCACTATCCTTTACAGTAGGGGTCTGGACAAGTAAGCAGCACAAAAGGCAAATCCGCACACTGGGCAGCAGCTAAT
>CAMCXB010000089.1 GCA_945883145.1 Bordetella parapertussis | reverse complement strand
CACTGCTACTCGAATCTCAACGTGGAGGCATTATACTGGATAAGTTGTGTTTTTCGCATAAAGTCAACAATCATTTGATCTGAATCGATTTTGAAACATGAAATCTTGTTATTAGCCTAGCTCTAAAGCTTTAAAACCATGCTGATTGCATGATTTAGCGTCGAATAAAACCTGTCATAAAGTGCGGTCTTAACAGCTTTTAATACGGCTTTTAGATAAATCGCATATAGTCTTATCTAGAGCACAGCTTTTGCCGTATTTATCCAATAAGAATCCTAATAGCATGAATTTTGATGTCGCCATTATTGGCAGTGGTCTAGCCGGTCTATCCGTTGCCCTACATTTAGCTGAAAACAAGAAAATCGCCGTCATTTCCAAACGCACTTTGCGAGATGGTGCCAGTGATTGGGCACAAGGCGGCATTGCAGCAGTCCTTGATTCCACCGATAGCATTGATCAACATGTCTCCGATACTTTAATTGCGGGTGCAGGCATTTGCGACGAAAAAGCTACGCGCTTTATTGTGGAAAATAGCCGCAAAGCGATTGAATGGTTGATCAAACAAGGTGTGCCCTTTACCAAAGATGAAAGCACCGAACTCGGTTATCACCTCACACGTGAAGGTGGTCACAGTCAACGTCGCATCATCCATGCAGCTGATGCTACCGGTCACGCAGTACAACTCACTTTAGAACAACGTGTACGTGAACATCCCAACATCACCTTATTGGAACATCATTTTGCGATTGATTTAATCACCACCGATAAGTTACATCTCAAAGGTGAAGAATCGCGTTGTCTTGGCTTATATGTACAAGATGTAGTGACAGGCAAAGTCATGACGATTAATGCTAGCCAAACCGTGTTAGCGACCGGTGGTGCTGGTAAGGTTTATCTCTACACCACCAATCCAGATACAGCGACTGGTGATGGCATTGCGATGGCATGGCGAGCTGGCTGTCGTATGGCGAATATGGAGTTCATACAGTTTCATCCGACCTGCCTCTATCATCCCTATGCAAAATCCTTTTTAATTAGTGAAGCAGTTCGAGGTGAAGGTGGCTTATTAAAACTGCCAGCTAGTGCTGGATCAGTCGCGGGTCAGCGCTTCATGCCGCAACATGATGAACGCGGTGAATTAGCACCGCGCGATGTGGTTGCTAGAGCAATCGACTTTGAAATGAAAAAACGCGGACTTGATCATGTAGATTTAGACATCACACATCAATCGCCAGCATTTCTCAAAGAGCACTTTCCGACAATTTATGCACGTTGTCTAGAATTTGGTATCGATATCACTCGTCAACCTATACCTGTTGTCCCTGCTGCACATTACACCTGTGGCGGTATCATGACTGATCTAGATGGTCGTACTGAAATTGCAGGCCTGTATGCAGTTGGCGAAACTGCCTACACAGGATTACATGGAGCGAATCGCTTAGCGAGTAATTCATTATTAGAATGTGTAGTGTTAGGTCGTGCTGCTGCTTTACATATTGCACAGCAATCTCCCACAACTTCCCATGTCTTACCTGAATGGGATGAAAGTCGCGTTACGGATGCAGATGAAGAAGTCGTCATCACACAAAACTGGGATGAGTTACGACGCTTTATGTGGAATTTTGTCAGTATAGTGCGAACCACTAAACGATTAGAACGCGCTCAACATCGCATTCGTTTATTAAAAGAAGAGATTGATGAGTATTACGCGAACTTTCGCATAACACCGGACTTACTTGAACTACGCAATTTAGTTGATGTCGCTTCATTGATTGTGAACAGTGCTTTGTCGCGACATGAAAGCCGTGGCCTACATTACAGCTTAGATTTTCCTGAGACATCACCGACTGCAGGACCAACCATAATTACACCAAGAGCACGTAATTTATAAAGCAGTGTTTAACTCAGCACTCTCAATGAATAATCGGTAGCTATGATATCTTTAGTCAGACTACCGATAGAAATTCTGTCCACACCTGTTTGTGCAATCGCTTGTACAGTTTGCGCATTCACACCACCTGAAGCTTCTAACACTGCACGACCAAGATTTAGGCTCACTGCTTCACGCATCATGTCTAAGCTGAAGTTGTCTAGCAAGATAGATATTGCGCCTGAGCTTAATGCTTCTTTTAATTCTGCTAGATTTTCTACTTCAATTTGTATACTCACACCTGCTTGCAAAGCTGTCGCCGCTTGTAACACTTCAGGAATACCGCCTGCTGCTGCAATATGATTTTCTTTAATCAAAATACCGTCATATAAAGCAAGACGTTGATTCTGCCCACCACCTACACGTACTGCATATTTTTGTGCCAAACGTAATCCAGGCAAAGTTTTACGTGTATCAAGAATGGCAGCTTTCGAGCCTGCAATCAACTGAACATAGTGACGAGTGGCGGTTGCCACACCTGATAACAACTGCAAAAAATTCAAGGCACAACGTTCAGCAGTCAACAAAGATTGCGCAGGACCTTCAATCTGACACACCACAGTATCAGCTTGCATAAGATCACCTTCAGCAAATTGCCAATCAATTCGTATGCTGGCATCAACTGCCTGCATGACTGCATCAAACCAAGGTGCACCACAGAGCACTGCAGCCTCACGTACCACCACCTCAGCTTTTTTATGCGCATTTGCAGCAATTAGCTTTGCTGTCCAATCACCGCTACCCACATCTTCAGTCAATGCAGCATGCACATTGGCAGTTAATGCTGCGCTTAAAGTTGCGTCAAATGGTGCATGTGGATTACGTAGATTGCTCATCATTTATTCATGCAAATGGTTTTAAGCCGGACCTATGCCAGAAAATAATTTCTGCTCGTTTGCTAAATCAGCACTTGGTGCGACTTTAGTTTTACGCTCAGCTGCAAACTGCAACATACGATCAATACAAACCACAGCTTTTTTACCAATTGCAGGATCAACCTGAATTTCATTACTGCCTGTTTCTAAAACGTCTGCAAGATTTTGTAAGGCATTCATCGCCATCCAAGGGCAATGCGCACAGCTCTTACAAGTAGCACTGTTTCCAGCGGTTGGCGCTTCAATAAAATTCTTACCTGGCGCTGCCAAGCGCATCTTATGCAAAATACCATTGTCGGTGGCTACGATAAATTCTTGTGCATCCAATGATTGTGCTGCCGCGATCATTTGCGATGTTGAACCAACTACATCCGCAAGTGCGACAACCGCAGCAGGTGATTCAGGATGCACTAAAATTTTTGCGTTGGGATGATCACGCTTTAAGAGTTCTAACTCCAAACCTTTAAATTCATCATGAACTAAACAAGAACCCTGCCACAACAACATGTCTGCACCGGTTTGTTTTTGTATGTAACCACCTAAATGCTTATCTGGTGCCCATAATATTTTTTTACCTTCTGCATGCAAGTGCGCGACGATATCTAATCCAATAGATGACGTTACCATCCAATCAGCACGCGCCTTAACGGCTGCACTGGTATTGGCATACACCACCACTGTGCGATCAGGATGGGCATCACAAACTGCAGCAAATTCATCTGCAGGACAACCTAAATCCAATGAACAAGTTGCATCCAGATCCGGCATGAGAATTGTTTTTTCAGGAGAGAGTATTTTTGCCGTCTCACCCATAAAACGTACACCGGCCACAACTAAAGTTTTTGCTGCGTGATCGCGACCAAAGCGCGCCATCTCTAAAGAATCAGAAACACAACCACCGGTTTCTTCCGCTAGATCTTGTAAATCAGCGTCTACGTAATAATGCGCAACCAACACAGCATTTTTTTCTTTTAAAAGACGTTTAATTTTTTCTTTCAACACCACTTTTTCTGATGCTGAGACAGTAGCAGGCACACGTGCCCATGCTTCTTGTGTGCAGCTTGCACCTTGTGTTTCAGCAGGACGTTCAAATTCTATAGTCTTAATTTCCATGATTACTGTATACCTTGTGAAGACAAATAATCTTCATAACTGCCTGGGAAATCAACAATGCCATCATCTTTAATTTCTAAAATACGCGTAGCAAGAGAAGATACGAATTCTCTATCATGCGACACAAAAATCAAGGTACCGGCATATTTTTCTAAGGCGATGTTCAAGGATTCAATCGATTCCATATCCATATGATTGGTTGGCTCATCCATTAACATCACGTTATGTCTACCTAACATGAGTTTGCCGTAAATCATGCGACCTTTTTCACCACCAGATAAAACCTTTACGATTTTTTTAACATCATCACCAGAGAACAATAAGCGACCTAAAATAGAGCGCACTGCTTGATCATCATCGCCTTCTTGAGTCCACTCACCCATCCAATCAGTGAGATTTTTTTCTGCGGCAAATTCTTCAGTAGGATCTTGCGGCATGTAACCTACATTCGCATTCTCAGCCCATTTCACTAAACCACCATCAGGCTGTAATCCACATAAATCACCGCCTATGCAACGCAACAAGGTCGTCTTACCTGCACCATTGGCACCAATGATGGCAATTTTTTCACCCGCTTCTACAGCGATACTAAAATTCTTAAACAAAGGGTGGTCGTAAGCTTTACTAATACTTTGTGTTTCTACTGCTAATCGATGTAGTTTTTTCTCACCTTCAAAACGGATAAAAGGATTTTGACGTGAAGAAGGTTTGAAATCATCAATTTTAATTTTATCGATTTGTTTTGCACGTGAAGTTGCTTGTCTTGCTTTGGATTTGTTAGCAGAAAAACGCCTTACAAAATCCTGTAACTCAGCAACCTTCTCTTTAGCCTTTGCATTTGCTGACATTTGCTGGGCACGTGCCTGAGTAGAAGCCAGCATGTAATCATCATAATTACCGGGATAAACCTTGAGCGTGCCGTAATCCATATCCGCCATATGTGTGCAAACCTGATTCAGGAAATGCCTATCATGGGAAATGATGATCATGGTTGAATTACGTTGATTCAGCACATCCTCTAACCAACGAATGGTGTTGATGTCGAGATTATTCGTAGGCTCGTCTAATAACAAAATATCGGGATTAGAAAACAAAGCCTGTGCTAGCAATACACGCAATTTAAAACCGGGCGCAATACTGCTCATCAATCCCTGATGCTGCGCAATCGGTATACCAACGCCAGCTAATAACTCACCTGCTCGTGCTTCTGCTGTGTAGCCATCATACTCAGCAAACTTCGCTTCGAGATCAGCCGCCTTCATGTAGTCGTCATCGGTTGCATCAGGATTTGCGTAGATAGCATCGCGATCCGACATAGCCGCCCACATTTCTGTATGACCCATCATCACGACATCCAACACCCGCATCTCTTCAAAAGCAAACTGATCTTGGCGCAATTTACCTAAGCGCTCACCGGGATCAAGCATGACATTGCCAGCAGAGGGTTCGAGATCGCCGCCCAAAATTTTCATGAAGGTGGATTTGCCACAGCCATTGGCGCCAATCAAGCCGTAGCGATTGCCATCTCCAAACTTTACTGAAATGTTTTCAAACAAGGGCTTAGGCCCAAACTGCATGGTGATATTAGCTGTAGAAAGCACTGCGGGAACCTTTAAAAATCAAACAAGAATAACCCGTGATTCTACCATTTGACGCTGCAGCGCAGCAGAACACCGCGCTAACTTAGCTGAGGTTTTTCGATATTTTCTTAGGTAACTGCTAAGTGAGGATAATTCGAGATGGCGAGACTAAAGCCCTGTGCATCTGACTGCAGGTGCGCCTTGGCACCGACTGGTAGGGTTAATTTATCTAGCGTGTGCCCAAACTGCAAACCCTGCAGCATAGGAATGGAAACATGCTGTCGCATAAAAGCGAGCATGGAATCGAAGTTATAGCCGTTATCGTACTCACTCAACTTATAAGCTGAAAAATCACCGAACAACACGGCTTTTTGTTTTTGCAAAATACCAGCGTGCACCAGTTGCAATAGCATGCGCTCAACTCGGTACGGATGTTCATTCACGTCTTCAATAAACAGCACACCACCCTCAATGGTAGGCATCCATGGCGTACCTATCAGCGACACAAGGATACTGAGATTGCCGCCCCACAGCGTGCCTTGCACATCCACCGCTGGATTAGCTTTGAATGTTGATTGAATCGTGACTTTCTTTTCAGTCAGGCATTGCCAAAAATGTTGGTGTGTAAATTCACTCACATCAGTACGACTAAAGTCATCACAAATCATAGGTCCTGCAAAACTCACTGCACCTGTTTGCGCTAATAATCCCATCTGTAATACAGTGAAATCACTATGCCCAACGAATAATTTTTTACTCGCTGCGAGAGATTCAAAATCAATTTGCGGTAATAAACGCGACAAACCATAGCCGCCACGTAAAGCAATAATGAGTTCTACTTCAGGATTGTTAATCGCTGCATGTAGTTGTGCCAAACGTCCTTCATCACTATCAGCAAAGCGCAGAAATTTTTTCTCTGGTGCAGTGTAATCATGCACTGTATGACCAATAACATGTAAACGAGAAATAGCTTGTTGATAAGCGACTACATCAGTGGCATAACCACTTAAACCTATGATCGCAATAGTTATGGGGTGTGAGGAATTCGACATAATAATTTAGTGTTTTTGACTGTAATCAGCGGTGAGGCTTTCATGAACAGCTTGTGCACGACGCTGAATAAAAAAATCACGCAATAACTGACCACATTCTTCTGCCAAAACACCACCTGTTATCGTGGTGTGATGATTGAGTTTTTCTTCTGCGAATAAATTAATCACTGAACCACAAGCACCGGTTTTTGGATCTGCAGCACCATATACAACTCGCGCTAATCTGGCATGTAACATGGCACCGGCACACATAGCACATGGCTCCAAGGTGACATACAAGGTGCAGCCAGGTAAACGATAATTTCCTAATACTTCTGCTGCTGCGCGTAGAGCAGTAATCTCAGCATGTGCTGTAGGATCATGTTGTGCTATGGGTTGATTATGGCCTGTAGCGACGATCTTTCCTTCATAAACCAGCACCGCGCCGACTGGCACTTCACCTTGTAGTTCAGCTTTTTTAGCAGAGGCAATGGCCTCTTGCATGAGCTGCATATCTAATTCATTTTGCATCATCACATTCGCTTTACATCATCATGCGTTATTTCGGCCCAACAATTAGGCGTTTCATGCAACACTAATTTATGTAGGCGCAATCCCGTACCGTAGTGATCTTGATAGGCATTGCACAGAATATTAAATGCTGTACGCGCTAGATTTTCTACTGTAGGTATCTGTTGAATAATCACTGTTTTATGATCCGGTATGCTGCTTAAAAATTCGCGCACCTTAGTATCTTTTTCATAGACTAAAAAAGCATGATCCCAGACATCCACTAAATGCTGCTTGGCTAGCGCTTTCACATCGGAGAAATCCATAATCATGCCATTGTCAGAGCTACCCTCCTGCTCAATCACATTGCCAATTAAGGTGATTTCTAAAGTATAGCGATGGCCATGTAAATTACGACATTGGCTTTTGTGATCGGGAATACGATGACCTGCATCGAATTCCAGTTTGCGAGTAATGGTTAACATGATTAAGGTATCTGTAATAACTTATGTGTTTGCAATGATAATCGCCATTGCGGTGTGTTTTTGCAAAGTGCTATCGCAAGTTTGATATTTTTTTCAGTC
>CAMCXB010000088.1 GCA_945883145.1 Bordetella parapertussis | reverse complement strand
TTATTCACCCACATAACTGAAACTAAAATCGTATCAGGACGAATCGCTGCTGCTAATTGCTCAATGGTGATCAAGCCATTATCTTGCGGTTGCAAATAGGTCGCTTCAAAACCTTGACGCTCGAGTTCACGCACAGTATCCAAGACCGCTTTATGTTCAGTCTTAACGGTGATGATGTGCTTACCTTTGGTTTGATAAAAATGCGCCGCACCTTTTAAGGCTAGGTTATTACCTTCGGTCGCGCCTGAAGTCCAAATAATTTCGCGTGGATCTGCATTCACCAATGCAGCAACTTGAGCGCGCGCTTCTTCAACGGCTTTCTCAGCACTCCAACCATACATATGGCTACGTGAAGCAGGATTACCAAACTGCTCGCGTAAATAAGGAATCATTTTGTCAGCCACACGCGGATCAACTGGCGTGGTTGAGGAATAATCCATATAAATCGGAAAGTGCGGTGCTCTGAGTGTATCTAAGAGGCTTTTTTCCATTGGTGCGTTCATGGTTAACTACTCCAAATAAATCAAACAATATGCTGCGAGCGCGGCATTATTAAAACGGGTTGAGGTTCAATCTTTTGCTTTTGCTTTTCAACTAAATCTTTAAGCGACACTGAATCTAAATAATCGACCATCTTTTCATTCAAAGTAGCCCATAAATCATGGGTCATACAACGAGTGCCTGAAGCTTCACCATGACCACTACAATTTTCACGCCCACCACACTGAGTCGCATCCAATGGTTCATCCACCGCAATGATGATGTCAGCTACTGTGATATTTTCTGCACGGCGCGCAAGGTTATAACCACCACCAGGACCACGCACCGATTCCACAATTTCATGACGACGTAATTTGCCAAACAGTTGCTCAAGATAAGAGAGTGAAATCTCTTGTCGCTGGCTGATGCCCGCTAGCGTCACAGGACCATGATGCTGGCGCAAAGCCAAATCGATCATGGCAGTCACTGCAAACCGGCCTTTCGTCGTCAATCGCATGAAATCCACTCCGTAACAAAACTAAAAACTAGATGGGGTAACACTCATTCCCGAACAATTTGGTCAAGTATAACAAACTTGAGTACTTTCGTCAGGTACTGCCCAATTTGGGAACTTTAGCTAAGTTATTGATTTGAAAATACAACTTAAGACGCTCAGGATGTGCTGTAAAGCAGCTGCATAGGCCCAAAAAGCTGCTGCATACTGGTGTTTTGGATGAAGGACAGGTTGTAGGGATGCTCAGAAACCAACTTCGGAAAGGCATCGATACCCTCTAGCGCTTCCAACCACAAGGCAATCTTGCCCCATAAAACCAAGGTCGGCAGAGCTTGATTCTGCTGCTTGGCATGCTTGGCTAGGGCTGAAATCACCACTTGAAACAAGGGCCGCCACGCTTTGGCTTCTTTCACTGGTGGCACATGGGCACGAAACACGAGCGCTGCATTCAACAATAAAAAACCTTGCGCTATGAGCTTAGCTTCTAATTGCGGCAAGGTTTGATTGAAAGGCGAACCTATCGATCTTGCTTTGGCTGAAATGACCGCCATGGCTTCAACACCAGTGGAATCAGGTTGCACCAGACCTTCTGCTACCAACAACATCTTCATGAAATTGCGTAAAGAAGTCGCGCGATTGACTTGCTTAGACAAACCCAGCTCTGACCACAACGACTGCACAGCACCATCCATGAAACACACACCGGTTGCACTCGCCTCTCGTGGATAAGGACCCTCACCCACCAACACATAACGCACTGCTTCAATAGGCTGACTAAACGCTGCAAAAATTCGACCTTGAGTCGGCAAAAAATTATCTACCGATAGCGTGTTCAGATATTCAGCGTCAGCGCTTGCCATTGCTTCCAATCCTTGTATGAGGATAGGTCGCCAGCTAGGCGCAGCTAACTTGAGAGCATCAATAAAAAGTTGGGGAATCATGCTGAAATTTTAGTAGGGTCGATTAGCGTAGCGTGATCGTACATTTAGTCAAAGCACCGAAAATATAGTAGGTACGATTAGCGAAGCGTAATCGTACGTTCCTTCATTTATATAATCCTAGGATTTAATCGGATGATTACGCTGCGCTAATCATCCCTACAAGTCTTTGGAATTTTTACGCTACTAATCATCCCTACATAACGCCGAAACAAATCACTTTCCTGTAATTGAAACGATATTGTCAGAACCAGGCGCACCAAACAACTGCTCTTTGAGTAAATGTAATTGATCACGCACTTGCGCTGCTTTTTCAAATTCCAGATTTTTTGAGTGATCAAACATCAGTTTTTCAAGACGCTTAATTTCTTTACTGATTTGCTTTTCACTCATGGATTCATACTTAGCTTGCTCTTGTGCTGCCATGAGTTCTGCACGCGCTTCATCGACTTTATAAACACCATCGATCAATTCGCGAATTTGTTTTTTCACACCGATAGGCGTGATGTTGTTAGCTTTGTTAAATGCTAATTGCTTGTTTCTTCTGCGCTCAGTTTCATCCATCGCGCGTTTCATGGAATCTGTAATGCGATCTGCATATAAAATCGCGGTGCCATGTAAGTTACGTGCAGCACGACCTATGGTTTGTATCAAACTACGTTCTGAACGTAAAAAGCCTTCTTTATCAGCATCCAAGATCGCAACCAATGACACTTCAGGAATATCTAAACCTTCGCGTAGCAAGTTAATACCTACTAATACATCGAAAGTACCTAAACGTAAATCACGCAAAATTTCAGCACGCTCTACGGTATCAATATCACTATGCAGATAACGCACTTTGACACCGTTATCACTTAAGAATTCTGTCAGCTGTTCCGACATGCGTTTAGTGAGGGTCGTCACCAGTACGCGTTCATTCACATTCACACGCTTAGTAATTTCCTGCATCAGATCATCAACCTGTGTTGTAGCAGGTCTTACATCGATCATAGGATCAACTAAACCAGTAGGACGCACCACTTGTTCTACAACTTGACCTGCATGATTTTTTTCATAGTCTGCAGGTGTCGCAGACACGAACACCACTTGACGCATTTTGGATTCAAATTCATCAAAACGCAGTGGACGATTATCTAAAGCCGATGGCAAACGAAAGCCATAATCCACTAAGTTAGTTTTACGCGCTCTATCGCCGTTGTACATACCATTCAACTGACCGAGTAGCACATGTGACTCATCTAAAAACATGAGCGCATCTTCAGGCAGATAATCGACTAAAGTCGGTGGCGGCTCACCAGGCTTTGCACCTGACAAATGACGTGAATAGTTTTCAATGCCTTTAGTGAATCCAATTTCTTGCATCATTTCTAAATCAAAGCGCGTGCGCTGTTCTATGCGCTGCTCTTCAATCAACTTATTCTCTTTACGGAAAAAATCTAATCGATCACGCAATTCTTCTTTAATCGTTTCTATCGCACGCAAAACAGTAGCGCGTGGCGTCACATAGTGTGAGCCAGGATAAACCGTAAAGCGAGGAATTTTTTGACGCACGCGCCCTGTTAAAGGATCAAACAATTGAATGCTATCGACTTCATCATCAAACAATTCCACACGCACAGCGAGTTCAGCATGCTCAGCAGGGAAAATATCTAAAGTATCACCACGCACACGGAAAGTACCTCGTCCAAAATCGATATCATTGCGTGAGTATTGCATTTGAATTAAACGCGCAATCACATCTCGTTGCGATAATTTATCTTTGGTGCGCAAGGTCAGCACCATTTGATGATATTCACTAGGATTACCAATACCGTAAATTGCAGACACCGTCGCTACGATTATGACGTCACGACGTTCCATTAAAGATTTTGTGCAGGACAAGCGCATCTGTTCGATGTGCTCATTGATTGCAGAATCTTTTTCTATGAACAAATCGCGCTGAGGCACATAAGCCTCGGGTTGGTAATAGTCGTAATAACTCACAAAATACTCAATTGCATTTTGTGGAAAGAAATCTCGAAACTCACTATACAACTGCGCTGCAAGTGTTTTATTTGGCGCAAACACAATCGCAGGTCGACCCATGCGCGCAATAACGTTGGCCATGGTGAAGGTTTTGCCTGACCCAGTTACACCCAACAAGGTTTGAAACGACAAGCCATCGTTTATACCTTCGATTAACTTATCAATCGCAGCAGGTTGATCGCCTGCAGGTTCGAACGGCTGATGCAAGCGAAACGGCGAGTCGGGGAATATCACCACACGCGATTCATCTAAGGTGTTTTCCACTTGGGATAATTCAGACATCAGTCATGCGCCTTTGGTAAAATGTTGGGTTAGTTAAGTACAAAGCAAATTTCATGTACGGCCTGATGTCATTTCGACTCGCGAAAATGCTGTCAAATGATTATGCGCCGCCAGATAAACCCAACTTTTAATGTTATCACGATGAACGCACCTCTTTCTGCCTCCCTATTTGCTGCCATTGAGTTAGCGCCAAGAGACCCTATTCTTGGCATCACCGAAGCTTTCAATGCTGACACCAATCCTGACAAAACCAATCTGGGCGTTGGCGTTTACTATGATGACAACGGCAAAGTACCACTGTTGGAGTGCGTACAAAAAGCAGAAGCGCACCTCATGGCCAAGCTCGCACCACGTACCTACCTCCCAATTGAAGGCTTAGCGGCTTACGACAAAGCGGTACAAGAACTCGTGTTTGGCGCTGACAGCGACATCGTGACGGGCAAACGTGCCATCACAGCGCAAGCCATTGGCGGCACTGGCGCATTGAAACTTGGTGCAGACTTCTTAAAACGCTTTTCACCGAACTCGCAAGTGTGGATTAGCGATCCTAGCTGGGAAAACCATCGTGCTTTGTTTGAATCTGCTGGTTTCGTTGTAAATAACTACCCCTACTATGATGCTGCGACACGTGGTGTGAATTTCAGTGGCATGTTGGATGCATTGAACACTATGCCTTCTGGCTCTATCGTTGTGCTGCATGCTTGCTGCCACAATCCAACCGGTGCTGATCTCTCCGATGCACAATGGGAGCAAGTGATTGCTGTCGTCACAAAACGCGGTTTGATTCCATTCTTAGATATGGCTTATCAAGGTTTTGGTGATGGCATTGAAGAAGACGGCAAAGTCGTCAGACAATTCGCTAAAACTGGTGCTCCACTGTTTGTATCCAACTCATTCTCTAAATCGTTTTCACTTTATGGTGAACGAGTGGGTGCATTGTCCATCGTTGCATCTGATGCGCAAGAAGCGACACGTTTAATGTCACAACTCAAGCGCGTCATTCGTACCAACTACTCCAACCCACCTATGCATGGTGGCCAGATCGTTGCGACTGCACTCTCCACACCAGAGTTACGTAAGCTATGGGAAACCGAGTTAGCAGGCATGCGTGTGCGTATCAAAGCAATGCGTCAGGCATTTGTCGATCAACTGAAAGCGAAAGCCCCTGCCCATGATTTCAGCTTCGTTGTGCAACAGCGTGGCATGTTTTCTTATTCAGGACTGACCAAAGCGCAAGTCGAACGTTTGAAAAATGAGTTTTCTATTTATGCAGTTGATACAGGCCGTATCTGTGTCGCAGCACTGAATTCACGCAATATCGATCGCGTGATCGATGCAATTGCAAAGGTGCTGTAATCATCAAGCCTTAAGTAGTAGTCGTAAAAAAGTAAAAAAGCCCGCGAGCGTAAAGCTTGCGGGCTTTTTCTTAACATCAAAAAACAGACTTATTAAGTCATATAGATAAATTACTTACTCTTAGCAATTGCAAGCTTCTTTACCTTAGCAGGCTTTGCAGGAGCAGCATTCGAAAAATGCGATGCAAAGTTATGCAATTGTGAATGATAGCTACCTAGCATGTCATTACTTGCACTTGAAAACTGTTCATAAGCTTTATGAAAATTTGCAGCTTGTAACTTAACCATTTCAGCAAAAGGCTCAGAACCTGCAGGTGCTGCTTTAGCTAAATCATCAATCAAGGTATTAACATGACCTAAGGTCTCATCCAAGCGCTCTTGAATTAATTTAGCAACCTCATTCTGTGCATTCGTCCCAATCTCTACAAAGTGCTTAGCATAAGCAGAGACCTTTTCAGAAGCTGGTTGCACTTCCAAGGTAAATGCTTCAAAGACCTTTGCAGGATCTTTAGAATCAATCACCTCACTGAACTTTGCAAAGGAGTCATTCAGCGATTCTTTTGCAGCGGTAAGACCTAATTCAGCAACTTCACCAGCACTATGCAGTGCATGCTCCAACAGAGAAGACATCGCATCAATATGTGCTTGGGTTTGTTGTTTTGTGGCGTTTGATAGATAGTTTGATGTAGCAACCATGATGCTCTCCTTAAAAAAATCAAAGTAATTGTGCAATGCGGCAATATAAATTTACTCAATTCTAATAAGGCATGTCAACAGGCCATTGAAAAAAATGCTGCATAACAGCAGATGCATTAGTAAGTCGTTAATATTTCATTAAAATTTTTTCCTTTGTGATGCAATACTTGATGAAATTATTACTAAAAAAGCAAATAAGTTCACGCATACATGCACTTCACCAAACTAAATGACTTGTCAAAAAAGCGTCGCTGGCATTATTTATGCATATGAATTCTATAAAGATCAGTGTCGGTAAATAAACAGTCAATGCCTAACTTAGACAGCATTATTTTTGTAATTTTTTTGAATAAAGAGGTGAACCAAGCAGCAACTACTTAAGGAGTCAATATCATGGACAGTTCTAATCCGTTTAGAATCGATAGCAACGCAAGAAATTGGGGCGGGCAACCCTCATCGCAAGGTGATAAACAAAAACGCCGAAAACTTAAACTAGACTTTCTACTGCAATGCTTAAAAGCAGGCGAGTTAGCGAATGCTAGACAAGCATATGTCGCGCTTTTAAATGTCGACCATTCCATCGTGGACGACCCTTACCTAAGTAAAATCTATACCGCTTTACAAAACAGCGATCTTTATAGCGCTCAAAAATTAGGCCTGTTGGTAGAAACGCATAACAGTCTCCCTAATACACAGCCATCACCATCAAAAGACAAGACGAGCATGCAAGCTAAAACGCCAAATACGCTTAGTACTAGTGGAATTAAAATAGATTTATCTGCTTGAGAGAATTCTCTAAAAATGAACGCAGCATATCCTTGCTGCATTGATTTCAATTAATTATCAAATTGGCTTCATAAATCAAAAATTTGTGAAATCATCTTAGAGTAGTGAGATCGAACTCAACATCTAGATTTTGCTCTCAATACATTGGAAGATTTTGTAAGTTGCATAGGGCAGCGAATAACATTACAATATAGGGCTAGCATTTTTGCTGTTCCCTGATAGCTCAGTTGGTAGAGCGACGGACTGTTAACTCCGCAGATGTCCAATTTTGCTGTAGGTGAAAAATAAAAAGGTCAAAATAATCAATGAGTTATTTTGGCCTTTTTGTTTTTTTGGCAATTACACAGTTATTGCACAGTTTTAACGGTATGTTGTCAATTTGACAATATCGGACATAATGTCCAAAATTTCTTCAGACTAAATAAATTCCCCCACGCCCCGCATCTACTTCCAAAAACAAAACTGCACTACTCTTACAAAACAAGAATCGGACATCTTGTCCTGTTTTGTTATTCCTAAAATTAATTTGACTAAGTTTTTAGTCCAAGTTTGAAACAAACAAATTATAAAAATTCATTATGAGTGGCAATATGCCGTGAAACTTTGATATAAAATAATTAATA
>CAMCXB010000087.1 GCA_945883145.1 Bordetella parapertussis | reverse complement strand
ACTGCCCGAATTGCCTCCATTCGATTCTGAGCTAGAGGCGCTAGCTTGACCTTCCCATAGTAAGTCTCCACTGCGTGTGTCGATTAGCTTGGCTCTCGCTGCAACAATAACTGCGCTGTTTAAGAGTTGATATTCAGCACCGTATCTATCCACAGTGATATACAGAGCTGCATCAGCACCAAAAATTTCGGCCAACTTTTTTAGTGGAACTTGATGCATTTCTCCAGGATCAGGTAAGCCATTTTCTTTAAAGGTTTGATCCACTAATGCCACTGGAAAAACATAGTAGCCCAACTCAGCCAGAGGATAAGTCACGGTAGACATAAAGCTATAACTTGCTCTGACATCCGGTGAGTTATTCAGTGGAGGTAGAACGACTATGGATCGAGGTTTGTTTTGTCTTAAAGCTGTTTTATCAGGACCCTTACTGGCTGCACAACCAACTAGTAGCGTGATAAGAAATAAGAGCGTGCATCTTGTGATAGTTGAAGTCATATTCAGGCTCACTTATTTTTTAATTTGTGCAATCAGTCTATCCATATAGATAGTTGATTCTGGAAAAATGGTTTTTTCAGTTTGTAAGGCAGTGAGCGCTTTATCTAATTGACCAGTTTGAAAATATAAATAACCAAGATAAGCATAATGACCAGGTGGTAGTGATTTATTTGCTGCGCGCGCTTTTTCTAGGTCTTTTTCCATCTCAATAATCTGACTTTGACTAGAATACTTACCGGGCTCGTGATAGCTTTCATAGACCATATTTTCGTAACTGCCCCACTGATACAGTCGATTGTTTTGATTCGCGCAAGCTGTCAGAAATAGGCTGAGTAGGATGAAGACTAAATAAAATCGCGAGCGCAAAGAGTTGGTATTATTCATTGCTTGCTTTCACAGGTTTCCAAGCGCCTTGTTCTATACCATCCACCAAGCGATTGACCGCTTCACGAATAGCGAGATCGAGTACTTTTCCATTCAAAGTAGAGTCATATCCTGAAGTGCCACCGAAGCCAACAACTTCACGATTCGATAAGGCATATTCGCCGGCACCTTGTACTGAAAAAATCACTTCTGAAGTAACGGTGTCGACCACATTCAAACTCACTTTTGAATAAGCGACTTGTGTTTTGCCTCGGCCGAGTATGCCAAATAATTGTTGATCTCCCGTTTCTTTACGACCAAATTCAGTGACATCACCAGTGATCACATAAGCAGCGCCTTTTAATTGCTGAGTACGACCACTTAATTTTGCTTCTTCTTTGATTTCGGTGAGATTGTCACGATCTAAAACAATAAAGCGATTCGATTGCTTTAAATGTGAGACGAGTATAGTTTTTGATTGTGAGCCTAGTCTGTCTATACCGTCTGAAAAAATACCACGTAAAAAACCAGATCGGTTATCAAATTTACCTACTGCTAATTGATGTTTTATGCCGCTATAACTAGTGCCTGCAGATTCTACTTTGGCGGGAGTTAATGTGACTGATTTTTCAGTTGCACAGCCTACTAGTCCTAGTATCGTGCAAATAAGAATAAGAGATGATGAAAGTTTAATCATATTATGTGCCTTGAAGGAAAAAATTGAAGGATGCGGATGGGTATGAAAGTAAGATAATTTCATTAAAAAAATTAAATGCGATCAACTTTATAATTAAAATAGATAAGGGTTAAAGTAATAATGAAGAAAAAATTTATTCTGTTGTTTGAAAAACACAATTCCATAGTTGAATGACAGCCTCGGATTGTCGTAGAGAAATTTCTGGATTAGACCGTGCTTTATCTTCACCGCGCAATCGAATCTGATGTTGATTTTTTCTAAATAAACGATAAGCATCAGCAACTGCATCAGCCAAGTTCGATGGTATTAAATTATGTTCAGCTGCCATTTTTAATAAAGCGATGTTGCCTACATTGTTAGTCAAGGCTGGCGTAGTAGAGGCATATTGCAGCACTAGATATTGCACAATAAATTCAATATCTATCATGCCGCCAGCATCATGTTTTAAATCAAATAATGCAGAACGATTTGGATGTGCACCATGTATTTTTTGTCGCATAGACAAAATTTCTTGTTTCGTTTTTATTCCATCACGTGACTGGCATAAAACTTTTTCGCGTAGCGCATTAAATCTGTCTGCTAGTGAATGATCGCCTGCGCAAAAACGCGCACGTGTCAGTGCTTGGTGTTCCCACAGCCAAGCAGATTGCTGTTGATATTTCTCGAATGCGGTAATCGAAGAAACTAATAAACCACTAGCGCCATCAGGTCGTAATGCAATATCAATATCAAATAAGATGCCCGCTCGTGTGTGACTAGTCATCCAAGTGATAAAGCGTTGAGCTAGTTTTGCATATTGTGCGGGTGCTTCAGGATCATCGTCATCATATAAAAAAATGATATCAAGATCTGAGGCATAACCTAATTCTTTACCGCCTAATTTTCCATAGGCGATAA
Organism: Bordetella parapertussis; assembly: GCA_945883145.1. Lineage (GTDB taxonomy): Bacteria > Pseudomonadota > Gammaproteobacteria > Burkholderiales > Burkholderiaceae_D > Pernthalerella. The sequence continues at coordinate 5,608 of CAMCXB010000087.1, read as the reverse complement.
CAGAAAATTGTGGAATATCTCTGTGACGCGTAGTGATGGTTTGCCAAACAGCAGAGATCGTGACATCGATTAATGTATCTGCTAATGCAGAGAGATGGTCTGCTAAATGTTCAACACTTAAGATACTATCTAAGTCTTGTGCGAGTAAGCGAAATAATTGCGCATGATGTAATTCACGCAGCACATCCATTTGCCTTTCTGTGTCACCTGTAAAGGCGTTTAACTGACGTTGACACTCTAGCGCGAATTGAGTCCAGTCAGGTGTTGTATATAAAGTTTGGTCATCTAATAGCTCATCCAACAAAACAGGATGGCGCATTAAATACTGCGCAGCCCATTCGCTAGCTGCCATCATGCGAATAACGCGTGCTAAGGTATGTGGATATTCAGTTAAGAGAGATAAATAGACTGAGCGTCTTATGATGGCTTCAAAAAAATCTAATAATCTATTTAAAGTTTGCAAAGAAGAATCACCACTCATTTCTGCTACTAAAGGCAGTGCTACTTGCAATAAGATTTGTAATTGATTTTTCGTTTGATCTGAGAGTGCCTGACACTTGGGTGCATGCCAAAGTGCGATCAGACGCTGGGTGGCAGAGGAAGTATCTTGAAAGTGAATTGAGGTTAAATATTCATTTAAGCTTTCTTCATTGATGCTCGGCGCATTAAAAATATTAATCAGATTGCCAGCAGAATTTTTAGTACTCGTATTTTTATCAACAAAAATAGCATCGAATTGTTGCGCTACCCAATTGCGAATTGTTGTTAATGCAGTGAGTAAGCTAGTTGTGTCCTGCAATCCCATCATCTGCGCAATTAATAATTGATCTTGCTCTGAGTTGGGTAGAACATGAGTTTGTGCATCATCTAGATATTGCAATCGATGTTCTAGATTGCGCAGAAAAGTGTAGGCGTGAAGGAGTTTTTCAACTACCTCTTCTGATAAAAGATTACGTTGTGCGAGCACTTGAAGCGTTGTTCTTGTGGAGCGATCTCTTAATTCAGATTCGCGACCTCCACGTATGAGTTGAAACACTTGGGTAAGAAATTCAATTTCACGTATACCGCCTCGACCAAGTTTGATATTGATGTGGCGCTCAGGATGACGTGTTTCTTGTCGTATGACTTCGGCGCGTATTTGTGCATGCATATTTCTTAGTGCATCGATGGCATTAAAATCTAAATAGCGTCTATACACAAAGGGCTGCACCATCGCTTCTAATGTATGAACATCTTCAGGGAGTCCTGTTAAAGCACGTGCCTTAACCCATGCATAGCGCTCCCATTCTCTGCCCTGTAGCATGAGATAGGTCTCTAACATAGAAAAACTTGCGGCTAATGGACCTGAATTACCATTTGGACGCAATGCCATATCGACTCTAAAGGTATAGCCATCACTAGTAATTTCTGCGATATCCGCGATAAGTTTTTTGCCTAGTTTGATAAAAAATTCATGATTCGATAACGATCTTTGTTCTACTGATAAAGCAAGTGTTTCGCCTTCTTCGGGATAGATAAAAATCAAATCAATATCTGACGAGACATTCAATTCTCTACCACCTAATTTACCCATACCGAGGACGAGCATTTGTTGCGGAAGACCTGATTCGCTTCCTATAGGTTGACCGTGTCGTACCACTAACTCTTCATGTCTGGCAGCGAGATGGGTTTGTACGGCAAAGTCTGCAAATGCGGATATGCTGTATAACACTTGATTAAGGTCAGCAGTGCCTGATATATCTCGAACTGCTAAAGTAGAAAAAAGTAAATTGCGACAGCGTCGCATGGCAGCAGGCAGCGTTATTCCTAAACCCAGTTGTGCTTGAAGCAGGGACTCAAACGACACTTCAGCTAGGGGAACTGCGCATAGCCTCTCTAATTCTTGTGCATGTTCTGGCTTTGCAGCTAACCAGCGTTGAACAAATCGCGATCCACGATCAGGAATGCTGAGATGAGGCTTCATAGAGTTGAATTTGGCGCTGAAATGGGTTGATAGGTTTGCTAAGACTAGGATTTATAATACGGTAATATAAATATGATAACGTAAGGCTTTATGAGACTTGCAGCGTGTGAACTTAAGATTTGGCACAATGCTTATACTCTATGAGTTTCATTTCTCTTAAGACTACTGTATTTGTAGATTAAGGGTGGCAGATCCTTAATGGCCGCCAGATTTGCACAATAAATTTCTAATTTGATGCCTCGTTTTTTCATCCTAATTAATCATATCAAAGACTCCCTGCAGTCAGGCTGGACTAGCTTTTTCACGGCATATCAAGCGTTTAATTACAGATCACATCGCCTATTACGCTGGGGCGTGGCTGCAGTATTGATCGCTTATTTTCTGTTTTGCGGTGTTTTTTTAACTCTGCGTTATCTAGTTTTGCCGAATGTAGGTTTATATAAATCCGAGATTGAGCAGCTTGCGAGTCAATTTGTTGGTAAGCAAATAGGTGTTGATGAAATTAATGCGAGCTGGAGTGGATTACATCCACGATTGCAATTAAAAGGTGTGGTGATTCATGGGGATAGTGATCAAGCAGCGCTTACTTTGCCAGAAGTAGATGCCACACTATCTTGGATAACCTTAGTTGCAGGGCAGTTGCGTTTAGAAGAACTTGAAATTTTGCAGCCAGATTTAGAAATTATGCGTGATGAAAAAGGAAAAATTTTCATTGCTGGCTTAGCCTTGAATATGGATAAATCTGGAGACACAAAAGTTTTAGATTGGTTGCTGTCACAAAAACAGATTTCTATTATTAACGGATCCCTGCGTTGGCAAGATAAATTGCGTGGAGCACCAGAGTTAGAACTAAATGATTTAACTTTTATTTTACGTAACCAATGGTTTGGTCATCGTTTTTCTATCAAGGCGACTCCACCAGTTGAATTGGCCGCTCCTATCGATGTAAGGGCGCACTTTACGCATCCACCTTTTAGTACATCAATCTCAGATTATCAAAAATGGAAAGGTGAAATTTATCTTGATTGGCGTAATACACGCTTGGACGATTGGAAAAAATACATAGACTATCCCTTTCAAGTCGAAGGTGGTCAGGGCTCGGTTAGAGCATGGTTGAATTTTGATCATGCAGTGGTCTCAAATTTCACTGCAGATGTAGCGCTTAAAGATTTAACACTACAACTAGAGAAAAATTTAGCACCACTAAAATTAGTTGAAGTGAGTGGAAAAATTTTTGCAGGTGAAGCAGCAGTAGGATTAAAAGAGAGGATTTTTTCTTTTGGTCGACACGGACATGCTGTGAAATTAACCAATTTTTCATTACAAACAGATCAAGGCACCGTCTTACCCGCTACAACAGTCAACAGTATTTTTATAGCAGGCAGCGCATCTAAATTAGAAAAACATGAAATTAGTGTGGTGGCTTTAGATCTTGATACCTTGGCGCAGTTAGCTAGACACTTGCCCTTGGGTGAAACCGAAAAAAAATTACTGGAAGAATTTAGACCGCATGGCAATTTACAAGATTTCCTGTTTCGTTGGGAAGGTGAGCAATTAGGTGTAGCGAATTATGAAATCAAAGGAAAATTTTCTGGGCTCGCACTTAAGGGACAAAAGAAATCTGTAACGAATAGATTAAAGGATGAGATTGCTTTTATTCCTGAATTTGAAGGCTTGTCAGGCGAAGTGATCGCAAATCAATCCGGTGGCACACTAAATCTGCAAGGTGATCATGCAAAAATTAGTTTGCAGGGTTTATTTGCACAGCCTGATTTTAATTTTGAACAACTCGATTTACGATCTAGTTGGTCTTTCAAAAAACGTGATCATGTCAGCATCAATATTGGCAGCTTAGAATTTTTGCAGGATGGTATACAAGCTACCGCTTCTGGGCAATATAGTTTGCCGCTTAAGACAGATAATCCATCATCTGGAATTTTAGATATAAAAGTGCATATACCTGAAATTGCTTTGAAAAAGATTTATAGATTTTTGCCGCTGACTATCCCGCGTGATACGCGTGACTGGATGGCGGGTGCACTGCTAGATGGAAACGCAGAAAATATTGATCTTATTGTACAAGGTGATCTTGATCAGTTTCCTTTCGAGGTAAAACAATCGGATAACAAGCCCTCAGGTATATTCAAAATCACAGGCAATATAACAGGTGGAAAACTAGATCCTGGTTTTGGATTGCAGCGCGCAGGACAATCAGCTGCATGGCCTAAGTTAGAAGAGATACGTGGTCAAATCGTATTGGATAAAACAAATTTAAAAATACACACCGATACAGCACGCACAGCAGAGCTTAATTTATTGGATGTGAAAGTAGAGGTACCTAACTACTGGGTCATTAATAGTATGTTAGAAGTAAATGGACTAGTCACGGGCTCACTGCAATCTATGGTGAATTATGCAAATACTTCGCCAGTATCAGATTTTATCTATCAGGTTACGGATGAGATGCGCGGTACAGGCAACGCTAAAGTCAATCTACGTATGATTCTTCCCCTAGGCTTGATTGGTACAGAGACTATACAAGGCAAATTACTATTATCAGGCAATGATGTACAGCTCTTTCGGGGTACACCTTCATTGCAGCAGATGCGTGGAGAGATAGGTTTTACCGAAAAAGGATTTTTCCTAGCTGGAGTACAAGGTAGTTATTTAGGCGGACAAATCAATTTTAATGGCGGTATACAGCGCGATGGTAGTTCGCAAGTCAATATAGATGGCGCAATAACGGCAGAAGGATTGAGTAAAGCCTTTCCAAGCACATCGATGCGTAAGCTGAGCAAAAGATTTACTGGAAGTACACGTTATAACGCTACTTTACGTTTAAAAAATCAACATGCCGAATTTAGCTTTGATTCAAATTTAATTGGATTGAGTATCGATTTACCTGCGCCATTAGGTAAATCAGCGTCAGAATCACTGCCAATAAAATTCTCTTTAATGCCCACATCATCTGATAATTTGAACCAGACTCAAGAAGCACGGTTAAATTTAGGCCGCGCATTATCAGCACGCTATGTTTTACAAAAAACGAATACGAAAACAGCAACTTGGAAAATGGTACGAGGCGGTATAGGAGTTAACTCTACGATTCCGCAATCTGAACAAGGCTTAGCATTGAATGCGAGCTTACCCAGTGTGAATACCGATAGTTGGAATAAGGTCATCTCAGCGATAGCGCCTGATCCTGCCATCGCGCGTATTGCTTATGATGCAGGCTTAGATTTTTCTCCCTATGTCACGCCAGACTCAGTCAGTTTACAAACGTCTGAGTTGATTGTTTCAGGTAAGCCATTGACTAGTGTTGCTTTGTCTGCCACGCATGCACGAGATGGATGGAATATAAATTTGCGTTCAGATCAAGCTGTCGGTCAGTTGTTATGGAATGATCCTAGTTCTGAACGTGGCGCAGGAAAAATTACCGCACGTTTGGTTGCTCTTGTTATTCCAAAATCAAATACAACAGAAGTGACAGAAATTTTAAGTGGGAAAGCATCTGGTATGCAATTACCAGGCATAGATTTGGTAGCGGATAACCTAGAACTCATGGGTATTAAACTTGGTCGACTTGAGCTATCTGCTACTAACTCTGGCCCTATCATGGCAAGAGAATGGCGAATAAATAAATTG
>CAMCXB010000086.1 GCA_945883145.1 Bordetella parapertussis | reverse complement strand
GAAATCGGTGAACTGTGCCGTAGTAAAGGCATTATTTTTCATTCCGACGCAGCACAAGCCACTGGTAAAACACCCATCGATTTAGAAAAAACCAAAGTTGATTTGGTGACCTTTACTGCGCATAAATCATATGGCCCTAAAGGTGTGGGTGCTTTATATGTACGTCGTAAACCACGCGTACGTTTAGAAGCGCAGATGCATGGTGGTGGTCATGAGCGTGGTCTGCGTTCAGGCACCTTAGCAACGCATCAAATTGTGGGTATGGGTGAAGCCTTTCGTTTAGCAAAAGAAGAAATGGATACGGAAATTGTTCGTATCCGTGCATTGCGCGATCGTCTCGCAAAAGGCTTAATTGAAATGGAAGAAGTTTATGTGAATGGTGACATGGATCACCGTGTGCCACATAACCTGAATGTGAGCTTTAACTATGTAGAAGGTGAGTCCTTGATTATGGCGATTAAAGATATCGCTGTTTCTTCAGGTTCGGCTTGTACTTCAGCGAGTTTAGAGCCTTCTTATGTGTTGCGTGCTTTAGGTCGTAGCGATGAATTAGCACATAGCTCAATTCGTTTTACCTTTGGACGTTTTACGACGAATGAAGATGTAGATTTCACGATTGATCTGATTAAAAAGAAGGTTGAAAAATTACGTGAACTATCACCGCTTTGGGATATGCATAAAGAAGGTATAGACATCAGCAAAATTCAGTGGGCAGCCCACTAACCAAATACATTGAGGAAATCATCATGGCTTATTCAGATAAAGTTTTAGATCATTACGAAAATCCACGCAATGTCGGTGCCTTTCAAAAGGATGACGACACAGTAGGTACAGGCATGGTCGGTGCACCTGCTTGTGGTGATGTCATGAAATTACAAATCAAGGTTGGTGCAGATGGCATTATTGAAGATGCAAAGTTCAAAACCTATGGTTGTGGTTCGGCGATTGCTTCTTCTTCATTGGTAACCGAATGGGTAAAAGGTAAAACGCTAGATCAAGCACTCTCGATTAAGAACACGCAAATTGCTGAAGAACTGGCTTTGCCTCCAGTAAAAATCCATTGCTCCATTCTTGCAGAAGATGCGATTAAAGCAGCAGTAGAAGATTACAAAGCACGTCATAACGGTGAGTCGACTGCAGCGGCTTAGTCGTTCATTAAGTTACATCGCTTAAGAAAGAGAAAGTTCACTATGTCTATCACTCTTACAGAAAAAGCAGCTAAGCATGTTTCACGTTTTCTGGAAAAGCGTGGCAAGGGTATAGGTTTACGTTTTGGTGTGCGTACCACTGGTTGCTCAGGGTTGGCTTACAAACTGGAATATGTGGACGACAGTGAGCAAGAAGATGCTGTATTTGAATCGTACGGCATTAAGGTGTTTGTTGATCCAAAAAGCTTGCCTTATATCGATGGCACAGAGTTAGATTTTGCGCGTGAAGGTTTGAACGAAGGATTTAAATTCCGCAATCCTAATGTCAAAGATGAATGTGGATGCGGAGAGAGTTTCACCATCTAAATTTGAGTGAGACTTCATTTTTTAAGCCTGTTGAAGTAGTGACAGGCTTTTGTTTTACATGACCATGCAAAATCATTTCGCTTTATTTAATTTGCCAGCAGAGTTTGCGTTAGATACCGCGCAACTTGATGCTGCTTATCGCGAAGTGCAAAACAAAGTACATCCGGATAAATTTGTGTCTGCGCCCGACGCAGAAAAAAGAGTGGCAATGCAATGGGCAACGCGTGCGAATGAAGCGTATCAAATACTGAAAAGCCCATTTCGTCGTGCTGCTTATTTGGTTGAGTTAAATGGTATTGATCTGCAAGTGGAATCGAATACCGCCATGCCACGTGCATTTTTAATGCAGCAAATGGAATGGCGTGAACTGCTTGAAGAAGCGCGCGCGCAACGTGAGTTATCTACATTAGAAAAACTCGAATCTGAATTAAGTACAGCGCGCAAACAACAGCTAGTTGAGATTGCGCGCCAGCTGGAAGAAAAACATTATGCACAAGCAGGTGAAAGTGTGCGTCAACTGATGTTCTTAGAAAAATTCTCTGATGAAGTGTCGCAGGCTTTTGAAGCACTCGAGGCTTAAACGCTGACCTTTATTATTTCAATCTTTAGTTAGCTTTTATGGCACTTCTGCAAATTTCCGAACCTGGCATGTCTACCGCGCCACATCAACACAGATTAGCTGTGGGGATAGATTTAGGTACGACGAATTCTTTAGTTGCGACGGTACGCAATAGCATTCCTGAAGTGTTGAGTGATGAAGAAGGCCATGACTTGTTGCCTTCCATCGTACGTTATCTGCCGACTGGTTTTGCCAACATAGGTTACGCAGCACAAGCAGCACAAACGACTGATCCTAAAAACACTATCGTCTCTGTGAAGCGTTTTATGGGACGCGGATTAAAAGATATCGCCCATGTAGAAAACATGCCTTACGACTTTATTGATGCACCCGGCATGGTGCAACTGCGAACAGTAGCAGGTATAAAAAGTCCTATAGAAATTTCAGCTGAAATCTTAGCCACCTTGCGTCAGCGTGCAGAAGATGCACTTGGTGATGAATTAGTTGGCGCTGTCATTACAGTACCAGCTTATTTTGATGATGCACAGCGTCAGGCCACCAAAGATGCTGCCAAGCTTGCAGGCTTAAATGTATTGCGTTTACTAAATGAACCTACTGCAGCTGCGATTGCTTATGGCTTAGATCATGGTTCTGAAGGTGTCTATGCTGTTTATGATTTAGGTGGTGGTACGTTTGATATTTCGATCTTGAAATTATCTAAAGGTGTATTTGAAGTCATGGCCACTGGCGGAGATTCCGCTCTCGGTGGAGATGATTTTGATCATCGTCTGTTTTGCTGGATCATAGAGCAATCACATTTGTCCCCACTCTCTGATGAAGATACACGTGTCTTAATGGTGAAGTCGCGTGAAGCAAAAGAGACATTGTCTACGCATAGTGAAACGCATATCGATGCGGTGTTAAGTTCAGGTGAAGAAGTTAGATTAACGATAACTGCTGCTGAATTTGTAGAAATCACAAGTCACTTAGTGAGCAAAACATTAGCACCGTGTCGTAAAGCGATTCGTGATGCAGGACTAGCAGTCGATGAGATTGATGGTGTGGTGTTGGTAGGTGGTTCTACCCGCATGCCACAGATACGCAAAGCAGTAGGAGATTATTTTCAAACTATTCCTCTCGCGAATATTGATCCTGACAAGGTCGTTGCATTAGGTGCTGCTGTGCAGGCGAATCTGTTAGCAGGCAATAGAAATCCAGGCGACGACTGGTTGTTGTTAGATGTAACACCTTTATCACTCGGCATTGAGACTATGGGTGGTTTGGTTGAGAAAGTCATTCCTCGAAATTCCACCATACCTTGTGCGCGTGCTCAGGAATTCACCACCTTTAAAGATGGACAGACTGCACTGTCAGTACATATTCTTCAAGGTGAGCGTGAGTTAGTTACTGACAATCGTTCGCTGGCTCGTTTTGAATTGCGCGGCATTCCACCGATGGTGGCGGGCGCAGCCAGAATACGCGTAACTTATCAAGTGGATGCAGATGGTTTGCTATCTGTGGCAGCACGTGAAATGCATTCAGGTGTGGAAGCATCCATCATTGTGAAGCCTTCCTATGGATTAGCAGATGACGAGATTGCACGCATGTTGCAAGATTCTTATGGTGCAGCCGATGAAGATATGAAGCACCGTGCTTTGCGTGAAGAGCAAGTTGAAGCTGAGCGTATAGTTTTAGCGACTGAGTCTGCGTTGGCTTTAGATCAGGATTTATTATCTGCCTCAGAAAAAGATAACATTCATAGCTTGTTAAGTGGTGTCAGAGAAAAAGCGCAGGGCAACGATCATCACTTGATTAAAGACGCAGTAGAAGCACTTGCAAAAGGTACGGAAGATTTTGCGGCAAGACGTATGGATAGAAATGTACGTAATGCATTAACAGGTCGCAAGCTCGATGAGATTGCTTAATAAATAAAACGGAAAAATATTGTGCCTCAAATCGTCGTATTACCTCATGAAGTCTTGTGCCCTGATGGCGCAGTGTTAGAAGTGGCTGCAGGTGTTAGTGTTTGTGATGCCTTGCTAGAGAATGATATTGAAATTGAACATGCTTGTGAAAAATCTTGTGCCTGTACGACTTGTCACGTCATCGTTCGTGAAGGCTTTCAGTCTTTGAATGAAGCAGAGGACAAAGAAGAAGATTTACTCGACATGGCATGGGGTTTGGAAGCGCAATCACGTCTTTCTTGTCAGGCTATCGTCGCTAGTGAAAATTTAGTTATTGAGATTCCTAAATACACCATTAATCACGCACGCGAAAATCACTAATTCATCACACAAGCAACCTGCAGCTAATGTGAGCTCTGCGATTCTTCGCTAACAATATCAGAATCATCTGCTTCATTATCATGCGATATGTCTGATACATCAGATACATCAGATTCTTCAGAGGTTGATGAAGAACTGCTGTGTAATGCAGCATGCATGTAAATAGCTGCTTTTATTTCAGATTCAGTCTGAGATCTTTCAGGGGAATCAGTCTCCACTAATACTTGACGTAATCGTGTTGTGGAATTTCTTTGATTAAGAACGGGTTCACTCCAGCCTTTCCCTTGCATCAACTCATAAATTAAATCACGCTGTTGAGCAAAGACAGAATAGCAAGCTTGCGCAATACAAGCTGCAGGCATGATGGCCAGACCTTTATCTCTCATATAAAAATAAAGTGTGTTTCTGCTAGAGCTAAGAAAAAACCTTACGGCAGTTTTTTGTGCAAGCTTATGACAATCTGGTTTTTTTATCCATGCATTGGGTCGTAACAGTGATTTATCTGATTCGTGAAGACCAATATTATTTGATGCGAGATAAGCGACTGAGCACGCATTAACAGAGCCTCTTACCGTATTGGCAAGTCCACCTACGATCAATGGCAACCATAATTCCACGAATTTTGTCGAATCTACGGGGGGTTGTAAGGCACCAGATACAACACCATTCAAGAGTACAGTGGCGGCAGTATAAAAGGGCAAGCCCATTAACAGTGCGCCAGCATTGCCTGTAAAGCTTAAGACATGTTTATCTACAGAGGGCCCTAGCTGTTCTAGTGAGGCTTTGCACAGCTCAATAATACTGGATTCGATTAGCAGAGCAATACTGCGTGCAGCAATATGGCTTTCTTGTGGGCTCCATGATGAGATCAGCATGCCTGCACACGTTGTGCTGTAGGCGACTGCTGCAGTGAATGCTAATGCTTTAAATCCTTCAGTTGTGTTTTCATCGTAGTGTTTTTTATGACCACAAAATTTCAGTAGTGACGCTACTGCCACGGCAGCGCTACAGCTTGCAAGAACAACCACAGGTTGAAATGATCCATAAGCAGATATACCTGCACCTGCTGCAGCAACGCTCAGAGTGCAAATTGCTAATGCAGTTTTTTGTGACATCGTTTTATGGCCTATATGATGTCGACCTATCAAAAAGGCTTGCGTGCCTGCAGTGATTGCACCTATGCCACCTGCGATAACTTTTAAAGGTGCTACGTTGCCTGTTACGCTTGTTAGGCCTGCTAGTACTGCTAATCCTGCGGTTCTTCCAAAAAATTGTCCTGCGAAATCTTTGATCCCATGAGTGACGGCTGCAGTAATAATAGGTTTTTTTATTGAAGACGACGACTGTTTCAACGGAAGTGAAGATCGTTGAACAGGATCGGTTGCAGGTATTTGATTAGGATATAAATCTTTTTTTGAGATTTGTGTAGTAAGCATAGTGAATTTTTATGAGTGAGATTAAACGATAAAAATAATTCAGTTGATTTTTTAAGCTAGATGGATACTTCATGAAGAAAATAATCATCACGCCATTCGCTAGCCTTGCTGGCTGCATGCTCGATCAAGCGTAAAATATTTTCTGCTGCAAGATTTTTAATGCGATATTGAAAAATAACAGCGCCAGATTCTGGATCTATGCCTATTCGCTCAAAATAGGTTTGTGGCATGAGCAGATTGATTTCAAGCAGACGGGTGAGAATAGCTGCATTATTTTCTTTAGGCGGTACGCCGTAATGCACATAAATTGAAAGCGATTCCGAGTCATCTTTCGTGGGCAGTAGTGTGACTGGAATATCACGCCACAATAAAGTGCCATGCTCAAGCATGTTAGTCAGTGATGACTTAAGCTGTGCGAGCTGACAAAGCTCAGTTAATATTTTTATTTGATACGGCGACCACATCATTACCTCCCATGAATTCTTTGTTTTAGCTCTTGGTGTCATCTGAAACGCAACCCTGAGTAACTCGTATTCACTGGTAATTCCCTACTAGCCACCTAATTTTTTATTACAAAACAATGACATACGATGCCTTTATGTTTTATCAAGGACGAAAAAAAACCTCCGAGTTTTGAATTCGGAGGTCGTATGAAGCAGTTTAAAAAAATCGTTAATCTTCGCGTCGTAAATGTGGGAATAAAATCACATCACGAATATTCGGTGAGTCAGTAATTAACATCATCAATCTATCTATACCGATACCGCAACCGCCAGTTGGCGGCATGCCGTATTCCAGAGCACGGATGTAATCAGCGTCGTAATACATGGCTTCATCATCGCCCGCTTTTTTCGCTGCGACTTGCGCATGAAAGCGTGCTGCTTGATCTTCAGCGTCATTTAATTCAGAAAAGCCATTCGCAATTTCACGACCCGTCATGAATAATTCAAAGCGCTCGGTAATGCCAGGCACGGTATCGGATGCACGCGCCAGTGGAGAGACTTCAATTGGATAATCAATGATGTAAGTCGGCTCCCACAATTGAGCTTCAGCTGTTTCTTCAAACAAGCCTAATTGCAGTGCACCTAAACCTGAGTGAGCATGTGGTTTCACACCAAATTTTTTCAGTTCAGCTTTGAGGAAGGTCTCATCATGCAATTGCTCATGTGTGTATTGCGGCGCGAACTTATTAATTGCTTGCACAATCGTCATTCTATGAAAAGGCTGTGACAGATCGAGATCACGACCTTGATAGCTAAGCTCAGCTGTGCCATGTGCATCCACCGCTGCCTGACGAATCACGGCTTCTGTGAAATCCATCAGCCATTTGTAATCGACGTAGGCGGCATAAAATTCCATCATCGTGAATTCAGGATTGTGTCGTGGTGACACGCCTTCATTACGGAAATTGCGGTTCACTTCAAACACACGATCAAACCCACCCACCACTAAGCGTTTCAAATACAACTCAGGTGCAATACGCAAAAACATTTCCATGTCTAAGGCATTGTGATGGGTGATGAAAGGCTTAGCGGCTGCGCCACCTGGAATCACATGCAACATCGGTGTTTCCACTTCCATGAAATCATGGCTATCCATGAAACGACGGATGGAGGACATGGCTGCAGTACGCGCTTTAAAAGTGCGGCGCGTTTCTTCATTCATGATCAGATCAACATAGCGCTGACGATATTTCGTTTCTTGATCAGACAGACCATGAAATTTATCAGGCAGAGGACGTAATGATTTTGTGAGTAAACGTAGCGTACTGACTTTGACAGATAACTCACCTGTTTTAGTTTTGAACAGCGTGCCTTCTGCGCCAAGTATGTCACCAATATCATAATGTTTGAAGGCGTCATGCGCGGCTTCACCGATGGATTCATTGGTGATGTACAGCTGCATACGTCCATCAGCTCTATCACCGGATGCATCTTGAATCGTAGCGAATGAGGCTTTGCCCATTACACGCTTTAACATCATACGACCAGCTACCACGACATCAACAGGATGCGCTTCTAAATATTCGCGCTCGGCTTGTCCGTGCTGTTCATGTAAATCTGAAGCTTTATGTTGAGGTTTAAAATCATTGGGAAAAGCGATACCTTGTTCACGCAGCACCGCAAGTTTTGCGCGTCGCTCAGCAATGATGGAATTTTCGTCTTTTTCTTCCTGCAGACCTTCGTATTTATCAGTCATCATAATGATCGTATTCAAACGCCTTGTTTTAATGAGGCAGCGATAAAGTCATCTAGATCGCCGTCGAGTACCGCTTTAGTATTCCCAACTTCATAGT
>CAMCXB010000085.1 GCA_945883145.1 Bordetella parapertussis | reverse complement strand
ACAGCACCACCACCACCCAAACCTACTGATGATAAAAAGGGTCCACCACAAAAGAAATAGTTAAAAAAAATCCGCAGTCATTTACACAATGCATGCGGATTTTTTTTCACAATGATGATGCACTAATTCAAATAATCAAGCATCGCGCATTGTGAGGAATGAAGGAATTTCAACCTGCATCTGCGCAACTGCAGGTAAATCTTCTATCACAGCTTCACGTAATAAGGGTGTCTGTGAAGAATTACGAATTGCACGAAAACGATCCAGCACAGATCCACTCACCTTATGTTGGAAAGTGAGTTCTTTTACATTCAATCTTGGATTTAAACCAGTTTCTGCTAAGTCTTCAACTGAACGACAAAACTGTAAAAAGTTTTCTTTAGCTTCTAGCTTTTCAGAGGCAATGAAATAATCATTACCAAATACGTCATCAATTTCTGGCACGTGCATGACGGGTTCAGCAAGAACAAAACCTTCATTAAACACGGCATCGTAAGTTGCTTTAAAATTATCCAGACTAGTTACTCTGCTTGGAACAATCGCTAACTTAGGCGGATTGCGCATACGTGAATTGAAGATGTAAGAAAAGCGACTGACAAAATCTAATGAACTCAATAAATCAATTTTCGAGCCAGCGCTAGGTACTAACACCAAATCAAATTCAAACAAAAATTCTGGAGGCAACACATCTGCCCAAGCTAAATCGCAAACAATGACTTGACTCGATTCTGATGTTTTTCTTAGGGCTTCTTTGGCTTCCAATAGTGCATTACCAGCACCTTTGGAATTAGGCAAAGTAAAACTGCGACAATCAATTCCCATTTGCGGCGCGTCAGCAACCCACTGCGAGGCAGTGCGCTGATAATCAAAATCCACCAATGAAGTTTTCTTGCCAGCTATGCGAGCAAAGTACGCAGCCAGATTAACGGCGATAGAGCTTTTACCCACTCCGCCTTTGCGGCTAGTGATCAGAATTTTTAATGGTGAGCGCATTACATTCCTCTGATTGCCTGTTATTCAGCCATGCTTATTGACATTGGTATTTTTATAACTAGTGGAGAGAGATTAATCCACTGTAATGTATTTGATTATAGACAAGAGTTTTTAATAAATCCAACGTTTTACCGTAACAATCTTCATTTAAGCGTTTGAAATGCAGAAGAATTTTCAGTAATAGTGATAAACCATGTTAGGAATAACTAAAAAGATAACATTACGATATATGTAGCGATTATCGCTTATGACTACACACATAAAAAATTATCAATTTATAAATTTTTTATTTATAAAAAAACGCTCTATGCACATCGGCATAAAGCGTTTTCTTTGTTAAAGATTTTTTGATTATCGCTTAAGGCTGCAATACCTGAACACGACGACCATTCAAGGGTTGAACCGGACGCGCATTCATTTTGTAGAGCTTCTTAAATGCCGCTAATTGTGCATAGGAGATTTCTATTGGTGTCTTCATCACATGCCATTTCACTTCTTCACTACAAGGCGGTGTGGTCAATGAACCGGTATAACCAAAATAAATGGGATCCGCAGGAATTAAATCTGCAGGATTAAACACATTTAGCGGTCTAGTCATGGTTTCTTTAGGTGGCAAATTATCAAAGATAGGTTTTAAGGCTGCATTTTCTTTACCTAATTTAAATAACACACCCACGACGGCTAATTTACTATCGCCTGCTTTGTGCACTAAATGCACCACCATGTGTGAAGCCATACTATCGATTTTTTCTTCACTCGGCGTATGAAAATGGAATTGGACTAACTTATATTCCAGACCATCGAATCGTGCGCTACCTGAATTTGGTAGATTAATTTGTATGGTGTGACCATTATTTAAAATCTCAGCCGGACCTGGAACATAGGAAAACACGATAGGACGCAACCCACCTTTTTCCGCATCACGTGTTTCAATGTTAATGGGTGATTGACGTTTACCCATGCCACAAGTTTTGAAATTAGGCTCCATACTCGCCCAATTTGCAGGACCATGTTCACCTTCATATTCCCAATGCGCGCCAACTGCCCATGCCTGTGAGGCAAACAATGAACAAATCAGTGCCAATGCTAATTTACGCTTCATGTGCGTCCTCTTTTATTAACAAAATCCATAAAATTATCTAAGTATCTGCATGCAATTCAGTCAATGCTGCTCTCAAAACTTATTCATTGAATAGCGAGAGATTTATTTTGCGTAATTGTATCCAAATCTGATTATCGTCATCAGATCATAAAGCTTTAATCTATGCATGCCACACTTTATAAAATAACAACACAGATACAGAACTTACTGTAAATAAAATGATGCGCTATTTTTGTGACACCGATCTACTAATCCAGCCAGCTTGCAACCAGTGACAGTAATTAGATGAGAATTGCCAAGACATGACATGCAAAGCAAGTCCCGTTGGGAAAACTGCAGAAGTGAAATGATCCATCCAATTGCCACTTGCGCTCACAGCGCGTAACAATGTTAATTGTGCCGCTGCTCCTTGCAAACCTTCTAGACTTAATCCCTGCGCTGTTTGCAATCCCTGAAAACGCACCGACTGCGGAGCAGCCATACTATCTTGATTCACAGGGCCAGAATATAAATCATGAATACTGCCCCAGTCTCGCTTATGTAGCCGGCGATAAAATTTTTCTAATGCTTGTTCGGCTTGGTCATCGTCTTCAATGCGAAATCGAAGTTGACCTAGTACGTTATCGAAAAAAATACTCGCGCTGGGATGTTGAGATAATAAAACTTCCAGATCTTGAATTGCATCGCAACGATGAAAAAAAAACTTTGTACCAGCAAGTCTTAATGCGCGACCGTGATTAACTCGAAATAATAATCCAGCAAGGGGATCAAGATCATACAGATCGATTCGTTGAAATTGTTGCAACCAATCGGAAGACATCATCCAACCAGCGCTTCCTCCGATTAACAATAAATGTTTATAAGCGGGACTTGTTTGCGCTAACCAATCTGCAATCGCTAAACGTGCGGGCTGCCACAGCGTTTTTCCACGCATGAAGGCACGAGCATGCCAACGCAAACCACCCGTGATATCAAAGGCCACAAGTCACTTCTAAGATGCGATAAATCGGTGTATCAGGAGGTACCGGCTCCCATTCTTTGAGCGTTCCCATTTTGCCCACTTCATTACCACGCAACATAGATCCACTAAAAAAACTCATATGAATAATGCGCGCTTTTTTTTCCACACAATGTAATTGCATCATTGAGCGTGAAGACCGAAAAATATTTTTATTTCCATCCATCTGTACAAAGCGATAATCCATCAAAGTCCAGATTTCACGTTGATCCCCCTTACGGACCATAGATTGTTTGTCTATATAAAAATTACCGTTATCAAAACGTCCTACTGATGTCCATTCTGCATACGCCATATTGCAAAATAACAGCAACAATCCCAAACATATTTTTTTCAAGCGATACACTCCAAACAATTAAATTAATCTTTTCAGCTTAGGCATATACATATCATTTGCCAACCGCACCACCCGCCAATCCTAAGGCTGCACCGCCTACCACTTTTTCTGTAATTTCTTCTCTCGTTTTGCCCTTGCCACCACAACGCATTTCTAAATTCGAGGCATCGACTCTATCGACTGTATCCAGACCAGCATTGGCTGCCACCACCGGTAACAATAAACCACCACTCAAGAATACCAACACCGGTGTTGCCACCGTACTGACTGATTTTGCGTCTTTATGATTTTGCACAGTTGACAAAGCTTGTTGACAGGCTTTGCTTTTATAAAGCGGATGGCTAGTGTCTAGGCGAATCGCAGCCAATTCTGACTCACTAGCGCAGCCAGCTAAGGCGAGACTCAACAACATGACACAAGATCGAGAAAAATAAGTGGTCTTCATATGAGGAGCATGGCTATTTTTAGACGCTTTTAAGATGCTGTATCTTAATAATTTATGAGAATATTGTACATCAGCAACTTTTTCCGCCAGGCCGCATGAACTTTTCATCCCTCGCCATCTGGGCGCTTATTTTTTACTTCGCTGCTTTGTTTTTTTCTCTGATTTACCGCAGTCATGTTGTCACAGGACCTTGGCTTTTCCTGCTGCGGTGCTTCTTTCCTAACTGGCGTTTTTTTCATGGCATGGGTCATGTGCCTACGCTGTTTGTACGTTATTCCAATGCAGAGCAAGTATGGTCACCATGGCAATCCACCATTCCACGTGCACGTCGCAGCCTACTGCAACTTTTACATAATCCAGCGATTAACTTAGCGCTTGCCAATCAAAATTTGGTCGATCATTTATCTGCTGATTTACAAGTGTTGGATGAAGAACAAGATGTTCAACAACTAGTGACCTATCAATTAATCATGCGCCATGCGCGCGATTATTTACAACAGTACTATCCCTCACTCGCTATACAACATTATCAATTCCAGTTGACCTTAATGGCACCGCCCACGGGTAAGTATGAAGATGCCACTGTACTGACTTCCCCTGCTATCGCTTGGTGATGTATGTCAGCTCTTTATTTAGCAATACGTGCAGTTGAATGTTTATGTGCAATCAGTGTGCTGATTCAAACCTTGGAATTTTTTCGTATTCAACCTGCCTTACGTGAAACTGGTATTTGGGCATGGAGTAAACAACGACAAGAGTTATCGCACAGTCCTTTATGGATGCAAAGACTAGCGGATTTTATTTATCAAGATCGTCAACATCATGTGCATTTAATTTTGCGCGCTGCTACAGCGACGACACTTTTTTTTGGAATGAATAGTGTTAGTAGTGTGTTTTTATTTATCAGCACACTGATTATTTTGATACGTTGGCGTGGCGCCTTTAATGGTGGCAGTGATTTTATGACCTTGGCTGTGTTAACCGGCCTACTCATCACGCATATAAGTCAACCACTAGTCGGTTCAGAAATGGCTTATCGTGCAGGTTGTTGGTTCATTACCATACAAGCGATATCGTCTTATTTTATTTCGGGTACGGTGAAACTATTTGATGCGCATTGGCGCAATGGACGCGCACTATCATTTTTTATTAACGGAGCGATTTTTGGGCCGCTGAAAGAAAACAGTATTTATAAAAAAAAATGGTTTGCCTTAGCAAGTTGTTGGTCTTTTATTTTATGGGAAAGCACTTTCCCGCTAGCGTTAATGGGACCACAGTGGGCAATCGCGTGGTGCAGTATCGCCGCCCTATTTCACTTCCTTGTATTCTGGCATTTTGGATTGAATCGTTTTTTCTGGGCTTGGCTATGCACCTTCCCTACCATTATTTACTGCTCTACAGAGTTAAGACTTTTTTATTAAAGGCAAACCAAGTAACAATAAAGCACATCGTCTGCCGAATTTTAAAAATGGATAGAGCAACTTGGCTAAGACCGCGTACTTAAAAATTCCATAATTGATGCGGTTAAAAAGATCACTATGCGAACTCTGTAATGCCAGCACATGGATTGCATCAGCGCCGGCATAAACTTGTTGATCAATGATCACTAACATGCCTGCATCAAAATCATAACCTGCTTGAATGTAAGTATGTAGCCTCTCATCATCATGACGTGCATTCAGATAAGTAATCTGATCAACTGCGCGTTGTAAACGTAAGTGGGAAATATAACTAGAACAGAACGGACAAGCGCCGTCGTAAATGATAAGCATGAATCAGATCCGAAATCTTATTGCGCCATGGCGCTGATTACAACTTCGGATCCAATCCCACACTCGAGATAAGCTGAAATTACTTGCCGCGTAATCCGTCAAACACTTCAGCAAAGGTAGGCTGATTATGATGACTGATACAAGCACGTGCAGCTTCAATCACTAAAGGAATAGGGTTACCTTTTAAAGTACCTACAATCATTTCTTTAATGACTTTAAAAACTTGGCCTTCTTCGTCAATGATTTGACCTAAACGATTAGCCATAGGGTCAAACACACCATACGCCACGAAAACCCCTAAGAAGGTACCTACCAGCGCACCGCCAATCAGACCACCCAGTACAGGTGGCGGTTGATCAATCGCGCCCATGGTCTTTACCACACCAAGAACACAAGCAACAATACCCAACGCAGGTAACGCACCTGCAATCGAAGCTAAGGTTCCTTGGGTTTTCATTTCATCATGATGGTGAGTCTTGATCGCGTTATCTAATACATCGCCAACGGCGTCTGCATCCAAATTACCCTGTGCAATCACCACTAAACGCAAGGTGTCACATATCATGCCGACAATTGCGTGGTCTTTTGCAAGCTTGGGATATTCACCAAAAATACCGCTGGAATCAGGATTTTCAACGTGCGCTTCTAAGGCAACCGCACCTTCTTTTTTCATCACGGCCAATAACTTACCGACCAAGAGAATCAAATCGAGATAATCCTGAGGCTTCCATTTAGGACCAGTGATACATTTCACCATGCCCCCGATGGCACCCTTGAAAATACCCATACTATTGCCAATCAACTGAGCGCCAATCGCTGAACCCACAATAATAAAACCTTCAACTGGAGCCGCTTTAATAATTGGCGCCATTTTGCCGCCGGCCATAATAAAGCCACCGAAAACACAGCCAAATACAACGGCTAATCCAACGAAAAAAAGCATTTGCCTCTCCTTGAGCACTGACACGCAGTGTTGTGGATGGGCTTCATTACCCACCAAATCAATTTGTATATCGACAGCAGTCTTAATATTTGAAGTTAAGACTCGCGTACTGTATTGCAATTGTGAAACAAAGTGGAAGTTTTTTCTATAGCGAAGACAATAGTAGGAGTTAATTAATACGCAATGACTTGCTTTATTAATAATTATTTATTCAAATGCTAACTAAATAAACACCACACACCCACGCAATGCCCCGTTGTAAATTGAATAAAAAAATCAAATAACGCGCCTATCAACATGAATGGCAAAGCCAAATAAAGAAAAATAAGAAACCAACCTGCGCTGGTTAATCTAGGCTTATCAATATCATGGCCCAATACTTTGACAATGGGACTGGCTTTAAAAAACCGCTGCAACATTTCTCTACCCTTTAGAATGATGCACAGATTATAGCTTTGCAAACTATGAATGCATGCTGCTAGAGGCATGAATTGCCAACTCAATTGCTGAGTTATGCTTTTACTCACGAATGATTTTTAAATATAAAACGTAATGCACATACGCTGGAATGCAATCCAACAGTCGGAATGGGAACAGCTACAAGCACCGCACATCACAGCGTTGCAACAAGACTGGGCTTATGGCGCAAGTTTTCAGGCCATGGGGTTAGATTGCCATCGTGCACAAGTAATTAAAGAAGGTAAAACTATCGCCTTAGCGCAGTTTATTTGTCGTCGATATCTTGGTGCATTTGGCGTCGCACTCTGTACCCGAGGTCCAGTCTGGTTAGAAGAACTATCGGCACTAGATCAACAAAAAATATATCGTGAACTAAAACGCAGTTGTCCCCTTCCCAAACCGCGTTGGCTTATTTTTTCGCCTTCACTGACAGAACACTATCATCCTAGCCTTGTTGGATTAACACGGGTCATGACTGGCTACTCAACAGTGCAGATCGATTTAACAAAAACGAATGCACAACTCCGCGCTGCTTGTGAAGGACGTTGGCGTAATCGTCTGGCAGCAGCCGAACGAGATAAAAAAATCATTGTGCAGGTATCAGATACGGATACAGAATTACAGTGGTTATTTGAAGCAGAAAGCTCTCAGCGAATTGAAAAAAAATTTCATGGTCTACCGTCCCATTTTATTGAGCATTACCACGCAGCGCGCGCAGATCCATCCACAACGCTCTTGATGTTACATGCCGAGAGCCATCAACCAACACCACATAAAGAAAACAATCATCGTATTGCTGCCATGCTGTTTTTATTACATGGATCAACTGCGACTTATCATGTGGGTTGGACGAATGCAGAAGGCCGCGCTAAGCATGCGCATAATCTATTAATGTGGCGTGCGTTTGAAGAATTACGCACACTAGGCATTCACACATTGGATCTAGGTGGCATTAACACCCGTAGTCTGGCAGGTATCTCTCGCTTCAAGATAGGCACCGGCGGTCAAATCGTGACATACGCCGGTACTTATGTGTAAAGA
>CAMCXB010000084.1 GCA_945883145.1 Bordetella parapertussis | reverse complement strand
GTCGTCTGACGGTACCCGGCGTGAAGGGGCCGGTCATGCTCAGCCAGGTGGCTGCGCTAGAGGTATCGGGCGGTCCAGCGGTGATTGACCGCCTCAACCGTTCACGCAACATCACCTTCGAGGTGGAGCTGTCGGACGTGCCACTAGGCGATGTCACGGCGGCAGTGAACAAGTTGCCGGCTATCCAGAACCTGCCGCCGGGCGTCAAGCAGCTCGCGCTAGGTGATGCTGAGGTGATGGGTGAGCTGTTTGCAAGCTTTGGTCTGGCAATGCTGACCGGAGTACTCTGCATTTACATCGTATTGGTGCTGCTGTTCAAAGACTTTCTTCAGCCAATCACGATTTTAGCGGCGCTTCCTCTGTCGCTTGGGGGAGCCTTTGTCGGGCTACTGATCGCTAACCAAAGCTTTTCAATGCCATCCCTCATTGGGCTCATTATGCTGATGGGTATTGCTACGAAGAACTCCATCCTACTAGTGGAATACGCCATTGAATCTCGCCGTGGCCATCCAGGCCCTGATGGTAAGCCAACCACGGCACCAATGTCTCGGGTCGATGCGCTGCTGGATGCCTGCCACAAGCGAGCTCGGCCTGTGGTCATGACCACATTAGCTATGGGCGCCGGTATGGTGCCACTTGCCGTGGGTTGGGGGGCAGCAGATACCAGTTTTCGTAGCCCTATGGCAGTCGCAGTGATAGGTGGGCTGATCACTTCCACTGTACTAAGTTTGCTAGTCATTCCAGCTATCTTCACCATGCTGGATGATCTGACAAATTGGATAGGGCGGCTCCGCAAACGTTAGATGCACCGTTGATGTTCTGATGAGAAAGGTTTATTGGGTAACTTTGGATACTCTTAAAAATTCAACGGTTTGAATCTTCGACCTAACTATAAGAGAGGCCTTCCAGAAACTGAGCGATATCCCTGCGGACAGCGCGTGAGAGATTCGAAGGTAGCGCTAGCCATCGAGCAAAGCTGTAAGGCGGCTCAAAGCGTCATCAAGAACTGCTTGTGGTACTTGCTCAATCTTTCTCGCTTTTCTTGCCTTGAGATCGAGCATTCTGATCTTGTTCAACAATGCTACGCCTTGAGTTTTGCATCCTGTGTCCATCAGACTCACTGCAAAACCTGCATAACGTGAGTATTCTCCGCCCTGGGTGATTGGAGCAACGAGTACATCACCCAAGCGATTGAATTCCTTGGTGGTCAATACCAATGCTGGTCTGGTGCCTCGTTGTTCGTGGCCGACAGCGGGGTCGAGAGGCACACTAACCACATCGCCCCGATCAAAAACTGCCATTACCAGACCTCTTGTCCGACGGGTTTCGCTGAATCCCATAGCGCGAGGTCGGCTGGTGATGGAGCTTTTGGATCGCATTGTGCGATTAGTTCGGCCAGAACGTATTTTCGCTTTTTGGCCAGTACTATCTGACCGTTATCGGTAGTGTCTAACGTCATAGTTTGCCCGGCTGATAAGCCAAGATCCCTGAGCACAGCCGGAGGCAGCACGGCTACCGTGCTGTTGCCATATTTTCTGAGTATGACTTCCATGGATTTCCTCTGAGTTAAAACGACGAAGCAGCCACTATTTTATGATTTGCTTTCATCGAAGTAAAGCATTGTTTAACATCTACTCGATTTCGACTTGATGGTCCATGAGGGAATAAATACGGATACGGTTTGTGAATCGAATCAGGAAATTGGCTTAGATTCTAGATCTTTAGGGGAAATGGTAATCCCACTCTGCCAGAACTAATGAATGTCGTTTATTGATCTTAGTCTTTATCATCTTCCAAGAGTGGATGTTGCTCTGATTCCTCATCACTGAAATCATGTTTGCCGCCGAAGCTTTTGTCGTAATCAATAGTCAGTTCTTCATCACGGGCAACGTCTCGAACAGCTACCAGCACATAATCGTCATTGAACACAAGGTTGGGCGTCTTGGAATGATTTAAATAGATAGCGAGATTAACTGCATTCATACCAATTTTTGGAATGAATAGACGACCTTTTTCAAGCAAGCAGAAGGCCGATAGATGACGTTTCACGCTACTCGGTACTTTTTTCAGGTCATCACGAGAAAATTTAATTTCTTTGTTGGTGACCATGCTTTTTAAAGGCGTATCACCAATCTTGATATCACGTAACGCGAATACGCCTATGCCATGAATAGGAGAGACGCCTAACTTACAATAAACCTCGGTGAGCAAATGTTCTTGCAGTTTTTCTTTCAGTTTGCTCATAGAGTGTTGGATTGCGTTTTGATGATTTCTATGCGTAAGCCTTCGCGTGTTGCTGTAATGCTAAAGCTAGGCTCCAGTTCATCGTCTTGCTTATCCAGAGGTTTGCAACGCTTGCGCCACAGGCTAGGTTTAAGGGTTCTTCGGGTTCTTAATAGCTCGTTTAGAGCCTGATCGGAGTCAATGAATGAAGGATCGAGCATGTTATTTCCTTGATAATATTTGGCGAATTGCATTGAGGTGTACGGTTGTGCGATACTGTATTTATGTACAGTATAAATCAAATCTCTAGTCCCATTCCCATTGAGAATACCTCGATGATACTACCAGCGTATGACTGCGCTATTTCTGCGGGATTTCCTTCCCCTGCGGCGGATCATGCGCAGAAACCCATTGATTTAAATGAACATTTAATTCGCAACAAGGCAGCGACATTTTTATTTCGTGTGCAAGGTGACTCTATGGTCGGCATAGGTATCTATGCTGGTGACACGTTGCTTGTCGATCGTTCTATCGATCCGCGTCATAACGCTATTGTGCTAGCGGTGTTGAATAATGAATTCTCCGTTAAGCGTCTTTATAAGCGTGGTGGCGTCATTCGACTGATGTCAGAAAACCCTCTCTATCCACCGATACAAATTAAAAATGGAGAAGAGTTATCGGTCTGGGGTGTGGTGACCTTCAATCTGCATAAGCTGTATTGAAAGCTAGCGATGAAACCCAGCCCTGCCCAAATCGCTTTGGTCGATTGCAATAATTTTTATGTTAGTTGCGAACGTTTATTCAGACCGGATTTAATCGGACGTCCTGTTGTCGTGCTGTCGAATAATGATGGCTGTGTGGTGTCACGTTCAAATGAAGCCAAGGCACTCGGCATCGGTATGGGGCAGCCATGGTTTCAATTGAAAGCGCTCGCAGAAGAGCACAGCGTATTGGCACTGAGTTCTAACTATGCGTTATATGCAGATGTATCGAATCGCGTGATGTCGGTCTTAAGTACATTCTCGCCAAGACAAGAGGTGTATTCCATCGATGAGTGTTTTGTCGATTTAACCGGCATGCCCGAGTTACGAAACGTGACCTATGCGATACATGCACGGATTAAATCTTGGGTAGGCATTCCAGTCTGTGTAGGTCTTGGTCCCACCAAGACACTCGCGAAATTAGCCAATCAGGTTGCAAAAAAACATCCACGTTCTAAGGGTGTGTTTAACTTTAATGATTTATCAGAAGATCAAAAAAGTAGATTGCTATCGCAATGGCCGGTATCAGAAGTGTGGGGAGTAGGGCGCCGACTTACACAGCGACTTGCACAATACGACATCACAACGATACGCGATTTGCGAGATGCGCATACACCAACACTGCGTGCAGAATTTGGTGTGGTGATGGAAAAAACACAGCGTGAATTACAAGAACTCGCTTGTATAGATTTAGAAGACATTACGCCACCTAAGCAGCAAATCATTGCTAGTCGATCGTTTGGTGAAATGGTGAATGAATTAGATGTACTGAAAGATGCACTTTCTACTTTTGTGGCAAATGCTTGTACTAAATTACGTGCGCAAGATAGTCAGACCGCTGTCGTACAAGTATTTTTAATGACGAATCGATTTCGTTCTGAGCTTCCGCAATATAACCCCACACTATCGATTGCATTGCCACAACCTACCAATGATAGTTTGATGATTAATCGTTGGGCTGCTTGGTTGTTAGAGAAAATATGGAAGCCCGAATATGCGTATAAAAAAGCAGGAGTGATGTTGAGTGAGATTACGCCCTTAACACAATGGCAGGGTGATTTACTCACAGCGACAACAACGCAGAACAACGCATTGATGCAGGCATTAGATGGTGTGAATGCACGCTATGGACGTGCGACTTTGCGTGTCTCAACGCAAGGATTAAGGAATAGTGCAACCGGTGGTTGGGCAATGCGGCAAGAAAGAAAATCACCTAGCTATACAACTGACTGGGATGCCATTCCTCATGTGGCTTAGGTCGTCGTGCACGAAGCGAAAGTTAGTATTAAAGCAGATGAAATCAGCCTAAATTAGCAGTCATCTTTTCTTTATTTTTAGATTCATTTGAGAATGGAGTGGCTACAGATTCATGCTCATAAACGATATTAATATCGATACGACCACCTGTTGCACGAGCAAGCTTCACCATCGATTCTATGGTTAAGTTGCTGTCTCCGCGAAATACTTTACTGATATAAGCAGCCGTAGTATTAAGTTTTTTAGCTATTGCTATATATTGAAGATTCTTAGCTTTTCTTTGCTTTTCGAGATTCATAGCGAAGTCGAGCTTAGCTTTTTCAACCCAATAGCGATCTTGCTTCTGGGCTTCTTCTTTAAAATTTTGCAGAGACTCACTCAGTTTCATTTTTTATCACCTGTAATGTGCCTTCTCTAATCGCTTTAAAATATTTTTTGCGATATAGAGCGGCGATAGCAATAGCGGACTTGTCCGCCTTCGTTGATTTTTTCATTTGACCATTCGTGCATATCGCAATCTGGCCGTTCTCACCTTTGGAAAAAAATAGTCTCAGGCGTCCTTTTATAAATTCGTATATTTTTTCCTGCTTGTCCGCTTCATGAATCCATGCTGCGGGTATTCCATGCAGTCCGTTTTGTGCTGTTTTTTCTAGCATGTCGAGTAATCCCTCTCGGCTCGCTGCAGTGGATATTTCTCCATTTACGATGAAATCTTCAGTCGGACACTTATCCCCATCCACAACGGCAACCACTTGGAATCGCCCGATAGCTAGTTCTTTGACTTTCAAATTATTAACCTATGAGTTAACTTAGTCAACAAAATGTTATTAAAATATTTAGAAAAAGACTGGCGATCTCTAAAATTGCCTTAATTGTTTGGGGCTCTGATTCATAGTGCGAATGGAATTCCCGCTCATGCTCACCAAAAAGAAAGTTTGGCATAAGCTGATTGCTAAATTGGAAATTCCATCAAGAGCGTTGGCGTGTTGCGACAAAAAATATGTACGCTTGCAGGCTTCTACTTGAACGCACGCTAGTAAGAGTTTTATAGCGAATTTATTTCTTATTTTTATTGCGCTATTGATGCAGATAGATCATCGAAGTGGATAGGCATCAGTCACTAAACATATCAAAAATTAAATTGCGTAACCAGCGATTACCGACTTCTTTATGAAATCGCGAATGCCAAAATAAATTAATACCGATAACTGCCTATAATTTTGGTGGTGTGATTGGTGCAGTGTTATGTGCCTTGGCGATTAATAAATATGGCTCTCGTTACCCTATGGTTTTCTGGGCTGCTATGTCAGCGGCGACTGCGTTTAGTTTGAAGTTTGTCAGCATCACAGAAAACTCTAGTTTGTTTTTGTGGGGATTAGGTTTGCATGGATTGTTTGTGACGGCATTGCAGTGTGCTTTGTTTGCCTTATGCGCGCATATTTATCCTACTTTAATACGAACCACTGGTGCAGCATCAGCAATGGCAGTTGGTAGAATGGGAGCATTTGTAAGTTCATTTGCGGGTGCAGCCATGATCACAGCTGGTGGTGCACCCACCTACTTGAATTTATTGGGTGGCTCTATGATTGTGACGATTGTTAGTTTGGCTTTAGTGCGTGGACATATTAGTCCTAAGTCAGCATAGTCTTAATTCCAGCATGATGAAGCCGGCTTACTTTAGTATGAAGTAAGCCGGCTTGTTACATTTTGCTGCATAGTTTTTGAATTCTCTTATTCGCTAAGTAAAGAATTCGCGCTTGCTGTAATATCAATTTAAGTAGTACATCGATATATTGAATTTTTCAGCTCAGTTTTCTAAGATCGTTAAAAATAACAATGAGACCCGTCATGAATAAATTATTTGCAGGACTAGTTGTCAGCAGCCTGATTTTCTTTACGCAATCAGCATGGTCGCAAGAAAAATGGATTAAAGACCAAAAAGGATGTTTGATTGCTAACCTCGCTCCATCTGATGGAGAAACTGTGCAATGGACGGGTGGTTGTAAAGATAATTTTGCGGATGGTCATGGAACACTGACTTGGTTTACCGATGGTGTGAAGATGGAAGTATTTGAAGGCACCATGGTAGGTGGTTACGCTGAAGGTAAGGGCAAGTTAGCACGTCGAAATGGAAAGTACGTCGGTGAATGGCACAAAAGTCAGCAACACGGTAAAGGTCGATACGATAGCGAAGACGGTAGTTGGTACCAAGGTGAGTGGAAAGAAGGGCAGCCACATGGCAAAGGACAAATGCTGATGCCTGATGGACGTTTACTCAAAGGCTATTGGAATGAAGGTGAATTTGAAGAGGCGGGTGCCATGCCTGGTCGGACTTAATCATTCAGTCTAAATTAATTTATTTTTTACTAACAAAAAATTAATTTTTCTTTAATGTGCGTTAAAGATAGCAGCCGCGATTAGACTTATTCTGTTATGTTTCCGGCATCACAATTTTCTGAGGAGATTTTTATGAAGCATTTATTAGGCGTTTTATTAATGGTGTCCGCATCACTCGCATTTGCACATTGCCCCAACGCGATTGTTTGTGAAATGAAGGCGATTGATTCAACTTTGCCAACATCTAAAGTGCAGGGCGAAGATTTAGAAAAAATTAAATCTATGCGTGCTGAAGGCGAAAAGCTGTACAACGAAGGTAAAGAAAAAGACGCATTGAAAATTTTGCGCGAAGCTAAAAAATTATTAGCGAGTTCATAATTCAATATGTAGTCAGCGTATTCAAAATAGGGCCGCAAGGCTCTATTTTTTTTGATACTTAAATCCAGATTATCGATATAGTCGAGTTAATATTTAGCTTAATGCTTAGATGAATGAGATTTCATTCAAATCTATATGAGTGGAGATTTATGATGCAGCGCCGTCAATGTTTACGATTAGGTTTGGGTCTATTAGGTGCTACCTATGCTTCACCATTTTTCATACAGAATGCACAAGCGGCTACTAGCACCGCTTCTGAAAAATTAATTTGGCGTGAACGTAACATGATTGGTTTTGGTACCACGTTGTGGATCAAAGCTGGGCACGAGAATGCTGATCAACTTGAAGCAGCGTTAAATGCTGCAGTTAATGCTATTCGTAATATAGAACGTCAAATGAGTCTATTTGATTCTGATAGTGATCTCTGTCGTTTAAATAAACATGGTGTGTTGCAAAATCCAGATAATGATTTAAGAGTCGTTTTAAATTTAGCCAAGAAAGTTTCACTACGTAGTGCCGGTGCTTTTGATGTCAGCATGCAGCCATTGTGGAAGGTGTGGTCTAGGGCGACAGAGGAATCACGTTTGCCAAGTCAGCGAGAACTACGCCAAGCAAAGAATTTGGTGAATTGGCGTGCAGTCGAGTCATCTGCTTCAATCGTGCGATTAAATTTATCGGGTATGAGCTTGTCACTGAATGGTATTGCGCAAGGCTATGCTTCTGATAAAGCGCGCGCTGCACTAGAAGCACATGGCATACAACATGCCGTGATTGATGCAGGCGAAACCTCTTTACTTGGTCAAGCACCGAATGATCAGGCTTGGTCATTTAGTATTGAACAAGCTGCTAAGAATGAGCTTAAAAAATCAGAGTCACCTCAAGGACATCATATAGATGGTGTTAAGTCGTCCATGCCGATTATTGTTGCTGATGGTAGAGCAATGGCGACTTCTTCGGATTCACACACAGTCTTTAGCGCTGATCATCAACACCATCATATTTTGAATCCCCACACAGGTGATTCACCATTGTATTGGTCATCAGCGACAGTATTAGCGCCTAGCTGTGTGATGGCGGATGCCTTAACCAAAGTGTTTTTCATGTTACCTCCCGCTCAGATTAATAGCGCAGCTAAACGCTGGGGTGTGGATGTGGTGATGCAGGATAAAGCTGGAAAGTGGAGAGCGACTGCAGGAGTGAAAGTAGTTAATGCAATTTAATTAGATTACATATTATTAAAATAAAAATATTTTCTCGGTTGTGTATTATTTATTAAATAAGTTCAGACTTTATTTTTTCATAAAGCGATCGAGGTACGAGATTTAGTTGGCTTGAGCACAGATCAAATTAGGACATTAAGTAGTGATGCGATCGGTAAGTTCACAACGGATCAAATTGTTGGATTGAGCAGTGGTCAGATAGGTGCACTGACATCGGATCAAATTCGTA
>CAMCXB010000083.1 GCA_945883145.1 Bordetella parapertussis | reverse complement strand
CTTGACCATCAGTCATACGACCATCATCCAACACTTGTAGCAGTACATTGAAAACATCAGGATGTGCTTTTTCTATTTCATCAAGCAGAATGACGCTGTAAGGCTTGCGACGTACTGCTTCAGTTAAATAACCACCTTCTTCATAGCCCACATAACCTGGAGGCGCACCTAGTAAACGTGCGACAGAATGTTTTTCCATGAACTCACTCATATCTAAACGTATGAGCATGTCTTCTGAATCAAACAAAAATGAAGCGAGAGCTTTGGTCAATTCTGTCTTACCCACGCCTGTAGGTCCTAAAAACATGAATGAGCCATACGGACGATTAGGATCAGACAATCCTGCTCTTGATCTTCGAATAGCGTCTGATACCGCTTTGATCGCTTCATGCTGACCCACTACACGCTTGTGTAATTGATCTTCCATATGCAACAGTTTTTCGCGCTCACCTTGCATCATCTTGGAAACAGGAATGCCAGTCGCACGAGATACAACTTCTGCAATTTCTTCCGCTCCAACTTGTGTGCGTAACAAGCGAGGCTTACCACCTGCCGACTCACCTTTATCAGCTTGCTTTAATTGCGCTTCTAACTCAGGCATGCGCCCATACTGAAGCTCAGACATTTTTTGCCAATCACCTTTACGACGTGCATCTTCCATCTGCAAACGTATTTTTTCGATTTCTTCTTTGATGTGTTGGCTGCCCTGCACAGCAGCTTTTTCAGACTTCCAGACCTCTTCTAAATCACCATATTCACGTTCAAGTCGGGTAATCTCTTCTTCGATCAAACCCATACGCTTTTGTGAAGCTTCATCTTTTTCTTTACGAATCGCTTCGCGTTCAATCTTTAATTGAATTAAACGACGATCGAGTTTATCCATGACCTCTGGCTTGGAATCGATTTCAATTTTTATCTTGGATGCGGCCTCATCGATTAAATCAATCGCTTTATCAGGCAAGAATCTATCAGTGATATAGCGATGTGAAAGCTCAGCAGCTGCAACAATAGCAGGATCAGTAATATCTACACCATGATGCACTTCGTATTTCTCTTGCAATCCACGTAGGATGGCAATCGTCGCTTCCACGCTAGGTTCATCAACAATAATTTTTTGGAAGCGACGTTCAAGTGCTGCATCTTTTTCTATGTATTTACGATATTCATCGAGTGTGGTCGCACCAACACAATGTAATTCACCACGTGCTAAAGCAGGCTTTAACATGTTTCCTGCATCCATAGCGCCATCAGCCTTACCTGCACCTACCATGGTGTGCATTTCATCGATGAAGACAATGTTCTGTCCTGCATCTTGCGATAACTCTTTAAGCACAGCTTTCAAACGCTCTTCAAATTCACCGCGATATTTCGCACCTGCGACTAAGGCAGCCATGTCTAGCGATAAGACACGTTTGTTTTTTAATGAATCGGGGACTTCACCATTGACGATACGTTGCGCTAATCCTTCTACAATCGCTGTCTTACCCACACCAGGCTCACCAATCAAGACAGGATTGTTTTTTGTTCGACGCTGTAAGACTTGAATTGCACGACGAATTTCATCATCACGACCAATCACAGGATCAAGCTTGCCTAGACGAGCACGTTCAGTTAAATCAATCGTGTATTTTTTTAATGATTCACGTTGACCTTCTGCTTCTTGTGAATCGACATGCGCACCACCGCGCACTGCTTGTATCGCGGCTTCAAGGGCTTTACGCGTGAGTCCGTTTTCACGCGCTAACTTACCTGCTTCAGATTTATCATCAGCCAACGCTAATAAAATCATTTCGCTAGCGATGAATTGATCACCACGTTTTTGCGCTTCTTTATCAGCCAGATTTAAAACAGCAACGAGCTCACGACCAACCTGCACTTCGCCACCATTGCCACTCACTTTGGGTAATCTTTCCATTGCACTTTTCATTGCAGTGGTAAGACCATTTACATTCACGCCGGCACGCTGCAACAGAGATCGAGAACCGCCGTCATCTTGATTTAACAAAGCAGTCAGTAAATGTATCGGTTCTATGTATTGATTGTCGTGACCAACCGCATGGCTTTGCGCATCTGCTAAGGCTTCTTGTAGTTTGGTGGTGAGTTTGTCGAGACGCATGATGGAGTGCTCCGTAAAATTCTGTCTATACCCATTATTGGGTCAACTAGACAAATTTCAAGTTATCACTAGCGTTAGAAAACTGGCAAGACTTTTATCCTGCAATCATGCGCCAAGTCGCTAAGCCCGCTATACAAAAAGCGATAGAGCCTAATAAATGAAGTCCTGTATGCGTGATGGCCCACACATATTCACTACGTTGCAGCAGTAGCATTGCTTCAGCGGAGAAGGTGGAAAAAGTAGTCAGCCCACCTAAAAACCCAGTGACGACTAGCAAACGTATTTCAGGTGTGAGCTCGGGAAAGTCTTGAAAAAAACCAACGGCAATGCCTATTAGATAGCCACCACCTAAGTTAGCAAGCAAGGTTCCTAGAGGAAGATTGATAACATAATTATTTAAACCAACAGCAAGACCCCAACGTAACCATGCACCTAGCGTAGCACCGACTCCAACTGCAAGAAAACCTAGTGCGCCCATTTTTTCATTGCCTCATCATCGGTAACGCGTGCATCAACCCAACGACTACCTTGTGGTGTTTGTTCTTTTTTCCAAAATGGTGCTTGTGTTTTTAAGTAATCAATAATGAATTCACAGGCTGCAAATGCTTCACCTCTGTGTGCTGAAGTGACAGCAACTAATACAATTTGATCTAAAGGCTTAAGAGGACCAACACGATGAATCACGAGTGCATCAAATAAATCCCAACGACCACGCGCTTGCGTAATGATGTCTTCTAATGCTTTTTCTGTCATGCCAGGATAGTGTTCTAACTCCATCTCAGCAATCTGCTCACCTTCATTTAAATCACGTACGACGCCAACGAAATTAACGATAGCACCTACTTTCGGTGTGTTTGCACGTAGTTGTGCAATCTCTGTCGTTAAATCAAAATCTTCTGTTTGCACTCTTACAGCCATCGCACTCTCCGAATCAATCAACCGCCTGTCACCGGCGGGAAAAAAGCAAGCTCACATCCTTCAGACAAAAGTGTGCTCTCCTCTGCCATGGTCTGATTACATGCCATACGCACAGCACGTCCATGTGCTAATGCTTCAGCCCATACACCACCACGCTGCTGCAGTAATTCTCTAACTTGACCAACCGTTTGAATATCAGAAGTCAGATTCAAATTTTCTTGCGATGTGCCTACTGCTTCACGCAAGCTAGCGAAAAATTTTAATTGTATTTGCATCTTAATAAAGCAATTCATTAAAAGGAATAAAGCGCACTACATCACCGGGCTGAATGATCTGATTGGGTGGATTATCAACTAATCCATCACCCCATACGGTTGATGTCAACACACCTGAACTTTGATTCTTAAACAAATCAAGTCCATGTGTATCATTAATACGCACACGTAAAAATTCATTTCTTCTATCAGCTTTAGGCCATGAAAAATCTGCACGCATGGAATAGGATTTAGGCGAACTAGTTTGTGCACCTTGCAAAGCATGAATGAAAGGACGCACAAATAGTAAAAAAGTCACAAAGCTCGATACAGGATTACCTGGTAACCCAACAAAAAAAGCAGGCTCTTGTGACGCTCGATGCACTTCACCAAATGCAAGTGGCTTGCCCGGTTTCATCGCAATCTGCCACATGTTGAGACTTCCTTCAGCCTCGACCGCTGGTTTAATATGATCTTCCTCACCAACTGATACACCGCCTGATGTAATGATTAAATCATTACCTTTTGCAGCATTCCGCAATGCAGACCGAGTCGCATCTAAGGTATCAGGCACATTGCCTAAATCCGTAACATCACAACCTAATTTCTGTAGCAAGCCACGCAACATGAAACGATTCGAGTTATAAATCGCACCCGGCTTTAAAGGCTCACCGGGCATGGTGAGTTCATCACCTGTAAAAAATACAGCTACTTTCAAACGTCTAAAGACCGGTAATTGCGCTAAGCCCACTGATGCAGCTAAGCCTTGCTCTTGTGCCCGTAGTCGTGTTCCTGCTTGCAAAATCACGCTACCAGTTTGTATATCTTCACCTGCACGACGTATCCATTCTCCAGATTGTGGAGCATGTTCTATCGTGACTTGCTCACCCGTTGCATCTGCTTTGCATTGCTCCTGCATGATGACAGCATCCGCACCTTCAGGAATAAAAGCACCAGTAAAAATTCTGGCAGCAGTTCCTGCCTCCAAAGGCTGTCCAATATGACCAGCTGGAATACGTTGAGAAATTCTTAACACAGCATTTCCAGACACACAGTCAGCTGCTCTCACAACATAGCCATCCATTTGCGTGTTATCCATGGGCGGGACATTGAGCTGTGATATTTGATCTTCTGCGAGCACTCTTCCATTCGCATCGAGGGTTGATACCAACTCACGCTCTTTCACACTACGAGCTGACTGCAAAAGAAAATTTAGCGCTTCTTGCACGCTTAACATGGGCTTTTTCATATTCATATTATTCTCAGCACATGGCGTAGTAAGTTAAGACTTGAATTGATTGCATGAGCACGTTCATTAATCAACATGACTTGCAATGTATTGCTTAACCGCTGATACATCCACATCCATCACATCAAAGCGCTGCGGTAGTGCTTCAATGTTTTTCATTTCAACCGGACGATCTGCATCTTTACCTAGTGCCTCAAGTATTGTCTCGTTGAATTTAGCTGGCAATGCAGTCTCAAGCACAATCATGGGAACACCAGGCTGCATATTTTCTCGCGCCACTTTAATACCATCGGCTGTATGCGGATCAATCATGATTCCATAATGTTCATGCGCGTAGCGAATAGTATTAAGTCGATCTTGATGAGTAGATTTACCCGCTAAAAATCCATATTGATGAACATGTTTAAATTCATCGCCATCGCTTCCCGCTTTACCTGATAAATCAAAGCCACCCTGCGATTCCACTTTAGCGAATAAAGCTTTAACTCGAGCAGCATCACGTCCTAGTAAATCAAAAATAAAGCGCTCGAAATTTGATGCCTTACTAATATCCATACTAGGACTACTCGTGTGATAAGTCTCAGCAGACTTACGCACATGATAGATGCCGGTACTGAAAAATTCATTCAACACATCATTTTCATTGGTAGCGACAATTAATTTATCAATCGGTAGTCCCATCATGCGGGCAATGTGACCAGCACAGATATTGCCAAAATTACCGGATGGGACAGTGAAGGAAACCTTCTCACTATTGTGTTTAGTAGCGCTTAGATAACCACGGAAGTAATACACCACCTGCGCTACGACACGTGCCCAATTAATGGAATTTACTGTGCCAATTTTATATTGTGATTTAAATGCTAAATCATTTGATACGGCTTTAACTATATCCTGACAATCATCGAAAACACCCTTGACTGCAATGTTGAAAATATTTGGGTCTTGCAGACTAAACATCTGCGCAGTCTGAAATGCACTCATTTTTAAATGCGGAGACAGCATAAAAACACGTATCCCTTTTTTACCGCGCATAGCATATTCAGCAGCACTACCGGTGTCACCTGAAGTCGCTCCAAAGATGTTCAATTCAGAGCCATCACGTGCTAATGCATATTCAAATAAATTACCAAGCAACTGCATCGCCATATCTTTAAAGGCTAGCGTTGGACCATTTGATAAAGCTTGCAGCAGTAAAGTGCTGCCATTCTCACTCTGGAGTTGTCGTAAAGGAGTAATCTCTTTTGCTGATTCGCTTTCTCTAGTATTGCGATAAACCGCTTCTGTATAGGTTTTATCAGTCAACCGACGTAAATCGTCTTCAGGTATGCCCGTTGCAAATTTTTTCAAAATTTCAAACGCGAGATTTGCATACGAAAGATTACGCCACGTATCAAGCTCGGAAGCACTCACCTGTGGATACTGGGCGGGTAAATAAAGACCACCGTCCGGAGCAAGACCACCAAGCAAAATTTCCGAGAATTGAGGCGTTGCCGCGAAGCCGCGGGTAGATAAATAGTGCATATAAAAATATCCAACAAGGAACAAATGCAATTATAAGGCCAGCTGCCTAAACAAAGACTGAGCTAAATAAGGACTTTCTAACTAGTCATACCTATTTCGAATGTTTAAAGCCTATTTCGGAATGCCTATGTCTTTACATAAAGACAACCATTAATCTCCGCTTGTCAATCCCATGAATTAGGTAGTTTTAGAGATTTTTTGGGGCTAAAAATGACTTTTTTACGAAAAACACTCGCAAAAAAGTCAAATAGTTCCCAAAAAAAAGAAGAGCTTCACTTTAGATTAACTAACTGCAACTTTCTTGATCATCTAAAGAGAATCTCAACTTCAAATCAAGGTTAAAGCCCACGGCTCAAAACCAAACTACACATAAATGGGGTTGAAAAAACTCAAACCCAAATACCTACTTACTCATAACGTATTTGGATTTGTCACCTAATCTACTGCAGACGGGGGCAATATGGTCGAACAGCAAGCAGAAATCCTTGAAGAATTAGGATTAATTGATTCCGAAGATTTTAATTCTGATGGATTCATCATAGATAGTGAATTAGAGAGCGCTCTAGAAGAACCTTCGGAGCCCATCAAAGAAAAACCCCCAGCAAAAATTTACACACCACCTAAAACGACTTACGAAAATATCCCTCCGGCAGAGCGAAATCAAGAAGAACTATTCCGAGAACTCATCGCATCCCATCAAAAACGACTATATCGGTTTGTAATCAAATATATAGATCACCCCGATGATGCAGCTGACATAACCCAGCAAGCATTTGTGGAAGCGGCCAGAACCATAGCTAATTTTCGAGGCGACTCAAAACTCTCCACTTGGTTGTTCGGCATTGCGATGAACATGGTTAGGAACTACTTTCATATCATATCGCTGTTGTGCTAAAAAAATATGCAGGTGAATTTATAGGTATACAAGAAACACGTTCAATATTGACTGAAACTGAGAGTCGTTTTCCAGAGTTGGCTAAAGAAGTACAAAGAGTTTTACCAATTTATAAAATTGCTGAAATTCTGCAACGATTAGTGAATGAAGAAATTTCTATTCGCAATATTCGTGCTGTGATGGAAGCATTAATTGAATGAGGTCAAAAGGAAAAAGATTCAGTAATGTTAGCTGAATATGTCAGAGTCGCTTTGAAGCGGCATATTAGTCATCGCTACTCTTCAGGTCAAAATATTTTACCTGCCTATTTACTTGCACCAAATGTAGAAGACGCAGTACGTAGTGCTGTGCGACAGACATCAGGCGGTTCTTATCTCGCTTTAGAGCCTAGCGTTTCACGTAAATTACTGGAAAATCTTAAATCGACTGTGGGAGATTTAACCCGATCTATGCAAAGACCGGTTTTATTAACGTCTATGGATATCAGACGTTATATGAGAAAAATGATAGAGCAGGAAATTTATGAATTACCAGTTTTATCGTATCAAGAATTAACTCCTGAAATAAATATTCAACCACTGGCAAGGGTAGAGTTATGAAAAATTATTTTAATACTGCCTTCTTTCATAATCACTTTGAAGGTTTAGTGAAAAGAGCTAAACGCATCTTCTAGATCAGTAAATTCATTAATCAATTCCATAAATCCACCTACTTCAAACAAGCTACGAACAGCTGGCTTCATGCCTACAATCGCTATTGGGTAGTCTTTGGACGGGAGTTTTTTAATCGCTTCAAGGATTATGCGCAAGCCATCACTCGATATATAGGTCAAATCCGTGAAATCAAAAATAATATTTTGCATCCCCTCTTCCAACGCTGTTTGAAGCAAGGTATCCAATTCAAGCAAAGATGGCTTACTCATATCGCCAGAAGGCTGAATCACAAAAGTGTTATCCCTACCAAAAGTATGAATACTCATTCTAAGAAGGTGAAAAGTTAATAGTTCTAATTCTATCCCGATATTGTAAAAATAAAAAATTATTTAATTATGAAACGCGAACCTTATCTTGATGAGCTACAAGCAGCCCCGCTAGAACTGAGAGTGCTCTATGGTCCTCAGTCAGGGAGTCGTCTAACTCTTTTCCCAGGAGATTATCAGCTTGGTACTTCAGATGATTGCACCATCATCTTAACCGGCCCTCGTATTGAAGCAACGCACGCAAAACTGTCGGTAGAAAATGGGCAGACTAGCATTAGCCCCATAGACGGGAAAATTAATGATACTGAAGGCAATCCTATTGAGGAAAAATATGTTCTTACTCTAGGAATGCCAATTGAAATTGGCGGCGTGTGGATTTCAATTGATCATCTTGATGCTGAGTGGCCGGATCCTGTAGAGGTCGCTCCTATCTCACCGGCTTCGCCAATTTCTCATCCACCTATCCACGAGCCAATTATCGAAGCGACTGAAGTTCAGACACTCATTACGAAATTTATACCTCCTCATTTACGCGCAAAATTAGGTTTATTTATTTCTTTTTCTGTATTGTTTATTATTCTTGTTGCAGGCATTTCCATCATTTTTAGTTTTCAGAAAAATGAGCCTGATATTTCAAACATAGCTACAGCACAAAACAGCTCGGTAGAGCCTCAATATTTGAATGACATCCGAGCTAAAATTTC
>CAMCXB010000082.1 GCA_945883145.1 Bordetella parapertussis | reverse complement strand
AAACAATGACGATAACAGGAATCAGGGCAGGGAGTTTTTGCTAAAGAAAGTCGCGTGAATACACGATTTTTAGCGTTTCTATCAGCCAATTTAGCTGTGATTATAAGGTAGAATAATGGGTTAATGGCTGAGTGCCATTAAGCTCTGCTGCCAATTTTTTACGATCAAATCAGAGTTTTACTTGCCACAACGCGCCGACAACCGGTGCATAAGGACACGATTCATGTTTGGATTTCTTCGCAGTTACTTTTCAAATGACTTGGCCATTGACCTTGGTACAGCCAACACGCTGATTTATGCGCGTGGTTTGGGCATTGTTTTAGATGAGCCCTCGGTAGTGGCAATACGTCAGCAGGGTGGACCGAATGCCAAGAAAAATATTCAAGCTGTGGGTAAAGAAGCTAAAGCCATGTTGGGCAAAGTGCACGGCAATATTGAAGCTATCCGCCCTATGAAAGACGGTGTGATTGCTGACTTTACCGTCACTGAGCAAATGCTCAAGCAATTCATACGTATGGTGCATGACACCAAGCTTTTTAAACCTTCGCCGCGCATTATCATTTGCGTTCCTTGCGGTTCTACCCAAGTTGAGCGCCGTGCCATCCGCGAATCTGCACTAGGCGCTGGTGCTTCTCAGGTATTTCTGATTGAAGAGCCGATGGCGGCGGCGATTGGTGCAGGACTGCCAGTCTCAGAAGCGACTGGTTCTATGGTGGTTGATATAGGCGGCGGCACCACGGAAGTAGGCATTATTTCCTTAGGCGGCATGGTTTATAAGGGCTCTGTCCGTGTAGGCGGCGATAAATTTGACGAAGCTATTGTCAATTACATACGTCGTAACTACGGCATGCTGATCGGCGAGCAAACTGCTGAAAGCATTAAAAAGCAAATTGGTTCGGCTTTCCCAGGTACCGAAGTGCGTGAGATGGAAGTCAAAGGCCGCAACCTTTCCGAAGGTATTCCTCGCTCCTTTACGATTTCTAGCAATGAAGTGCTAGAAGCACTGACCGATCCGCTTAACAATATCGTCTCTGCTGTGAAAAACGCGCTCGAGCAAACCCCACCTGAATTAGGCGCTGATATTGCTGAAAAAGGCATGATGTTGACTGGCGGCGGCGCTTTATTGCGTGATTTGGATAGACTCTTGATGGAAGAGACCGGATTGCCAGTGCTGGTTTCGGAAGATCCGCTGACTTGTGTAGTGCGAGGTTCCGGTATGGCGTTAGAGCGTATGGATAAGCTTGGTTCGCTGTTCTCTTACGACTAAATCAATTGGCGTAAATCACATGCCCCTAGCAGCCGCATTGTCTTGCCGTCCGACTTGCGCGGCTTACTCTGAATTATTTTGCTTGAAGTGATTTGATGGAATACACACCACCACCACTCTTTAAGCAAGGCGCTTCGGCTCGCGTCAAAATGTTGTTGTTTTCTTTTATAGCGATAGGCCTTCTGATGGCCGACTCGCGTTTAGGTGCATTAGGAACAATGCGCCAAGCAG
The DNA here is from genome assembly GCA_945883145.1 of Bordetella parapertussis. GTDB lineage: Bacteria > Pseudomonadota > Gammaproteobacteria > Burkholderiales > Burkholderiaceae_D > Pernthalerella. The sequence continues at coordinate 7,256 of CAMCXB010000082.1, read as the reverse complement.
TTGGCGTAGCGCTCTATCCTCTACAAGCCATTGCCATGATGCCGCGCGATGGCTTTTTTGCTGTTACCAATTATTTTTCCTCACTCAATACCCTGCATGCTGAAAATCGTCGCATGCGAGATCAGCAAATTCGCAATGCCCAACAATTACAAGAAGGCGCGCAATTAAGAGCCGAGAATTCGCATCTGCGTAAACTGTTAGCGGCATCAGAACAAACGCAATCACGTACAGTGATGAGTGAAATTTTATATGATGCACGCGATCCATTTTCACGTAAGCTCGTCATGGATAGAGGCGCACAAAATGGTATTGAGTTAGGTCAGCCTGTGATTGACGAGTTGGGAGTGGTGGGCCAAGTCACACGTGTATTTCCTTTTACTTCAGAAGTCACCCTACTCACAGATAAAGACCATGCCATCCCAGTGCAGGTGTTGCGTAGTGGCGTGCGTAGTGTGGCTTATGGCCGCGGTCAATCAGGTTCTTTAGAATTACGATTCATGGCATCGAATGCCGACATTCAAAAAGGTGACGTACTTATGACCTCGGGTATAGACGGTGTCTATCCTGCAGGTTTAGCCGTTGCTACCGTCATTTCAGTTGAAACCAAAACAGCAGATTCATTTGCACGTATTTTATGTTTGCCAACAGCAGGCGTTTCTCGAAATCGTCAATTGTTAGTTTTACTCACTGATGCTAAGGCCATGCCACCACTTCCGCCTCCGGTGGAAGAATTACAAATCGACAAATTAAAACAAAAAGCGCTGCGCAAGGAGAAAGAAACACCATGATGATGATGGACAGAGACAATATCCTCTTGCCTGTCAGTCCGACTTTTATAGCGGTGAGTCTGATCGGCGCTTCCTTTTTAAATATTTTGCCTTGGGGTGCGTGGGGTTGGGTGCCAGACTTTGTGGCGTTGACTCTGGTCTTTTGGAGTATTTATCAGCCACGTAAAGTAGGTATTGGTGTTGCCTTCATCATGGGCTTGGTGATGGATGTACACAATGCTTCGTTGTTAGGTGAAAACGCTTTGGCGTACACCTTGTTATCTTATTTCGCTATCACCATACATCGTCGCGTTTTATGGTTTAAGCCGACTACGCAAGCTTTGCATGTGCTTCCACTGTTGATAGTGATGCAATTCATACAGATATTGATACAACTCGCAGTCAGCTCTAAAGAGCCGGGTTGGAGTTATTTTTTACAAAGCCTAGTTGCTGCATTGATTTGGCCTGTCGTATGTTGGGTGTTATTGGCGCCGCAACGACGCGCTATTGATCATGATGAAACACGTCCCATCTAATGAACCGCGGCATAGCTATTGTGCGGCTTGATTTTTTTGTTTCTACAAAATCACTAGCATGACGCAAATTAAAGATACAGAACGCGAACTACAATTATTCAGGCTACGTTTATCTGTAGCCGGTTTGGTTGTGTTCGTTTGTTTTGGTTTGCTGATGTTGCGTTTTCTATGGTTGCAAGGCATACGGCATAGTGAATATGCAGAACGCGCAGAAAGCAATCGTATCTCAGTGGTGCCAGCAGTTCCTAATCGTGGACTGATTGTTGATCGTAATGGCGTTATTCTGGCGCGTAATTTTTCTGCTTATACCTTAGAGATCACACCAGCTAAATTAGACCGACCACTTGAAGTCGTGATTGATGAATTATCTAGGTTAGTTGATATTCAACCTAAAGACCGTAAGCGGTTTAAGCGCCTGACAGAAGAATCAAAAACATTTGAAAGCTTACCCATACGTACCCGTTTATCAGACGAAGAAGTAGCGCGTTTTGCTGCGCAAGGTTATCGGTTTCCTGGTGTTGATATACAAGCGCGTTTATTTAGACAATATCCTTTAGGACAAACTGCATCACATATGATTGGTTATATTGGTCGTGTAAATAAAAAAGATGCAGAAAGATTAGAAGAGGGTGAAGATGCTGCTAATTATCGAGGCACTGAATATATAGGCAAAGAAGGTCTAGAAAAAAGCTATGAAAAAGAATTGCATGGCATAACAGGCTACGATGAAATTGAAGTATCAGCAGGTGGTCGTGCAGTACGCACCTTGTCGCGTACTTCGCCTACACCTGGAAATAATCTTAGGCTTTCGGTCGATATAGAATTACAAAAAATTGTAGAGCAGGCATTTGGCGAACGTCGAGGTGCACTGGTCGCTATTGAACCAGCTACAGGCGATATTCTTGCTTATGTCTCGATGCCAACCTTTGACCCGAATCTATTTGTTGAAGGTATTGATGTGAAGAGTTGGGATGATTTAAATACATCATTAGATAAACCACTCTTGAATCGTCCTTTGATCGGTACTTATCCTGCGGGCTCAACCTTCAAACCTTATATGGCATTAGCAGCGCTGCATTTAGGTAAGCGCACACCAGAAATGGCAATCAACGATCCTGGCTATTTTTGGTTTGGTAATAATAAGTTTCGCGATGATAAAGAAGGTGGTCATGGACGGGTCGATATGTATAAATCTATCGTTCAATCATGTAATACCTATTACTACAACTTAGCCAATGATTTAGGTATAGATGCTATCCATGACTTCATGAGTCCATTTGGCTTTGGTCGTTTGACTGGCGTGGATTTAGAAAATGAAAGAACCGGTGTATTGCCTTCTATGGAATGGAAGCGCAAGACATATAAAAAGCTTGATCAACAAAAATGGTATGCAGGTGAAACCATTTCAGTCGGTATTGGTCAAGGTTACAATTCTTTCACACCGCTACAACTTGCCCATGCTATTGCGACCTTAACTAATAACGGTATCGTGATGAAGCCACATCTGGTTAAGATGATAGAAAACGGCACTAATAAATCACGCAAGCTCACTGTTGCAAAGGAAAGTTTTCGCATTCCACTGAAACAGGAGAACGTGGACTTCATTAAAAATGCCATGATAGGCGTGACAAAAGAAGGAACTTCTGCTCGTTCTTTTATGAATGCGCCATATGTTTCGGGCGGTAAGACTGGTACCGCACAGGCAGCATCTATGAGCAAGAGTGTGAAATATGATGCGAGCAAAATCAATGAACGTTTACGCGATCACTCTTTATACATAGCCTTTGCGCCGGCAGACAAACCAAAAATAGCATTGGCTATCGTTGTAGAAAATGCGGGCTTTGGTGCGGCAGCTGCAGCACCTATCGCAAGATTGGCGATGGATTATTACTTACTCGGAAAAAAACCGAATGATCCTATGCCTGTAATTCCTAAGGCAACCACAAAACCTACAAATACCAACGAGGCGGCACTAACTGGTAGTGCGAAACCAGAAGCAGCGAAACCATCAGTAGTAAAACCAGAAACTCCAAAAATATCAACGAGTCCTAGCAAAGGGAGTGCTCAGTGAGATCTTTGTCTAAAAATCCACTCAGTACACTCGTTGAAATTATAAAACGACATTTTTTTATTTTTGATCGTTCCTTGGCGATTATCTTAGGTTTGATTTTGCTGTTAGGTTGTCTTGCAGTTTCATCGGCTGCTTATAATTTCCCTGGTCGCTTCGAAGGGCATCTGCGCAATATTATGGCTGGCGTTATTTTAATGTGGATAGCTGCAAAAATCCCTCCACAAAATTTAATGCGTCTTGCAATGCCTATTTATTTATTGGGCGTTGCATTGTTAGTGGGCGTAGCAGTTTTCGGTTTAGTAAAAAATGGCGCACGTCGTTGGATTAATGTAGGCATCATTATTCAGCCTTCAGAAATCATGAAGTTGGCCATACCACTGACCTTGGCTTGGTTTTTCCAAAAACGCGAAACCATGATTCGATGGACTGATTTTGCTTTTGCAGGTGTGTTACTAGCAATACCTGTAGGTTTAATTATCCGTCAGCCTGACCTTGGTACAGCAATCTTAGTGATTTCTTCGGGATTCTTTGTTTTATTCTTAGCAGGTTTGTCGTGGCGACTCATCATAGGATTGGGAGTAGCAGGTTTAGCAAGTTTGCCTTTGGTATGGGGTTTATTACACGACTATCAACGTAATCGCGTAATCACTTTGCTCGATCCTTCCTCTGACCCTTTGGGTAAAGGTTTTCACATTATTCAATCCACGATTGCAATTGGTTCAGGTGGTTTGATTGGTAAGGGTTGGATGAATGGAACACAATCACATTTAGAATTTATACCAGAACGTACAACCGATTTTATTTTTGCAGTATTTTCGGAAGAGTTTGGTTTGTTAGGTAATGGCGTTTTATTGGTATTGTATTTATTGTTAATAGGCCGAGGCCTCATAATAGCAGCCAATGCCCCCACATTATTTTCACGACTGCTTGCAGGATCACTGACTCTCTCTATCTTTACCTATGCGTTTGTCAACATGGGTATGGTGAGTGGAATACTTCCAGTGGTGGGTGTGCCGCTACCCTTTATGAGTTATGGCGGCACTGCATTTGCGACCTTGAGTATTTGTATGGGCATATTGATGAGTATTCAACGTAATCGTAAGTTAGTACAAACCTAGCGCCATACGAAAATTACGCAGCATATTCAGGGTGAACAGTATGATAACCAACACCACTAGCAGAAAAATAATTCCAGCCAGTGTGGTAATGCTAATGTTATTTGTTACTGCTTGTGCTACGGTAGATTTAAGCGTACGTGAAAATAAAAAAACATCACCTGAAGTAACAACAGCATCAAAGCCAACTGCAGTCACTGCAAGCACACAGCAAGTACCTACAACAAAAGGTCGTGGTGCTTACTATCAAGATGATGGTCCCGGCGATCAGACACCAGAAGGTTTGATGAATGTGCCGGATGCGATTCCGAAGATTGAGCCTTTCGCAAAAGGTCCAAGCAAGCCTTATACCGTATTCGATAGAACATATACGCCAATCACAGATTATCGCCCTTTCATACAACGTGGCGTAGGTAGTTGGTATGGTAAAAAATTTCACGGACAGCGTACTGCTTCAGGTGAAATTTATGACATGTATAAAATGACAGCAGCGCATCCTATCTTACCCATTCCAAGTTATGCGCGTGTGACGAATATAAAAAATGGTAAGCAAGTGATCGTTCGTGTTAATGATAGAGGACCGTTTCTCGCCTCACGCATTATTGATCTCTCTTATACAGCTGCGTATAAGCTAGGTTATGTCAATGATGGCAGTGCAGAGCTGCAAGTAGAAAGATTATTGCCAGAAGAAATTGCACGTATGACTGCACAAGATGGTGCGCAGAAGACAGCGAATAGCGCAACAGAGGATGATGCGATTTCTCGTTTGAGTGCTAATGCCAACACAACAAAAATTGGACAAGAAGGATCAGGATTTTATTTGCAGCTAGGTGCTTATGCGCAAGCGCAAAATGCACAAGCAGCTCTAGAGAGTTTGAAAACGACGTGGCCGGCAGAGTTACCCTTGCCGTCGGTAATACAAAATCAGGGCATATATCGATTACATAGTGGCCCATTTACATCGCGTGATGACGCTACCAAAGCAGCGCGTCAATTACAAAATTCTGCACAAATTAATGCGAGCATAGTACAAAAATAAAGAATTAAACCGTAAATTTTTTTGAGCACGCTCTTTTAATCGCTAGAATTTTTTTGTATGGCGAGCGCTAATTCATATAGTGCATTCTTTTTCTTGCCTGTGATACGTGCAGCAATGGCAGCAGCCTGACTGACTGAACATTCTTCTAATAAGATACGCAAGATACGATCAGCCTCAGTATCTTCATCAGCGTTGGTGTGCGATGCACCTTCAATCAATAATACAAACTCCCCGCGCTGCCTATTTTCATCTTCTGTAAACCAAGTTAAAGCAGAGCCTAGTGAGCTGCGATGAATTTGTTCAAATAACTTACTGATTTCTCTGGCGATTAGAATTTTTCTATCTGGCCCAAATACCGATACTAAAGACGCCATCGTTTCCATGATGCGATGTGGCGCCTCATAAAAAACTAAGGTGGCTTGAATAGAGATAAGTTTGTTTAGTTCGGTTTCTCTTTGCTTATTTTTATTCGGTAAAAAACCGACAAAATAAAAATCATCAGATAAAAAACCACTACAGGAAAGCGCAGCAATTGCAGCAGATGCGCCAGGAAGTGGAATGACTTGTAAGCCAGCTTCTAATACGGCATCCACAATATGTGCTCCGGGATCTGATATACCAGGCGTACCTGCATCAGAAACTAAAGCAATGCGAGCACCATTGCGTAGTTGTTGCACAATTTTTTCAGCAACTCTGCGTTCATTATGTTGATGAGCAGCGAAACATTTTTTAGAAATGCCATAACGGTTAAGAAGTTGTGAGGTATTGCGCGTATCTTCACAAGCAATTTCCTCTACCATGCTTAGAACCTTGAGTGCGCGCAAACTGATATCAGAAACATTGCCGATAGGAGTAGCAATTACATACAGTGCCGACTGTGGAAATTGTTGTAATTCGAGTTCGTCAGCCAGTTTGCTCACGCTCGCCATCAAAGAAAAATTGAGGGGGTCATTCATGGGGGGGATGGAATAAGGACAGTGAGATGTTTGATTGTACAGAATGCCAGCCACTGCAAGGTGAACCATGAACACTGCCAGAAAGACCAGCATCAGCGCCACCCAAAAAGGTCAGGCTGCTGAGAATGCCGCATTATTTTATTTAGAGCAGCAAGGACTACGGCTAGTAGAACGTAATTTCTCAACACGGTTGGGAGAAATCGATCTCATTATGTGGCAGCAGCAAACATTGGTATTTATCGAAGTACGACAACGCTCAAATCCACATTTCGGAGGCGCTGTAGCTAGTATTAGTTTGGCGAAGCAGGATAAACTCTGGAACACAGCACAAATTTATCTTAAAAGATTTGCCGCACTGCCTGCTTGTCGCTTTGATTTAGTGGCGATAAATGGCCTAGAGATGGCATGGCTAAAGAATTTCATCAGTCGGTAATTTGGCTATGAATAAATAGGAATAGCGCAGCGTAAATGAATTCCAGCTAGCTGTTCAAGACAGTTTAAATCTTTCAGTCTATAAGAACAGCATAAGATTTATAATCACGGTCAGAATGAATAGTCAACGCATCAAAGAGCACTTTCGGGAAAGTGCCGAACTCAACATCCAAGCCCAAGCATTGCTATGCGAACCAGTGTCGCAAGCAGTGAGGATGATGTTTACAGCTTTATCAAATGGCAATCGTATACTTGCTTGTGGCAATGGCGGCTCGGCGGCAGATTGCCAGCGTTTTGCTTCAAAATTAATAGGTCGGTTTGAACGAGAGCGCCTTCCGCT
>CAMCXB010000081.1 GCA_945883145.1 Bordetella parapertussis | reverse complement strand
AGTCCATACGATTATGCGAACCAAAATTACCGATCGTGGCTGAACCACTATGCACACCGATACGCGTGATACCTAGCTTGATACCTTGTGCATTTTGCTGTTTGCGGAATTCTTCGCAATACGCATCTAATTCAAGTGCACAACGAACTGCACGTGATACATGATCCGGCTGTGGCATAGGTGCATTAAACACCGCCATAATCGCGTCACCAATAAACTTATCTACCGTACCTGCATATTTAAAAACAGTTTCACAACCACCATCGAGATAACTATTCAACACTTCTGATAATTTTTCTGATGGCAGCTCTTCAGATAAGGTTGTAAAACCTGCGATATCAGAAAAAATAAACGTCGCATCTTGACGCACACCAGAAATACTTAAGGACTCCGGATTCTCAACCAATCTATCCACCACAGCTGGTGCGACATAACGAGAAAACGCACCTTGAATAAACTGACGTTGCTTTCTTTCTGCACGCCCTATCAACATGTCCATCATCCATAAGGCAAACGCCATGGATAATGTGGGGCCGACTAAAGGCAACAAAGGCAAGCCTGCTCTGAAACCAAAAAATCCTACCAACCATAAAGCGAGTACTGCACAAAAACCAATAGACACACTAATCAGCAAACCTCTGCCTAATAAGCCAATTGATATACCAATTAAGGCCATCAACAAACTCACCAATATTATTTTTTCAGTCGTGATGACATGTGGCTGTCTATGTTCAATCAACTGCGACATGCCGTGTGCTTGCACTAAAATTCCTGGCATCACACCATCATCACCATCATCCACAATTGCTAAGGGTGTGCGATGTTTATCAGTGATAGAAAGTACTGCGCCAATTAAAACAATTTTTCCTTCAAACCATGCCTTAGGCATGACTTTGATCGCATGCGCAGGAAATATTTTAAATGGTGTTGCGCCATCTGCTGCATGCGGACGCCACGCAATTTGCGTCCATTCTTTATTTGAATTCACACCCATGATTTGCGCACCACGACGTGCAAAACCCATGGGCATGCCGGCTTCATTCTCGCCAGGAAAAATCCATCTCACCGTGCCATCAAAAGGATCGGTGGCGAGATTTGCAGCTGCGCGTAATTTTTCTGGCACAAAGACATTCAGATACGCTAACTGATCTTCATCCACAATCGATTTTGTCACGGTATAACTGACAAAAACAGGAATCGTCATTTCACGCAAAGTCTTGGCTAATAACTGATCTTTACTTTCTTCAGTCGGTGAATCAATCAGTACGTCAAGACCCACAGCTTTCGCACCTTTGGCTTCTAGCTCGATGAGTAATTGCGCAAGAAACTCTCTATCAACGGGAGAGCGATAAGCAAATTGTTTTAATGTGTCTTCAGTGAGTGCAGCAACCACAATCTGTTCAGACTGCGGTTCAGGCGGCTGCATAGCAGCGATACGAATATCTGCGGCTGAATTTTCTAAGCTCTTAAATAAACTCAAATTCAGTGACAACAGCGAAGCGAGTACTGTTGCACCCAACGCTACGCCTATGCCAGACGCAAATTGCTTCCAGTTGCGCTTGCTACTCATCTGGGATTGGTACTACTAATGGATGCATTCTCAGAGAGTGATTTAAGTAAGGCATCAGCTTGTTGTACACAACCTTTTTCTAACATCCATGCTGCACGAATAAAATCATTCGTAATCGATGTAGGAACTGTCGTTAAGGTAATCACAAATTCTTGCTGATCAATATTCACTAACAAGGTTGTCATGCCATCGAATTTACCCAAGTCCGGCATTTTCATTCTGTCTTGCCCGCTTGCCCACACAAAATCAGCACGCCATGAACGATCACCTGGATAAATCACAAATTTTTGTTCAGTCGAATTATTCGGACGCCATAGCAAAGGTTTATCGCCTTCTGTTAAGCAACGTGGTCCACCACGTGTGATGTCGATTAATTCTGGCTCTGGTGTTTTCACACTAGCCGTACCTGCACGTACCACACCGACTGATTTAGTACGTGCATCACGATTGACTAATAAAGCAGCCAATGCTTGTTTAGAATCAGGTACTGCATCAGTCTTAGGAGCAAGTGGACCAGAGAAAGGGCCACGTAAAGTCACGGTCTTTCCATCAGGGCCAATTGCAGATAAACGCTCGCCTTCTTTCAGATTAATCACTGCGGTTGCAGCAATCGATTGACCTGATTTAAAAGGGGCACCACGTACATCCATCACCACAAACTGCGCATGCGCAGTCACAGCGATAAACATGGCAAGTGATGCCAGTGATTTAATCAACAAAGATAAATAATTGAATTGCCACATCATGACCACCTATGAACGAGGACGCGAAGAACGCGGCAGTGGCAATAAAGCATCTTCACGCCCATCACCCACAATCACAAATGCCGCCCAAAACAAAGGATGCGCAGTCTTCTCTTGTTTAATTAGTTTTAATTGCGAAGTTTGTAGAGAACGTGCAGCCCCACCAGTTAAATCCGGACCTAAGGCTTCAAACATTCCCGACATTAATTCGGCTGTTGCTTTTGAAGAGACTTGCCAGTGACTCACTACTAAACTACGTGCACCTGCATAAAAGAAGGATTCAGCTAAACCTGATAAAGCATCACCACCAAACTTACCTGCACTGCCTGCGGTGTTACAAGCAGACAGCACCACTAAATCTGCATTCAATCGCAAGCTCGCAATTTCACTCGCTTCGAGTAAACCATCATTCGCACGACTAACTGGTGATGATGGTGGTGTTAATACTAAAGCAGGTTCTGCCTGACATTTCAATTCACCCGGCAATAAACCATGGGTTGCAAAATACAAGACACGATAATCACCCAGTGATTCTGAACGCAATTGTTCTTCTGTTGCTGCATCACTGACATGAACCACTGAACCTGTTTTATTTTTTGCGGATAACACACGATTCACAACTTTGAGCTCATCAGCTGTTTCAGGTAATGGTGCTAAGGAACGAATTAAATCACCCGATGCTGGTCCATCTTGACGACAGCTAGTCGCTAAGGCAGACAAAGTTGAGCTTGAGGCTTTTTTCTCAGACTTACCTTGCAATCGTGGATTGCCAAATGCAAGCAAAGATTTCGTTGGTTGCGTCAGTGCTGCAGTTGTACGCTGCAAATAAAATGAACGCAATGAAGGTTCATGTGAAATCGCTACACGTTTTATCAACCAACTTGCATCGGCATAGCGTTGATTAGTAGGTGCAGTTTCAACCAATAATGAAAACGGCAAACTTGCCAATGGACCTGCAGGCACCACAACCAAATGATCTAGATCAGTGAGTTTATTTTTAATACTGCCAAATAAACTTTGATACAGTTGATGTGCTAAGGCGATATCAAATTCACCAACAGAGCCTGATTGCACATCCATCGCTTTGCGTAATGCGCTCACTGATTCGGCAAGCGATTCCTGCCCTTCCGCTATACGACCTATCCAAATACCATCACGTCGCACTAGCTGTACGAATGACACTTCCCTACCAATGATGAAAGACACCACACCTTCTTTCACACCGAGTCGCTCACGCAGTGCGACTGTATCGAGCGCTTTAGGCGCAGACAAGGCTACATACTCTGGAAACTTAGTTGCTAACTCACGTTGTAAACGCTGACTTTCTTTTTCAGCAGCCAATTTTTTTTGTATCAACTTATCTTCAACTAATTTACTACGTTGCTCATCTGCTAAAGATGTCTCGGCTGATAATTCTAAATTCGTTGCATCACGTTCTCGCTCGGCTCTTTGTAAAGCTTCCACTAATTTTGCTAACGCAGGGTCTGACACTGATAAGCGAGCTGCTGCTCGTACTACGGTTTGCTCAACCAACTCTGGTCGCAACAAACCAAAAGCATCAAAAGCTTCGTTATATAAACCTTGTTTTTGGGTGTCATCCGTTAGCTTCTCTGCATACGCAGTCACTGCCAAACCAAAGGGAATTAAATCTTCTTTAGTCAGTGGATTTTCTGCAGCAGGTGGTAAGGCACGTATGCGTTTAAAAATATCGCGGAAGGTCACGATCGATGAAGTACTCATTCCTTCGCGTTGATAGGCTTTCGCTAGCGCTGCGTAGATAGGCAATAAACGTGAACCTTCACCAAATGCTTGTTTACTTTCTGTTAAAGCTGCATTTAAATATTGTTCAGCTGCTGATAAACGTCCCTGCACTGAACTAATTTTGCCTAATGTGAGTAATACATCCGCGCGCCACCACTTTGGTAAACCGCGCGTGTCATTCATTAAGCCCAATGATTCAGATGCAGCGATTTGCGCTAGACCTAGCTCTTCTAAACGCAAAGCCATATTCGCTTGCAGATTTAGTGCTAAAGCTAATTCACCTTTTTCCATCATGAGCGGATCAAATGCTGCATCTGATCCATCTAATGAAAAAACAAACTGTCCCTGACCCGTTGCAATTTTTCTCCAAGCTGCTACAGCACCGGACGCATATTTCAATGCTTCATCAAAGCGACTCGCATTAGCTGCGTTATAAGCTTGATAGGCTGCAAATCGCGCACGATCCGCATCACGCGGTGATGCTTGTACGATAGGCTCTGCACGTCGAAACAAGGCGATTGCTTCTTCATCTCGTCCTTGATTACTCACGTTCAACGCTAAATCCATTAAGGTTTCAGCAATCGCAGCATCATTAGGATTTAATAATTTCGTTTGCAGATCTAAAGCACTACGAAATTGTGATTCTGCTTCTTTGTATTTGCCTTGTGCATTAGCACTACGCGCATTTTGCAAAGTGGATTTGAAACTAGCTATTTCAGTTGCAGAAGCAAGAGGAACTTTTTTACCAAATAATTTTTGCAACGCTTGAATATAATCAGCACGCGACACAGATTTACTATCTGGATCAGCAGCACTCAATAAAGCAGGCAAGCTAGCAGGTGAACCTTCTGCTACAAACAGCAACTCTTTTTTTGCAACCAAGATCACGAGTTGAGGCCAACCACCACTTTTCATCTTACAAGCCATGCCCACAGCTTGAGGCATACCTAACTCAATTAAACTTTGCGCATCCTCTGTTTTGCAATTCATGCGCTGACGATTGGTTGCAGCAGGACGACTCGCAGCATAACTTTGCAATAACTGCTGTTTCATATCAGCGTTTGGTCGCAAACGCGCAGCAATCACAGAACCCACCACACTATTTCCACATGAAATAATTTGATCTGCAGGTAAACCAGATTGCGCCACCATATCGTCACGCATTTTTAGTGAACAGGATTCATCTAACAAACTCGATGCAACACCCGCATAGGTGAGTGGTGCAAGCGTTAGCGTTAACAATCCTAAACCAACAAGAACAACGATTTTTTTCATCACAATGTTTTCAATTTTTATCTGAGACCGCATCCTATTTACCCCTTACCAACGCGCACTATTGCCCATCGTGGGCACAGGCTGTTCAGCCGCTGCTCCTGATGGAGGACGAGGTGGAACAGGAACTTGTACATCAACTAAACCTGGCGACACCACAGAAGTACGTACTGTTGTTGCTTGTGATTGCGTCACTGCTTTAGGCGGTGGCGGTGGTGCTGCCATCGCTAAAGTTTTATCACCTGAGTCCGCTGCATCTTTAGGTGTAGGTGGCTTCTCAGTTGCGACTGGTGTTGGCGGCGGCGGCGCAACCGGCGGTGGTGGCGCAGCTAAAGACACTTGCGTTGGAGCTGCAGGTGCAACCGGTGCAGGTGCTGCATTATTCGCTGGTGCAGACTGCGGTGCTGGCGCAGGAGCAGGTGCAGCAGCAGGTGCATTGCTTGCTGTCTGACGTGGTGCTGCGCTAGGCGCAGGTGCCGGTGCAGCAGGATCATTTGCTGCTTGCTTAGGTTGCGCTGCTGTTTCACCATCAGGCGCATCAGCTGCAGCACCATCTTTAGGTGGTGGCTTATTCGCTGCCGGCTGTTGATTAGATGGTGCTTGATTTGGTGCAGGTGCATCACCATCAGGCGCAGCTTGTTTGGCTTGTGGCTGAGGCTGCTGATTTTGTTGAGCAGGTTGTTGCGGCGCAGGCTGTGGTTGTATAGGTTGCGGCGCTTGCATAGGAGGAGGAAGCATGGCACTTGGTGCTAAGCCACCTTGAATCGAGGCTATGGCTCCACCAACGACTCCATTAACTTGGGATGAAAAAGTAGATGGTCCGAATGTCACTAGTCCCTCAATTACACTCTCAAATAAAGTTGCATTTGCTGTGGTAATTTGTCCGACTGCGCTACCTATCAAACGAGAACGTCCACTAGCCGATTGGGTTGAAAAATAAATTGAAGAAGAATCTAATTGAAATGAGGAAGAGCGCGAATACACGCCAGCAGTTGAAGTAGAAAGAGTTGAATTAGTGGAAAAGTTAACTGTTCCACCAGCAACAGCCGACAACTTAGCATTTCCTAAATTTGTGCTGGTTGCAGTTATCCCACCAGATGCCACTGCAAAGATATCGTTCGTTGAACTAGAAATATTTGCATTAGTAGTAATGATATTACCGTTCGTACCTGCACCAGCGAGCTTGTAACCTATAAAATCACCCGCAGCATTAAATGTCAAATCACCACCGGCTACAGTTATAAGTCCTTTTACATCATCAAAATCACCCCCAGAACCTACCAATACATTCACCCTACTATCCGTAATTCGAACTGGCCCACCCTGCGCGACTAAAACTACAGATTTACCGCTAGTTAAAGTACTTCCGCCGTTCGTTCCAGTAATTTGTAATTCACCAGAAGTTAACAAGGCAATTAAACCTGATGTCGCACCAATAGAGATATTTGTATTTTCTACTTTCAAAGTAGCTGCACTACCGGCAGAGAAATTATAGGGACGACCCGTATCTGAAAATGTATAACCGCCTCCGCTAAGAATAGTAATAGCAGAGGATTGATTACCAGAATAAAAAGCAGCTTGAGAAGTGATATTTGAGTTTGAAGCAGAGAAAGTTGCATTTCTCGACTCAAAACTCAAGTCGGCATTCGCAGTTACATTAGAATTATTTATCGTAACACTGCCTGATGTTGCCCCAATCACTTCACCTAAAGAATGAATTCGTGAATTAGATAAATTAATGTACGAAGGAGAGCTAGGATTAATTTGATATGGCGAAGTAGCAGAAAAGCTACCGCCAGCAACTAAAAATATACCTGTTTGATTATTGTAGCTACCATTTGCATTGAATGGATTAAGTGTATTCAATTCCGAATTAGCGGTTATATCAATACCACCTTTCTCCGCATTCAATTTTAAAGTGCCAACAGTAATATTCGTACTAGCTATATTGATATGTCGATTAGCATGCAAAGACAGACTTGATGTAGTTGATCCATTAATCACTGTGCCAGCTAAAATATTAATGTCACCTCCATCACTCACCGGACCACTACCAGTGGAAATAACGACCTGAGTACCACTAGCTAATGCACTTGAAATAACGGAAGCATTTAAGTTGGTGGCATTAGTAGGGAAGAATATTGGATTAGCTGTAAGTTCAGTAGCTGTCGTAGTACCGCCTGAAGGACCAATATTGATGTTAAACGGATCCAACAACCATTCACCACTCAGACCTTTAGTCGCACTTGCATCAACTCGAATACCATTTGTGCCTAACAAATAACCCGACGTCTCTATACGTCCACCATTACCTGATGTAGTACCACCTTTTGCTAGAAAAGTACCTGATACATTCGTTATAGATTGTTTGTTATGTATGTCAGACCAAATTGCAATCTCACCACCATTGCCTTTGTTGATTGCACTGGCATCTAGCACTGCATTCGAAGCAACGTTAGTAGTAATTGCAGCAGTGCGTCCTGCAAGATCACTACCTTGCCAACCACCACCAACATGAATCACACCACCACCTGCATCACCACTCGCATCGAGTACTGCATTGTTAGCGACGTTAATATCTTTACCAAATACTTTGATTGCACCACCGGTTTCATCTGCTTGCAAACCATGTGCTAGCAATGATCCACTCACAGTCACTGAACCTGTTGATCCACCATCTAAAACAATTTCACCATTCACGAGTTTTGCGCTTGTTGCATCCACAACACCACTCACATTAATCACGCTATGCATGACATCAGTTGCAGTGCGCGCAGTCATCATGACTTTGCCGCCTTGTGCTGTGATGCGTCCTGAATTTTCTACGCTAGCTTTACCATCTGTCGGTAATGTCGCAACCGGTGTATTAATTGCGAAGCTAAGTAATTTGTCACCAACCAAATCCAAGGTCATAGCTTGACCTGAACCAAGCAAGACCGAACCTAACTTCGCTTCAATCACACCTTCATTATTGACTTGTTTGCCTGATAAAACGACATAACCATTTTCTGCTGCTTTGATAGTTCCAGCATTAACGACACGACCAGTGGTGTTTGAAGTTGCATCAAAACGATAGCGGCCGTTTAAGAAATCATTGTTGTTGATGTCGAGTGTGGAAGCTAAAAAACTAGCTGTGTTAATTGATCCACCATTACCTATCATCACACCACTAGGATTTAATAACCACACTTGACCATTCGCGAGTAAGTTGCCATCAATTTGTGAGGCTTGTGTTCCAGTGACACGATTGAGCATCATAGAAGAAGCATTCGGTTGTACGAACTGTACTGTGCTACCACTAGGAATAGAAAACTGACGCCAATCGATGATGGCTTTATTCGATTGCTGCGTAATGACAGCATGATTTGTGTTTGACAGATCGATGGTCGCAGTACCACTACGCACAGTGGGATCTTGCAAAGCTTGCGCAACCACACTAGGAGCCACACCTGCAAACATCAAAGCGATTGCGGTTGAAAGACGCAAGCTCGCTAAGCTTTGCAGCATGGATTTTTTATTTTGTGCATGACTGGTTAACGAATGACAACCAGAAATCAAACATCCTTCCACTACTGTTGAAACAGGCGCATTAGATACCGTTGCTGGTGCTCCAATGCCCTTCGCTGTTTCAGGCGCAATCATCCAATCTGATCG
>CAMCXB010000080.1 GCA_945883145.1 Bordetella parapertussis | reverse complement strand
TCTTCATCTGTTTTATCTTTATGCAAAAGATCTCCTACTAACCATAGCAGACCTAGTCCTAATAAAACGCCCATGAAAGGTGGAAGATGTGTAATTGTTTTAAAAGCAGGAACAGCGATTAAGACACCAAGACCGAGAAAAAACATGATGTTTCTTTCTCTATCGCTGGTATTTTTCTCTTGCTCTATCCCGTGCAAATTTGTTGGCATAATCACCTGCTGTCCTTTTAGTGATCTACTAATTATGGCAAGAGGCACTAGCAGATTGACTACTGAAGGAATAAATAATGCAAAAATGATAGAGCTCGCTGTAATTTGTCCGCCAATCCAAAGCATGGTAGTGGTGACATCACCAATCGGTGACCAAGCGCCTCCAGCGTTTGCTGCAATTACTATCATCCCTGCAAACAATAAGCGCTGTTGACGCGAGTCGATTAATTTTTTAACTAACGAAACCATGACAATGGTGGATGTTAAATTATCCAGTACAGCACTGAGAAAAAAAGTAACTATGCAGATTAACCACATCAAAGTCGCAAGATTTTGTGTTTTGATTCTGTTGGTGACTACGTCAAAGCCATCGTGAGCGTCTATGACTTCAACTATGGTCATTGCTCCCATCAAAAAGAAGACAATTTGTGCAGTGCCCACTAATGTCTCAGCTAAGTGTTCATTAGTCACACTTCCTTCACCACTCATGACAGCAAACACGGTCCACAATAATCCAGCGCCTAATAGGGCGCTTGCTGATTTATTGATTTTTATTGGATGCTCAAATGCGATTGCAGCATAAGTAACACAAAAAATAATCGCTAAGATAGTATTCATAGGGGATTTGGTTATTTCTTTGAAAACAATTTGTGATGGAAATAGAAACTTCTATGCCCCGTATTTTAATGTCGAATGCTGTACCAATTACGATTGTTTTGAAATTTATTACGCAAAAAATTTTACTTAATTACTCTTAGCTTTTTTAAACTTTAAGTCCATTATTCGTAATGTTGATCGTTAAGATTTACTCTACAAGCTATGCTATTGAAATTAGGACATTTTGCTCGGCATACGAACATACTTCGTCAGAAAATATCAATTGTGATCATTAGGTCGCTACCAATGGTCATTTGATTGAATGGATTATTCATCACATCTTTACTAAATTCTGAAGCTGCCAATGAGGGTGTGTCATTCGATGATCAACAAGTTAAGAGTTCAATATTTCCGCTTGACGAATTACGTTAAGCGTAACACTCTATAATCTCATGATTCAGTCGTTTCGATGCGCTCTGACTCAAGCCCTGTTTGAGGGTGGTCGCCCCAAAAAATTTCGCGCAATTCAAACTTTTGCTGAGCGCAAGCTTGCACAACTTGATAGTACTAAAACGCTAGATTTTTTTACGCTCTCCACCGGGTAATCGGCTTGAAGCGTTGAAGGGGCTCGAAAATGCTTGATAATATTAACATGTTCATTCGTAGCTGCAATAGCGAAGCATAATCATCCTATTGCATTCAAAAATTGCGTGATAAGAGCTAAAAAATAAAAAAAATGCCTCTAATTCGTGAGAATTGAGGCATTTAAAAAAGGTCTTAGAACGCAATACTTTACAACATCTCTAAAGCTAGAGTTAACACATGTCGCTATCCTTGTGATTAGCAAAGATAACAGTTGCGTAAGTTATAGCAAGCAGTTGGGTGTAGCAACGTAATGTGTCGTAATGATGTGTAATGTTACGTAATGTTACGTAATATTACGGAAGATGGTTTCTTCTTTATCTAGGTTTTGTTCGTACGATGTCGCTTCGCTAATCGTACCTACTATACTTAAATATTTTTGTAGGGACGAATAGCGAAGCGTATTCGTCCGTATGCATAGTTGACTAGGTAAACGATACCGTCAATCCTGGTAAACCGATTTGTAAAAACGCGCTTGACCATACTTCGCCGCGTTGTACAGGATGAGCATCGGTCCAACTTCCGGTGGTGATGATTTCACCGGCTTGTAGTGGTTGAAAGGTGCTTTGGCTTTGTAATTGTTGATGCAAATGCCATAACGCATGCAAGGGACTATCCGCTACATCTTTACCAAAACCAGCGGCGACTAAAGATGGGCTGCCATTTAAGCTACGGGACAAGGAGAGGGTGGACGCACCTAATACCTGCACCAGATTGCGCCTTGTTGCAGCGGAGAGTAGGCGTGGTTCGCCTACGATGAGGGCTTTGAGTAAGCCAAATGCAGCGATGGCATCGGCCGTATCAAATTGCCAATTTGGATATGGTGAGGTGACGATTTCAAAGCCATGCGCCATCCATTCCAAACATTCCGCTAAAGCTTCCACGCTGATATCCGGCTCGGGAGTGCGCGAGAGTTTGAACACTAATTCTGGTTCTAGTCGTGGTTGCTGCGCTTTCTTCAAGCTATACAGCGCTCTATTATCCATAGCAAATTCCACGCTGCTATCAAACAGTGGTGACCATATAGGCTCGGTGATGGAAGCGCTCATGCCATAGCGATTCCCCATCTTGTGATTACTAAATCCTATCTTTCTACCTATCGGTGTTTCGCCTTGAGCGATCCGTATATCAAGGATGGATTTTGCAATGTCATAAGCATCAGCCACACTGATTGTATCGGTAGCGGTGAGTGGTTCAAGTAGCGTTCCTGCACTGCGCGCTTTCAACAGTTTGTGGGCATAGCGGCTGGCCTGGGTAGACATCAGCATGGGAATTCTCCAGCTAAATTATTAAAAAATTACTGATTGGTCACAATCTAAACTTGATGTTATACGTTCTAATTAAGATACGCAAATAATTATTTAAGCCATTGATTTTATTGAATTAAATGTGTTGATCTTAGGAAAATTTGATTTCGGTAGGGTCTAAAAGAGATGGGGTATTTTTTAGGATTTTCAATCCTAAACCGCGTTTATTATTACTTGGGATTATGGCCTCGAGCGAGAAGATGTCGCTAGTTTTAGCAGAGCTCATGAGTGAGGCGGGAGGGGGCTGCTGTATCTAGGTTGAGATACAGCAGTGGTGTGTATGACTTAATAATTAAATAATTTTTCTTACATTGCCCAAGGTTGTACACCAACCAGATAAGCATGTAAGTACATGAGTAAAGCAGCCCAAATCACTACACCGATAAAAACAGTCAGCAGATTTTTTGACATTGTGCCTGCAGGTCGGACTACATTCTCAGTGCGATCACGTTTGCGAGAAATGCGGAAATCTAATACTGCCCAAATTAAGAAAGTACCAAACAAAACCAGATCCACCAATGTACCGTTGGCCAGTAAATGTGCCAGTGCCCAGATTTTGACAGAAGCCACCATAGGATGACCTATGCGCGCTTTAAAACTGTTACCTGGGACATAGGCTGCAGTGATTAAGATGGCAGCAAATAAATTTAATAAGATTGCAAGATGACGGCCCCAGACTGGAGGCTCCCACAATGGCATCGGATTCATGCGCGCTTGTTGATAGCCTATGATGAGTAAAGCAAAGCCAGCAATAGAAAATAGGGTGATGATCCCTTTCCATTTGTTCTGGCCGATTTTTTCTATCATCTTGGTGCGGGTAGCATCAGCAAATATTCTGACTGAATGCGCGCCTAGAAAAAGTATTAGACCTGCTATTAGTAGCATCATTAACGTCTCCCTAATCAAAAATGTCGAACTGCGCTGGAGTTTACCGGATAAATCTCAAAGCTAGGCAAGTCGAGTCGGTGTCGGTGTCGGTTACATGATGCGATATCATGCCTACTGTCATGAGAGCTGCAACTTTTAAGGGGAAATAATATGCAACAGAGCACACCACGTACGCGTCAGATCGTCGCTGCGGTGATAGGTAATGCCTTGGAATGGTATGACTTTGTTGTGTATGGGTTTATGACCGTCATCATCTCGCGCTTATTTTTTCCTGCCGAGAGTGAATATGCTTCCCTATTGTTAGCTATGGCTACCTTTGGGGTAGGATTTTTCATGCGACCAGTGGGTGGTATTTTGATAGGTTTATATGCCGATCGCAAAGGTCGTAAAGCTGCACTCCAACTCATTATTGCATTGATGACGATAGCCGTTGCCATGATTGCGTTTGCACCGCCCTATGCAATGATTGGCGCTGCAGCACCGATATTAATTGTTACTGCAAGATTATTGCAAGGCTTTGCAACTGGCGGAGAATTTGCCAGTGCCACTGCTTTTTTAGTGGAGAGTGCACCAGCAGAGCGACGCGGTTTTTTTGGTTCATTGCAAATGGTAGGGCAGAGTATTGCAGCCTTAGCGGGCGCAAGTTCGGGTATGTTCATCACGCAATCGCTGACACCAGAACAAATTGATCAATGGGGATGGCGCTTACCTTTTCTCATAGGTTTATTGATAGGTCCTGTCGGTTTATATATACGTCGTCATTTAGAAGAAACCGAAGTATTCAAAGAAGCGCATGCTAGTGCTGAACAAAAAACGTCATTAGCGACGATATTCCAAATTCATAGACGTGCTGTGTTAGCGTCATTCGGTTTAGTTTTATCTAACACCATCATGTATTACGTGGTGCTGATTTATATGCCTACTTACGCTAAAACGCAGTTAGGTATGGTGCTTGGTCAGGCTTTTATTGCACAGGTGGCAGGGTTGTTATGTCTAACAGTATTAACGCCGGTATTTGGTAGTTTGTCTGATCATGTAGGACGCCGTCCAATTTTAATCACCGCTTGTATTCTTTATTTTATTTTGCCTTATCCACTATTTGCATGGTTACAGGCTGATCCTGTTTTATGGCGTTTAACAGTGATGCAAATGACTTTGTGTAGTGCGATTGCGGTGGGCTTTGGTCCGATATCTACGGCACTGGCTGAACAATTTCCTGCGCATGTAAGATCAACTGGTTTAGCCCTCGCGTATAACTTTGCGGTGATGTTGTTTGGTGGTTTTGCGCAATTGATTGTGACGTGGTTAATCAACACAACAGGTTCACCTTTAGCGCCTGCTTACTATGTGATGTTTGGTGCTGTAGCTGGTTTATCAGCTGCTTTCTTTTTGGTAGATAGATATCAAGATAAGGTTTTACATTAGTACTGACTATTTTAAATAATTAATTTTTTCATTCATTCAAAGGCTGTTTCCATGTCTGACAATAAACATACAGCACCGAGTGCACAAGACCAGTTTGATGATGCAACTTCACGTCAATTAGAAGCGGTGTATTTAACCCCCGATGTGGTTGAACAGCGTGAAAAAATCATGGCTTTGTTAGGTGTGCGTGTAGGAGAAAAAGCTTTAGACATAGGTTGTGGCCCAGGTTTAACAACACTGGCATTAGCAGAAGCAACGGGTGCAAGTGGTGAAGTAACAGGTGTGGACATTGCTGAGCCTATGTTGGCGATTGCACGCAAGCGTTGTGCGGCATATTCAAATGTAAGCTTCACAACGGCGGATGTCACTGCGCTGCCTTATGAAGATGTCACTTTTGATATTGCCTTAGCAACGCAGGTGTATGAATATGTAGAACAAGTCGATCAGGCTTTAAAAGACTTAGCGCGTGTGCTTAAACCTGGTGGACGGGTATTAATCGTTGATACTGATTGGGAATCTGCTGTCTGGGCTAGTCAGGATGATGTGCGTATGCGTAAAGTAATTGAAACATGGAATACGCATATTCCTCATCCACAGTTACCACGTGATTTGAAATTAAGAATGGAGCAAGCAGGTTTTAAAGAGGTGCGGGTAGAAGTTGTACCGCTAGTGAATACAAGCTATGACGCACAGACTTATAGTGTAGGTATGATGACTATGCTTGGTAATTTTGCGATTGGTCGCAATGGAATTACAGAGCAAGATGTAGCAGATTGGAAGGCTGATGCTCGCTTAATGGGCGAGCAACAGCGTTATTTCTTTAGTTTGAATCGCTATGTATTTTTAGGCGAAAAAAAATAAAACCTAGTTAAAATTTTTATGCACTGAAAAGACGTCTGTTATTTTTCACGGAAATTGAATAGAAAAATGGCTCAAATTCTTTTTCATTAAATCCAAACGAGTGCATGAAGCCCTCAAACAGTTCAATCTCTTGAACCATAGTTTCATCATTAGATAGAATTGCATCATAAAGATTAACTAATAAAGAAAGCTTTTGCTCTTTATCGAGAATTTCATTACAAAATTGCATAAATTCTTCAGGCGTATGAAACTTTGTATAGCGCGTAGCAACCTCTAATAATCCACGATCATCTTTTACTGCAGTGACTAAACGTTTAATTTCATCAGGTTCGATTTTTCCATCAGCATTGATCAAATAAATCATCGAAGCTGCAAAAGCAATTTTTGGTGTGAGCTTGGGAGCTTCACCAAAATATTCGGTCAATTCTGCGCCACATTGATTACAGTGCTTAGCCTCAGCACTATGACCTTCAGTCGTACAGCTATGACAGGTTCTCGTCGTAGACTCAGTAAGTGTTTTTTTGACTGCATGTTGTGCAATCATTTCAGCGGAAACTATGCCAGTTGGTACAGCCAAAATTCCCCAACCAAACATCATGACTATTGATGCAATGAAACGTCCTATATCCGTCTTCGGTGTAATGTCGCCAAATCCAACGGTGGTGATTGTCGATATAGCCCAATAGATTGAGGTAGGCACACTAGTAAATCCATTGTCTGGCCCTTCCACCAAAAAAAGAATGGTTCCTAGAATGACTACCAGCGTCATGATAATTGCGATGAAAACGCCGATCTTTCTACGACTATCAGCCACTGCCATCACTAACCACTGGAACTCATCGACATAGCTAGACATTTTTAAAATACGAAATATACGTAGCAATCGCAAGATACGTACATCTAGCAGCACATAAGCTTCAGGGATAAATAAGGTGACGACACTGGGCAATATCGAGATTAAATCGATGACACCTAAAAAACTTTTTGCATAACGAATCGGATGTGGACTACAAGCCAAACGCGCAATATATTCAACTAAAAAAATTACTGTGAATAACCAATCTGTAATTTTAAAAATAGTTATATATTCATCATGTATGCTCTGTACACTGCTGAGCATTACGCTTAATAAACTAATTAAGATAGTCCATAACAGTAAAAGATCAAATGTCTTTCCTGCAGCAGTATCAGCCTCAAAGATAACGGTGTACCACTTGAGCCGCCATCCTGAGAGTGATGAATTAGAAATATCTTGAAAGTGCGCATTCATAAAAAACAAAATGTATTTTAATTATTATTCATTTCATTGTTTTTAACAGGTCGATTCTGAATAAACCATCCGGCTGCAACAACCAAGATTGCGCCAGCAGTTCCAGTTAAACTCAAATGCACGCCTAGATCATGAAACTTTAGTAAATCAAGCGGCAGTAGCTTGCTTGCATGCTCTTGTATGGCGATATCAGTTGAAATCATAGATCCCCCCAGATAGCCTAGTAGTGCAGCTCCCATAGTGACAACTGAAGGCACTCGATTCATGATGTTTAAAATTACTGAGCTGCCCCAAATAACAATAGGAATACTGACAGCAATACCAAACGCGATTAATATTAGTTTATGATCAGCGTGCGCCTGTTCAGCTGCAGCAGCGACTGCGATCACATTATCTACGCTCATTACTAAATCAGCGATGATCACTGTTTTAATCGCGGTCATTAGCCTGTCACCACCATCGATAGTGTCATCATCTCCTCCATCATCGGTCAATAGCTTAATGCCTATCCAAAGTAATAGCACACCGCCGACTAACTTTAAAAACGGAATGTTGAGCAGAGTGACAGCGAAGGAGATGAGCGAGATGCGTAAAATAATTGCACCGAGTGCTCCTCCGATAATGCCTTTCATACGCATATTTTCTGGCAGATTTCTACATGCCAATGCAATGACAATTGCGTTATCGCCACCTAAGAGAATATCAATGAGTATGATTTGACCTACTACGATCCAATTAAGATCTTGAAAAAACTCTATCATTTAAATACCTTTAATTGTCTGTACTTGATTTTGATGGAAACCACTGATCTGATGTTTGAAAATGATTAGATGAGTGAGGTGTATTACGCTCGTCTTCAACTTGACGCTTGATTGCTTCTACTTGTTCACTACTCATTCCATACTGTAATCGCATCTGTTCTAGTTTTTTCTGTTCTTCATCGGTCACTATGCCATCCGCCATTGCTTCACGTATTTCGGTTTCATACATAAGTTGGCGACGTTCTACTTGTGTTGTGTATGCCGTTGCTACAACACCAGTAAGAATTGCAGCTAGTGCAATTGCTAAAATCTGGGTAAAGACAACAAGAATAGTTCCAAAAACGGTGAGAGGATCAATATTTCCCCAGCCTGAAATAATGGTCAATACAAACCACTTCATTGTGGCTGGAATAGAGGGAAAAATTTCAGGTTGTACGTGACCTTCGGCGATGTAGATGAGAGAAGAACACAGTAAGCATGCTATCAATAAGAGAAACATCGCCGAAGTGAAGGAATCTTTTTCAGCTTTAATAGCATCAAAAAGATCTTGCAACGCACTGTTGTAACGAGAAAGCTTAAATATTCGTAACAGTCGGAATATTCTAAGCACACGTAAATCTAAACCTGGGAATAAGAGTTGTACATAAAAAGGCATGGTGCTGAAAAAATCAATTAAGCCATAAAAGCTAAATATGTATTCTTTTCTTCCGCGCCAAGCACCACCGTTGTTTTCATCATATTTCACGCCATACGACCATGCTCGTAAAATATATTCAATGGTAAATATCAACACACTGACTACATCGAAAATATGAAAGTAATACGCATACTCTTCGTGTAGCGAATGCACAGATTCAAGTATGATGGCCAGTACATTAGCAACAACTAACAGCGCGATAAAAATTTCGCATGCTCGGCTGGATTTTTTGTAAACGGAACCTTCTAATGTTTCGTATATTGTCCGTTTTATTTCGCGTATGCTCATTGTAAAAATTGTGTAAATTTTTTATATATAAAATGCAATTTTAATAACAAAAGTTATCAAAATAAATCTTCGCCTATTATATATCTGGCGACTAGTTCTTTTAATCTAAATTGTAGTTATTGTTTTTGTCTGAAAAGAAGTGAATATATAATTGCTATTTTTATAATTTTATACGCATATTTTTGATATTTTTATTCGATTTTTTTTGATAAATTTTTTAAAGCGCACAGATAAGTAATTTTTTACTTAACAATAAAAACGATGG
>CAMCXB010000079.1 GCA_945883145.1 Bordetella parapertussis | reverse complement strand
CACTTTTTTCTTTGAGGACTCGATGCCACTGCCTAAAATGCCGACCAAACCTGCAGCATTGCTCTCCCCCGTAGATTATCCTAAGGCAGAAAAAAATAATTCATTAAAAAAACCAGTGATCGCTCTGGTTGAAGCACCCATCAAAAGTTCAGCACCTGTGCCCGTAGCGCGCACAAAATCCGATTCAGATCAACGCGAAGAACGCAGCGGCAATAGTCGTTCACATGCTGGTACAACTAACAAATCTTCCTCGAGTAAATCCACAGGCAAACGTGGTGTAACTAAGTTATTTGTGTTGGATACTAATGTATTAATGCATGACCCAACCTCGCTATTCCGCTTTGATGAGCATGATATTTATCTTCCTATGATTACGCTAGAAGAATTAGATAATCATAAAAAAGGTATGTCAGAAGTAGCGCGTAATGCACGACAAGTATCGCGCTCACTCGATGCACTGGTTGCTGATACAGGTGAAAGTGAAATTGATAACGGCATTCCACTTAGTAAGCTAGGCAATAAAGATGCGAGTGGCCGTTTATTTTTTCAAACTCGCTTGAATGATTGGCAATTGCCACAAGGACTACCAGTAGGCAAAGCAGATAATCAAATCTTAGCTGTAGTGCGTGGATTGCAAGAACAATTTCCACAACGCCCCGTTGTCTTGGTATCTAAAGATATCAACATGCGCATCAAAGCGCGTGCGCTAGGTTTGCCTGCTGAAGAATATTTCAATGATCATGTATTAGAAGATACCGATCTACTATACTCAGGTATTTTTCAATTACCTTATGATTTTTGGGACAAGCACGCAAAAGGCATGGAGTCATGGAAAGAAAATCGCCATGGAGCAGGCACAACTTTCTATCGTGTGACTGGTCCTGCCGTACCTTCTATGTTGATTAATCAGTTTGTATTCCTTGAACCGCAAGATGGCGAAGCTGCATTTTATGGTCAGGTAACTCAAATCAATGGCAAGACGGCAGTGCTGCGTACCTTGCGTGATTTTGGACATAACAAACACAATGTCTGGGGCATTACCTCACGCAATCGTGAACAAAATTTTGCACTCAATTTATTGATGGATCCTGAATGTGATTTCATTACCTTACTCGGTCAAGCTGGAACAGGTAAAACACTACTCGCTTTAGCTGCAGGTTTAACCCAAGTGTTAGAGACAAAAATCTACAATGAAATTATCGTCACTCGTGTGACGGTGCCTGTTGGTGAAGACATAGGCTTTTTACCTGGCACAGAGGAAGAAAAAATGTCACCGTGGATGGGTGCATTTGATGACAATCTTGAAGTGCTGAATAAGTCTGATTCTGATGCAGGTGAATGGGGACGCGCAGCAACGCAAGAATTGATTCGTTCACGGATTAAAATTAAATCAATGAATTTTATGCGTGGTCGAACTTTTGTGAATAAGTATTTGATTATCGATGAAGCACAAAATTTGACACCAAAGCAAATGAAAACCTTGGTGACACGTGCTGGTCCGGGAACAAAAATTGTTTGTTTAGGTAATATCGCGCAAATTGATACACCTTACTTAACAGAAGGATCAAGTGGCTTAACGTATGTGGTTGATCGTTTTAAAGGCTGGGCACATAGTGGACACATCACCTTAGCACGCGGTGAACGTTCTAGACTCGCTGATCATGCAAGTGAAGTGCTCTAAGGCGAAACTTTAGTACATTACGTCTTATTACATAACGCTAAAAAATAAAAAGCCTGCTGATGTTTCATCAGCAGGTTTTTTATTATTTCAAGCTCCACGCTTACATCACATGCTTACCTATCCACCATGCGATTGCAGCGATCAATGCTGTGGCTGGAATAGTGAAGATCCAAGCCCAGAGAATGGTGCCTGCAATTCCCCAGCGGACTGCAGTCATTTTGCGCGCACTACCCACACCAACGATAGCGCTCGTAATGGTATGGGTAGTGGAAACAGGAATACCCAGACTGGTTGCTACAAATAAGGTTATGGCACCACCCGTCTCAGCACAAAATCCACCAACAGGTTTTAACTTAGTAATTTTCATGCCCATGGTTCTTACGATACGCCATCCACCAAACAAGGTACCTAAACTAATCGCAGCATAACAAGAAACGACGACCCATAAAGGTAAAGGATCAGCAGCAGCAGTGACTCCAGCAGCGATTAATAACATCCAAATAATGCCCATCGTTTTTTGTGCATCATTACCGCCATGACCTAGGCTATACATGGATGCCGACAAGAGTTGCATACGCCTAAACCATTTATCAATACGCTGTGGTGTACTGCGCACAAAAAGCCATGACACGAGCAACATCATTAATGAGCCAATTAAGAAACCAAGTAAAGGCGAAAGAATAATAAAAAACAGCGTTTTAATTAGCCCGCTCGAAATTAAAGATGCAGTTCCTGCGTTTGCTAATGCAGCACCTATCAGACCACCGATGAGTGCATGGGATGAAGAAGAAGGAATACCGAAAAACCATGTCAAAAAATTCCATGTGATGGCAGCGAATAAAGCACCAAACACAACATAGTGATCGATCATTGTAGGATCGATGATTCCCTTACCTACTGTGGTTGCTACATTCAGTTGAAAAACTAAAATAGCAATAAAGTTAAAAAAAGCAGCTAACATGACTGCTGCTTGTGGCTTTAATACACCTGTAGAGACAACGGTTGCAATTGAATTCGCTGCATCATGAAATCCATTCATGAAGTCAAACACGAGTGCTAGCAACACGAGAAAAGCAAGAACGGTGAGACTGATATTGAGGGTCTGCATAAGTTTTAAATTAATAGATCAGCAAATATAATTATGCATTCTCTACAATGATGCCCTCGATAATATTAGCGACATCTTCACAGCGATCAGTCACTGACTCTAAAATTTCATAAATCGCTTTAAGCTTAATTAAATTGCGTACGTCTGGCTCTTCACGAAATAATTTTGACATTGCAGCTCGTATCACGTGATCTGCATCAGATTCTAATCTATCGATCTCAGCACAAATAGCGAGCATCTCACGTGCATTTTTCATGTTGTGTAACAAACCTACACAAGCACGCACTTTCTCACAGCAGGATAAACATAACTCTGCCAGGCGCTTAGCTTCCGGGGTGATTTGTTTTATGTCGTAGAGCGAGACGGTCTGACCTGCGTCTTCCATTAAATCTAAAATATCATCCATGCGTGTGATGAGTTGATGGATGTCTTCTCTGTCTAAAGGCGTGATAAAAGTTTTATGCAGCATTTCTAGCGCTGCATGCGTTACTTTGTCAGCTTGCTTTTCCAAAGACTCAATTGCGTGCACACGATTTTCTAAGTTATCAAAAGTCGTCATCAATGCAAGCATTTCTTGACCGCCCTTGACGCATAAATCAGCATGCTGAATAAACAGTTCAAAAAACCTACCTTCTGTCGGCATTAATCTTCCGAACATTTTTTTCTCCTAATACTACGATTAATTTTTTAAACGTTAACAGGCAATTTTCATAAGAAAATCGCTATCTATGATGTGCAGTGATGACTGCTGTGGTGAGCTTAATTATTTCCGTATACGGTACCACTGCTGGTGTAATTTTCAAATTTTGTGAATTGCCCTAAGAAGGTCAGACGCACATCGCCGATAGGACCATTTCTTTGCTTACCAATGATGATCTCTGCAATACCTTTATCGGTTGTGTCAGGGTTATAGACTTCATCGCGATAAATAAACAAAATTAAATCGGCATCTTGTTCAATCGCGCCCGACTCACGTAAGTCAGACATCACAGGTCGTTTGTTAGGACGTTGTTCCAACGAACGATTTAACTGAGAGAGTGCAATCACTGGACAATTCAATTCTTTTGCCAAGCCTTTGAGATTTCGTGAAATTTCAGAAATCTCAGTAGCACGATTTTCACCAGCACTATTAGCTGACATCAATTGCAAATAATCGACTATGACCAAACCTAAGGTGCCACAGGTACGTGCTAGACGTCGTGAACGTGCACGCAATTCCATAGAATTTAAACCTGGTGTTTCATCAATGTAGATCTGTGCACCATTCATTTTTTGAATGGCATGCGTCAGTCGCGGCCAATCTTCATCATTCAATCGTCCAGTTCGCAAACGTGTTTGATCTAGTCTTCCTACCGAACCCAACATACGCATCGCTAATTGTGATCCACCCATTTCCATAGAAAATATCGCAACCGGTAAGCCGCTTTCTACAGCAACATGTTCACCGATATTTACAGAGAAAGCGGTTTTACCCATAGATGGTCGACCTGCAACAATAATCAAATCACCTTTTTGCAAACCTGATGTCATGCGATCTAAATCAACAAATCCGGTTGGTACACCTGTAATGTCATTCGGATTTTCGCGGTTATATAGTTCGTCAATACGCTCTACGACTTGGGTCAGCAAAGGTTGAATTTCTTGAAAACCTTGTTTACCTCGTGAGCCATCTTCGGCAATAGAAAAAATCTTTGCTTCGGCTTCATCGAGTAATTGCTTTACTTCTTTGCCTTGCGGATTAAAAGCTTCACCAGAAATTTCATCTGATACTGTAATCAATCTGCGTAAGACTGCGCGATCGCGCACAATTTCTGCATAGCGTCGAATATTTGCTGCTGAGGGTGTGTTTTGTGCCAGTGCATTTAAATAGGCGATACCTCCTACTTCTTCTGCTTTGGCACTCGATGATAAAGATTCAAAGACCGTAATCACATCCGCAGGCTTGGCCACACTAATCAACTTGGCAATATGCTGAAAAATCTGTCTATGATCAAAACGATAAAAATCTGCAGGACTTAAAAAATCTGCAATCTTGTCCCACGCTGCGTTATCAAGCAGTAAGCCGCCCAACACAGACTGTTCCGCCTCGACGGAATGCGGTGGAATTTTTAAAGAATCAACTAAAGGATCGACAGGAGTATTCATGGCGTAAATTATACCTGCTAGCCCAACCATCACGGCTTATAAAACATAGCTATTCAGACTTAACATCTATCCATCACTAGGCTTTGCGCAAAGCTTTCAAAAACAAAAAAGCTGGGGCTAGCCCAGCTTTTTTACCTATCATTCAAGCCTTGCAGGAGGCAGTGAATTAAGAATGTTCACCAGTAATGATGACTTTCACTTCAACTACAACATCTGTATGCAACGACACTGACAAAGCAAATTCACCAGCGGTCTTTAAAGGACCTGTAGGCATACGTACTTGTGCTTTATCGATTGTGCATCCGAGTTTAGTCAAAGCTTCGGCAACATCATGATTGGTAACGGAACCAAACAAACGGCCATCAACACCAGATTTTTGTGAAACATGCACGGTTAATGCTGCTACTTTTTCACCCAGTGCTTGTGCTTCAGCTAATTTTGCTGCTGCTGCTTTTTCTAACTCAGCACGCTTTGCTTCAAACTCTGCGATTGCAGTGGCGGTAGCACGACGCGCTTTACGCTGAGGGATCAGGAAGTTACGTGCATAACCATCTTTCACACGAACGACTTCACCGAGATTGCCTAAATTTACTACTTTTTCCATCAAGATAACTTGCATTTTATTCTCCAGAATGTACTTGAACCTAAAACCGATTAAGCGTTATGCAAATCGGTGTAAGGCAGCAAAGCGAGATAACGGGCACGCTTGATAGCGGTGTCCACTTGACGCTGATAATGCGCACGTGTGCCAGTCAAACGAGCAGGCATGATCTTGCCATTCTCTTGAACGAAATCTTTCAGCGTATCGACATCTTTGTAGTCAACTTGCTCTACGTTAGCGACTGTGAAGCGGCAAAACTTCTTACGTTTAAACAGTGGGTTCTGTTGTTTACGTTTTTCTTTCAACTTGCTTTTATCGAATTTTTTTCCGAATGCCATTTGTGGCTCCTGAATCTGTTAAGTAATGGATTTGAAATCGTGAAGATGAAAAATCAGACTTTTACTGTTGCGGTTTTTTTTGGCCATGAAACCTGAAAATTTCAAAGTTTCACCTAGCGAGATTTGTTCAAGTTTGTGAGCTACATCACCTGCAGCATGGGCTGAAATTTCCAGCTCTACTACACGTACTCCACCTGCTTCAACCTGCTCCGACCT
The DNA here is from genome assembly GCA_945883145.1 of Bordetella parapertussis. GTDB lineage: Bacteria > Pseudomonadota > Gammaproteobacteria > Burkholderiales > Burkholderiaceae_D > Pernthalerella. The sequence goes on along the minus strand of CAMCXB010000079.1, from coordinate 3,703 downwards.
ATGCAGCAAAGTAGCTGTCACGATCGGGATACCTGCCGGGCTATAACGCATTATTTCTCGTTGAGCCAGACTTGCCACACACTGAAATCTGTTTTCTTCCTCTCTGGTCAAAGACAATTCCGCCAATTAGGCGGCCGGTGCCTCAGTACGCTGTGCTTTAGCTGCATCTTCCTTGCTCACACTCTTCATGATAGGAGACGGTGCAGTTTCTGCACGCTTCATACGTACAGTCAGGTGACGCAACACAGCATCATTGAATTTAAAACCGGTTTCGATTTCTTCCAGAGTCTCTGCATCGCACTCAATGTTTAAACAAACATAATGCGCTTTAGCTAATTTCTGGATCATGTAGGCCAGTTGACGACGGCCCCAGTCTTCTACGCGGTGCACTTTACCGCCGCGATTAGCGACGATGCCCTTGTAGCGTTCGATCATTGCTGGGACTTGCTCGCTTTGATCGGGGTGAACAATAAATACTATTTCATAGTGACGCATCATTTCTCCTTAGGTCGGATTGATAATCGCCCACCTCGGCGTCATGACGAGTGTGGGAAGAGGAAAACCCGACATGATACGGGGAAATACTCAGAAACTCAATCAACTCAGAGAGTTATCGCGCGAACTCAATAAAAAAGAATAACAATTTGCTTGCTTTTTATACAAAGCTGTACAAAAATACAGGCTGTTTATATAAACAGTTAAGCCACCTGCCCAAGGAGCCATTCATGATTAAGTTGACCGCACGTCAGGAGCAAATCCTCGCCCTCATCCGTGACGCTATCAACAACACCGGATTTCCTCCAACTAGAGCGGAAATCGCTCAGGAGTTAGGTTTCCGCTCTGCGAATGCAGCCGAAGAACATTTGCAAGCCCTTGCTCGTAAGGGTGCAATTGAGATTTCACCAGGCACTTCACGTGGCATACGGCTGCTAGACAGACCGGAAGATGGCATACGCAAGCGGTTTGCACCCTCACAAATGATGTTGCCTCATCCCGAATTAATGCAGTTTTCCCTGCCTTTAATCGGAAGAGTGGCTGCTGGTTCTCCGATTCTTGCCGAAGAACATATTTCAGCAAATTATCAGGTCGACCCTTCTCTATTCAGCGCTAAACCCGACTATCTGCTTAAAGTCAGAGGAATGTCGATGCGTGATGCAGGCATTTTGGATGGTGATTTACTGGCTGTGAAAAAAGCCGACTCCGCCAAAGATGGGCAAATCGTCGTAGCGCGATTGGATGATGAGGTTACCGTTAAGCGTTTTCGACGCGCAGGAAATGCAATTGAACTATTGCCAGAAAATCCGGAATTTAAAACCATCAGAGTTGAACCAGGTCAGCATGAATTTGCGTTGGAAGGTTTAGCAGTGGGATTGCTACGCGCTTGGGGCTAAGGCTAATTCTAAGACTAAGGATGCAACGCTGATGTGCCTTGCAAAACGAAAGGCGAATTGCGTTTTTTGGCTCTACCTGTGCTTTTTTGTGTTTTTTTGATCAATCGCCCTACTGCTTCATAGGTTGAGTTTGTACCTTACTCGCCTATTTATTTTTGATTATTTTTCTGTTGAATATGATGCGCAATGCCACGCAATATATTCACTTCTTCTGTCTCTAATGTAGCGCGTGAAAATAATCTTCTTAGCCGTGACATTAATTTTTTAGGATGAGCAGGATCTAAAAAAGCGATGTCAATTAACGCTTGCTCTAGATGCATAAACAACCCCTCAATCTGCTCCGCCTTTGCAAGCTCGCCCTGAAAGCCTATGCCGCTAGGCATATGTGTTGAACTGACAGTCGCCATTCTGCATTCATAAGCCATGATTTGTACTGCTTGCGCGAGATTCAAGGAAGAGTAATCAGGATTCGTTGGCACATGCAGTAATACATTACATCGCTCAACCTGTTCATTAGATAAACCAAAGCGCTCATTACCAAATACTAAGGCTGTTTGTAGTGTTGGCTCGACTGCAATCGAAGCAGCAATCGAGGCTGCAAACTCACGTGGCTGCTTTAGCGGTGGTGAAAATTCACGCAAACGCGCACTTAATCCTGCTACCACATTGCAATCGGCAATCGCTTCATCAAGACTATTCACAACACGTGCTTGTTGCAATACATCTTGTGCTCCACTAGCAAAAGCCACTGCTTCTTCATGCATTAACACATGCTCATAGCGCGGCTTGACCAATACCAAGTCATGAAAACCCATGGTTTTCATAGCACGCGCTGTAGCACCGATATTGCCGGGACGACTAGTTTCTACCAATACGAAACGCACGCGATCAAAGAAGTTAACGGATTGACTGTGCATAGAGGGTAAAAATTGCGTGTAAGTGACTGAGTGTGAACCGATTCGCTAGTGTAAACAAAGCGCACGGCGAATAAAATATTGGGCAAGCATATAACTCTTTGCGTAACTAAGCACAGCTTCCATTAGAATACGGCCATCGCGCAGCTTAATTGCCGTGCAACGCTCATTAATCCCATGTTTCGTTTAGCTTATTAAGCTAAACAATTTTAACGGAATCGCTATGCATCCCATGCTCAACACTGCGGTGAAGGCCGCGCGACGTGCCGCTACTATCATTAATCGTGCGTCATTTGATGTGGACCAGATCAAGGTCACTCAAAAGCATCATAATGATTTCGTTACTGAAGTCGATCAGGCAGCGGAACGCGCCATCATCGATGTATTAAAGCAAGCCTATCCAGATCATGCGATTCTCGCTGAAGAATCTGGTGCTTCATCTAATCTGCATGATGACAATGAACATGTCTGGATTATTGATCCTATCGATGGCACCACCAACTTCATACACGGCTTTCCTCAATACGCAGTATCAATCGGTTTGCAATATCGCGGCCAAATCACACAAGCAGTCGTGTTCGATCCCACTCGCAATGAACTTTTTACAGCGAGTAAAGGCGCAGGCGCTTATTTAAACGACAAACGACTTCGTGTTGCTAAGCGCGATAAATTAAGTGATGCCTTAATCGGCACAGGCTTTCCTTATAGTGACTTAAGTGCGCTGGAAGAATACCTAAAAATGTTTAAAGTCATGACTGAGAAATCAGCAGGACTCAGAAGACCAGGAGCTGCATCACTGGATTTAGCTTATGTCGCAGCAGGTCGATTAGATGGATTTTTTGAAAAAAAACTCAAGCCTTGGGACATGGCAGCAGGCTCTCTGTTGATCACAGAAGCAGGCGGCATTGTAGGTAACTTTAGTGGTGATGCGGATTACCTCTATCACGGTGATGTGATTGCTGCTTCACCAAAAATATTCAGCCAAATGATTAATGTATTGAGTCCTTTTGCGCGTTAATCTTCATTTAATCAAAACAAACATTAAGGCATCACCTAATCTCAGTAGCGCTGTTATACTGCGGCCTCCCATGACAGGCTCTCCAGTCTTCCTGTCACGAACTCTCTTCTCACCTCATCCTGCGACCTGTGACTGGCGCCCTAACATTGCGGCAGGTTGCAACTGGAAATCCAATCATGTCGTTTGCTGAACTCGGCTTGTCCGAACCGATTGTGCGCGCTGTTAGCGAGCACGGTTACACCATTCCCACTCCTATACAAATACAGGCTATACCAACTGTATTAAAAGGTGGCGACCTATTAGCTGGTGCACAAACAGGCACCGGTAAAACAGCAGGCTTTACGCTACCGGTTCTACAATTATTATCTTCTCGTGCACTT
>CAMCXB010000078.1 GCA_945883145.1 Bordetella parapertussis | reverse complement strand
TTCGCGGTCGGTGGTTTTTTCATTCATACCATCAACACCGACTTCTAATCCACGCAAAGCTTTTTGAAAGGATTCTTGGAAGGTACGACCTATCGCCATCACTTCACCCACCGATTTCATTTGTGTAGTGAGGTGGCTATCTGCAGCAGGGAATTTTTCAAATGCAAAACGAGGAATCTTGGTAACAACATAATCAATAGAAGGCTCGAACGAAGCAGGCGTTGCACCACCTGTAATTTCATTACGTAATTCATCGAGCGTAAAACCGACTGCGAGTTTTGCTGCCACTTTCGCAATCGGGACACCGGTTGCTTTTGATGCCAATGCAGATGAACGCGACACACGTGGGTTCATCTCAATCACAATCATGCGACCGTCTTGTGGGTTCACAGAAAACTGTACGTTCGATCCACCCGTATCAACACCAATCTCACGCAACACCGCGAGCGATGCATTACGCATGATTTGATATTCTTTATCCGTCAGCGTCTGTGCAGGCGCTACTGTGATTGAATCACCAGTGTGCACACCCATAGGATCAAGATTTTCAATGGAACAAACGATGATGCAGTTATCGTTTTTATCGCGAACGACTTCCATTTCATATTCTTTCCAACCTAACAGCGATTCCTCAATCAACAATTCATTGGTAGGCGATGCTTCTAAACCACGCTTACAAATTGCTTCAAATTCTTCAGCGTTATACGCAATACCACCGCCGCTACCACCCATAGTGAATGAAGGGCGAATAATGGTTGGGAAGCCGACTTCTTTTTGTACACCCCATGCTTCATCCATATTATGCGCAATACCAGAGCGCGCAGAACCCAGACCGATTTTTGTCATCGCGTCTTTGAACTTAGAACGATCTTCTGCTTTATCAATCGCTTCAGGTGTTGCGCCGATTAATTCGCATTTGTATTTATCGAGTACACCATGCTTATGCAAATCTAACGCGCAATTCAATGCGGTTTGTCCACCCATAGTCGGCAAGATCGCATCTGGTTTTTCTTTCGCGATGATGCGCTCTAAAATTTGCCAGGTAATAGGCTCGATGTAAGTCACATCTGCCATTTCAGGATCGGTCATGATGGTGGCAGGATTACTGTTCACTAAAATGACTTTGTAACCTTCTTCACGCAAAGCTTTACAAGCCTGTGCGCCTGAATAATCAAACTCACAAGCCTGACCAATAATGATAGGGCCAGCACCTATGATGAGTATGCTTTTAATGTCGGTGCGCTTAGCCATGTTTGTGTTTCTCCATCATCGCGACAAAGCGATCGAACAAAGGTGCAATATCGTGTGGGCCCGGTGATGCTTCCGGATGCCCCTGAAAACAAAAAGCAGGTTTATCCGTGCGTGCAAAACCTTGTAAAGAACCATCAAACAACGACACATGCGTGACACGACAATTTGCTGGCAGCGTGGATCGATCGACTGCAAAGCCATGATTTTGTGAAGTGATGTGGACTTGCTTGGTATCGACGTCTTGCACAGGATGATTCGCACCGTGATGACCAAACTTCATTTTTACTGTGCGCGCACCAGAAGCGAGTGCCATGATTTGATGACCGAGACAAATGCCAAAGGTAGGCATGCCGCCTTCTATTAATTCACGCGCTGCTGTAATCGCATAATCACATGGTTGTGGGTCACCAGGACCATTCGAGAGAAAAATCCCATCCGGTTTGAATGCTAATGCTTCTTTAGCAGTGGATTGCGCAGGTAGTACTGTGACTTTACATCCACGCTCAGCCAACATACGCAAAATATTAAATTTCACACCATAGTCAAATGCGACCACATGAAATTTCGGTTGCGTCAGTTGTCCGTAACCCTCACCTAATTTCCATTCTGTTTGCGTCCATTCATAGGACTTGGTAGTCGACACCACCTTAGCTAAATCTAAACCTGCTAAACCTGTAAATTCACGTGCGAGTTTTAATGCTTGCTCAGGCGTGGCATCAGCACCGGCAACAATCGCGCCACTCTGCGCACCTTTTTCACGTAACAAACGGGTGAGCTTACGGGTATCAATGCCTGCAATAGCAACGATATTCTCTGCATTTAAATAATCAGATAAAGATTGTGTCGCGCGAAAATTTGAAACTTGCAAAGGTAGATCACGAATAATCAAACCTGCTGCATGGACTTTGTTTGATTCCACATCTTCTGGATTGACACCTGTATTACCAATGTGAGGATAAGTGAGTGTGACAATCTGACGGCTATAACTAGGATCCGTCAAAATTTCTTGATAGCCCGTCATCGCTGTATTGAAAACGACTTCGCCACTGGTATGACCGGTAGCGCCTATAGAAAAACCGGAAAAAATAGAACCATCTGCGAGGGCGAGAATGGCCGGCACTGTGTGAGCCGAAGAGAATGGCGACAAAGGTAACTCCTGTTGTTACCTGCCGCTACATGGTGCCTGCGCGATTTTATTGTCGTTCTGATATCAGGACAACTCAAATTAGATCGCAACGGAACGAAAATGGATAGTGAATAAGCGGGCGGCAGGTTAAATTAGCTAAACCTGACGATTATAGCTCGAAGGCACACCTACGGGCAACCTGCCACCACGTCACATTCACTTACCCTGAACGTTATTCATGAAAATAACGAGAGTAAAAATAATTATTTTGATAATAATTTTTTACAGACCCAAAGCAGCGATACCTGCTTTAGCGATTTGTGCATCTTCGCTTGATTTCACACCTGACACACCCACAGCTCCAACACACTGACCATTCACCATGATAGGAACGCCACCTTCTAGCATGCCTTCAATCGTTGGTGCTGATAAGAATGAATAACGACCGTTATTAATAATATCTTCATAAATCTTCGTCTCACGTGTACCCATCGCTGCAGTACGAGCTTTAGCAGGCGCGATATGCGAAGAAACAGGAGCAGCGCCATCTAAACGTTGCAACCACAATAAATGTCCACCATCATCGGCAACAGCGATCGTGACAGCCCACTTATTAGCGAGCGCTTCTGCCTCAGCAGCAGCAACAATTTTTTTAACATCCGCGAGGGAGAGAACGGGCTTAGTTTGCATAACAACTCCTTTTAGAAAGGCGCGATTGTACGCGAAGATTTTTACAAATATTTGAATCAAAAAGCGCGCATGAAAAAAATTCAAGCTATTGCGACAAAACAATGACAAGACAAGCATGTCCATAATAAAAATGCAGAATCCAGAGCGAAATTTTGACAACACCGCTCTCATCGCTTACATTCCTGCAGTCCCCATCACCATAAGGTGACGCTATTGATAACATTTGTAAAACAATGTCGCTCTAGAATTATTACTGTATTGACTGTCATCATTGTGCTGATTTCCTTTGCACAATCAGCTCATGCAGATGAAGAACCCAACACGACTGCAACATCAGATGCACCATTGAGTTTTGTAGACCGTACATCACGCATGGCAATCGAAGCCCTGTCTTTAATTGGCATCCATTACAAACGTGGCGGTAACACACCAGAGCATGGCTTGGATTGTAGTGGCTTAGTGCGCTATGTTTTTAAAGAATCTGCTGGTAAAGAACTGCCACGCACCTCTGCTGAAATTAGCAAAGTTGGAGAACGCGTAGAAAAAGAAGATTTACAACCTGGCGATCTCGTGTTTTTTAAAACACTCAAACACGCCTTCTCTCATGTAGGGATTTATTTAGGTGACAATAAATTTGTCCACGCACCTGCAGCTGGAGGCAAAGTACGTATAGAAAGTATGGATTTACAGTATTGGAAAAAACGTTTTAATGGTGCACGCAGGATAGAAGAGAATAACGAACAACAAAATAAATAAAATATATGTTCGTAGGTATCTGTCGCTATTTGTAGGTACGATTAGCGCAGCGTAATCGTACGCAAAACCAATCAAATCCATCCATCAGAAATAAGTAGAACCCGTAGCCATTCGTAGGTACGATTAGCGCAGCGTAATCGTACGCAAAACCAAACCAATAGAATCAAGTAGGAACACGGAGAACCCGTAGGTACGATTAGCGCAGCGTAATCGTACGTCAACTTACACAATCAAATTAACAAACTACGTACGATTACGCTTCGCTAATCGTACCTACCACAATCCATCGCATTACTTTCACATAATCTGACATACATGCAACCAAATAATCTCAAAACTATTTTTACATAAATAAAAATTCTATAGGCCATACAAAATCGCCAATTGTAGAAACGAAGAGCCTAACGTAATCTCATCTATCATCAATTTATAAAACTGACATGCCCAACTTTCGGCGCGCCTATGTTGCTGGCGGCACTTGGTTTTTTACTGTTAATTTATTACAAAGAAAAAATAACTCGCTATTAATTCAAGAAATTGAATTGTTGAGAAAGGTAGTTAAGCAAGTTAAACAACGCTACCCTTTTTATATTAATGCATGGGTGGTACTGCCTGAACACATGCATACCATCTGGACTTTACCAGAAGGAGATAGTAATTTTAGTTTGCGTTGGCGATTAATCAAAAGTAGTTTTTCAACAGCTTTACCAAAAATAGAATCAATATCTCAAGTTCGTCAAGCCGCTGGAGAGCGTGGTATTTGGCAGCGTAATTATTGGGAGCATTTAATTAAAAACGAGTTGGATTATCAAAGACATTTTGATTATGTACATGTTAATCCTTTAAAGCATGGTTTAGTAAAGCGTGTAATAGATTGGCCATACTCGACATTTCATCGTTGCGTAAAACAAGGAATTTATCCTAACGATTGGTGCGGTGATTCGAATGTTGAAATAATGGGTGATGATTAGAATTTGTAGGTACAAGTAGGTACGATTAGCGTAGCGTAATCGTACGCATTATGGATATTTGAAAATACGGATTGACGTACGATTACGCTGCGCTAATCGTACCTACACATTCCTGATGGATTTAATTGGATGGTTTAACGTACGATTACGTTGCACTAATCGTACCTACACATTCCCGATAGATTTAATTGGATGGTTTAACGTACGATTACGCTGCGCTAATCGTACCTACAACTTTGATAAAGCAATCTATTTATCGCGATTCGCTCTGACCAACATCCAAATTAAAAATACGGTCAAGCTGGCGACCAAACTCACTACCATCCAAAACCCTTCGGTATCATCTGCAAACGGTATACCACCGACATTCATACCAAATAAACCCGCTATGATATTAATCGGCAAGGCCAACACGGTAACGATGGTTAAGATGTAAAGACTGCGACTATTTTTTTCATTAATCATCGCGGCTATTTCTTCTTGCAATAATTTAATTCGCTCTTGCAATGACGCCATATCCACTAACACTGCCGAGAACTCTTCACTCGATTGACGTAGATCTTGTATATCCGACTCCGTCATCCAGTTAGTTGGTCTCTGTAATAAACGAAACAAGGCAGCTGGTTCAGGTGCCATCAATCTTTGCAATCGCACCAACACGCGGCGTAAATTACCTAAATTCTCACGCTTATAATGTAAACGCCCTGCGAGTAAATCATCTTCAATCAAATCAACTTTGGATACAGCATCCCGCACGATGCCGATTAACACATCTGCTTGATCACGCAGTAAATGCGTTAACAACTCTACAGGCGTAAAGATTAACGCCCCCTGTTGCACAGACTGCCGTAATCGATCTACAGACTTTAATGGTTTTTTTCTTGCGCTAATAATTAAACGTGGTGAGACATGTAGCCATAGCGTAGAAATATCAGAAGGATCAAACGCAAAACCATGTAAGACATCATTCACCACGGCGATCAATGCATCATCGGCTAATTCAATTCGTGTAGAACGCGAACCCTGATGTAGGGCTTCATAAAACTCTGGTGGCAGTGCTGTATGCGCATGCAACCATTTCTCAGTCGATGCCTGACTCAGATTGAAATGCAACCAAAGAAAACCTTCAAAATCTTCAGCTTGTACTTCTTGTGTGATTTGCTCGAGTACGGCAGTTGGCACCACCTCACCTTGATGAGATTGATTAAATCGATAAGCCCAAACCAAACCACTTCGGTCTTGTGCATAAGGTGAAAGAGATAGAGAAGTCATAAGGTATAAAAAAACGCCCCCGAGGGGGCGTTATTAACATCTTTGGAGATGGAGATTAAAATTACAATTAGAACGATACTTGACCACGAACTATTACTGCCTCTTGTTTATTTACTGCAGATCCGGTTGCAGCACCAGAATTAGTAATAGTAATTGGGCTATCAAAATTGGTCACTACATAGTTTAGTAACAATCGGACATTATCATTCATAAACCAAGTTACGCCATATGTAAGTGCATTTGCTCCATTAGTTCTTCCTGATGGCGCAGTAATTCCAGATGCATCGAATGCGCTGTAACGCAAACCAACTTGAACTGCACCAGTTCCACCACCCGATGAACTAAATTGCGATTTCGGTTTAATCCACCCAAATGTTCCAGATGAATCACTGTAGTTGTGATTTTCGCCCGTTATATTCCAAACTGCTTGAACATAATTTGATTTATACGAAAAATCTGAACTTGTAACATTGTCGTACTTGACTTTCATTTGTTCAGCTTGAACTTTTACAGGGCCCATTGCATAGGCTAATTCGATTCCTTCACGGGTTCTTGTGGCGCCACCATCAACCGTCACAGTAGAATCAAAAAACTTGGATGCCTCTCTTGCTTCAGTTCTTCCGCTTTCAATACCACCGCTCGCGATTGATGGAATTTCCCCCGTACTGTATGCAAGGCCAATATGACTTACCTCATCTTTTCTATCAGCTAAAGTGGATAGATTTGCAGTCACACGGCCAATAAAATCCGGCTTGTTAAATGCGGCAGTTTTAGCTAATGTCCCTTGAGATAAAGCGGCAGCATATGTAGTACCTTTCATTGGCGCACCGAAAACCATTGCACCAACCTCTTTAGCAGGAACCAATTCGCCTTCGATTTGTCCACCCAGGCTACGCTCCATGAAGTCAATGTTATTTGAGCTTGTTAACTGCTCAAGGCTGAATGGCATTTTGAACTTACCAGCTCTGAATTTTAAGCTTGAGTTATACGAATAACCGATGTAGCCCTCATCCATCGTTGTTGTAGTTGAAGCCATTCCTGCAGTAGTGCCAATATCCATAAACAGCTTGTAGTCAAAGTCTTTCAGGAATATACCTTCAAAACCTGCACGCGCTCTACGAATTTGCATCAAATCCTGGTAACCATCAAATCCAGTAGCATCTGATGAAAATGAGCGATAATCCATATGGACCCGTCCAATAAATTTGATCGAGTTCTTACCATCAGCAGATTGAATTCCCAAACCATTTTTCATGACTTGGCCAGTATCTTTATTTTTCAAAGCCATGTTATTCAGCTTGGTCACATCATCGCTCAAACGCTTTTCTTTAAACGCTTTATTTTCAGCTGCGTCTTTTGCAGCTTGGATGTTTTGGTCATATTCTTGCTGGGTGATCACGCCTTTTTTCAAGAGCAGATCCATCAGTGCTTTCATGTCATCGCCAGCTGCAAATGATGGTGCTGACATGGTGGCGCATACTGCTGAAACAGCGACTGCAATACGCTTAGCAGTCATGGTGCGGGTTGATGAGTTTTTCATTCCGGTTTTCTCCGATAAGACGTTTAATTACAAACAAAAATAAGCCCGCACAACACGAGCTAATCCCCTAATTACTGGAACGCAATTATTGACATCTAATTTTTCAATTTGATGACAAGCTGCGTTTGATTAGTTAATAATGGAGTCTGTCGGAAAAAAACAACAGGTCTGAACGTGGTCAGTGGGTCTATTTGTCATCAAGTTATCATATAGCTTCTCTAGCGTCTCGGTTTTGCTAAAAAGTGTCACTCGAAAGATTACAGAATCATGCTGGCTGCAGTTGATCTCGGTTCCAATAGTTTCCGCCTTCATATCGCTACTAATGACGGTCAAGGCATACGCATTTTAAAAACAGCGCGTGAGCCGATTCGTTTAGGTGCAGGTCTAGATAGTGAAGGTAATCTCACCCCACAAGCGATGCAAACGGCGCTTGCTTGCTTAGCGCGGTTTGGGGAAATTTTGCAAGCCACGCCTTTAAGAGCGGTTCGTGTAGTAGCGACCAACACAATACGCATAGCGCGTAACAGTAAAAAATTTCTGCCCTTAGCTGAAAAAGCGATTGGCTACCCGATTGAAATCATCTCAGGTGAAGAAGAAGGTCGTCTGATTTATATGGGCGTGGCTGTGCATTTAGGCAATGAAAGTGAACGACGCTTAGTGGTGGACATAGGCGGTGGCTCAACTGAAGTCGCTCTTGGTCAAGGCCCCAATATCGAACGTGTGGAATCTTTTAGCATAGGCACTGTACGTATCTGTAGTAGTTTTTTTGGAAATGACCGCATTAGCCAAGAATCCTTTGATGCAGCTGTTCTCTCAGCCCGTGGTCAGTTTGAAGATGGTGTAGCAGGTTTTCATCCAGATTATTGGCAAGTGGCTTATGGCTCTTCTGGCACCATGCGCACCTTGGCGGATGTGATTGAGAAAAATGCCTTAGGCGATGGCAAACTGTCTGCTAAAAGTTTACGAGCCCTGCGCGACCGATTGATTGAATTTGGCAGAATTAGTCGGATTGAATTACAGGGTATGCGTCCTGAACGCATTCCTGTGGTTTTAGGTGGCTTGCCTATTTTGTTAGGCTTGTTTGAAGAATTAGGTATACGTAGTTTAGAAAAAGTAGATGCCGGTTTGCGCATGGGTGTGCTGTGGGATTTACACATGCGCGATAGTCAAAAGGATAGACGCAATCAATCCATTAAAGAATTCATGCGTCGCTTTGGGGTAGATGAAGCGCGTGCAAATAAAGCTGCCGCTAATAGCTTGGCGTTGTTTACGCAATTAAAATATGACAATCAACAATTAGATAAATTACTAGACTGGAGTGCTCGTCTACATGAAATCGGCCTTGCTGTTTCACACACTGGTTTTCATAAGCATGGTGCATATTTAGTTGAGCATGCCGATCTACCCGGCTTTACCACCACAGAACAACAAATCATGAGCACGCTCATCATGGCGCATAAAGGTAATTTGCGAAAAGTAGCCGACACCTTAGCGAATTTAGATTTTGCGAAAACTGTAGTGGCGATTCGGTTAGGCGTGATTTTTATGCATGCAAAACTGAATCCCGTGACAGAAAAAATTGTGCTTAAAGTCAAAGCACGCATAGAGTTAGAGATCAGTAAAAAAACCATAGCAGCTCACCCTACTTTGAGTTATTGGTTAAACAAAGAACAAAGTATGTGGGAAGAGATCGGTGCGCAATTTAATATTCGTGAATTAAGTTGAGGGTTTTAAGAGTTTTATGGGTGACAGTAATTACAGCCCAATTTTCATGCGTTCAAAAAAACTGCGGTGCTCGCACGTCCGACTGAGTTAATTTTTCATTAACTCAATAAATCAATAATTCTGGAATTTACAGCCTTTGATTCCGAAATTTACAGCCTTTGATTCCGAAATTTACGGTATTATTTAGGCATGAACAGCACATCACTTTACCCTCGACAAATCGAAGCACGTATAGCTGAAGCCATGTCAGATACCCCAGTTGTTCTGCTAGCAGGACCTCGCCAAGCTGGCAAGACAACACTGGTTAGACAGACGGCAGCAAATGGCATGCATTACCTCAGCTTGGATGATGAGGTAACACTTTTGTCTGCAAAAACTGATCCAGTAGGAATGATTCGCAATCTAGATAGAGCAGTGATCGATGAGATTCAACGCGCACCTCAATTACTGTTAGCTATCAAAAAGAGTGTTGACGAGGACCGCCGTCCAGGTCGTTTTTTGTTAACAGGCTCAGCCA
>CAMCXB010000077.1 GCA_945883145.1 Bordetella parapertussis | reverse complement strand
ATTTCATTCACATAGTCCATGGTGTAAGGACGTTGTGGATGTCGCGCAATTTGTGAGACTTGCCAGGGCGTGAGTTTGGCGTAGATGTCTTTAGTGAGTTGCTGACTCTTTTGCGAGAGTCTATCGATTTCTTCTGATATATCGACTGCGGAATCATCTTGAACAAATCGCAACTCTTCAATTTTTGAATCGAGTTCTGCGATGGGCTGCTCAAAACCGAGAAACGTTATTTTGCTCACACTAGCTCCTTGTGGTCAGACCTCTGACCTTGGGGTTGGGAATGACGAAAATGCCATTCTTGCATCAAAGTGTCAATATTCTACCGGCACTGGATCCAAACTGCGCCAAAGATACCATGTTGCCACTGTCCTCCAAGGCTCCCAGTTAGCTGCCACCTCTCGTAAATCACTACGTGAGACTGGCTCACCAGAGAAATAATTCACGCTAATACCACGTAAGAGTCCTAAATCATCCAAGGGTAAAACATTCGGTCTTAGCAGATTGAAAATCAAAAACATTTCAGCAGTCCAGCGACCGATTCCACGTATGTGAGTTAATTCAGCGATGACTTCTTCATCTTCCATCGAAGCCCAATCAGTCGCATGCACTCGTTTTTCTTTGAAATTCAAAGCCAGATCGAGGATGTATTCCGTCTTACGCTTGGAAAGACCACATGCTGCAATTTTTTCTTCGCCAGCACGCAGCATATAAGTCGGTGTCATTTTTGGACAAACGAGCACCAATCGTTCCCAAACTGTTTGGGCTGCTTTAACGGAAATTTGTTGTCCCACAATAGAACGCGCAAGAGTCACAAACGGATCTCCACGTCCAACCAACTGCAAATCACCAAATTTAGGAATGAGCTTTTTCATGATGCGATCACGCTTCATGAGTTCGGCTTTAGCTTGGTCCCAGTAATCAGGTTTCAACAACGATGAAGCTGTTTTCCTGCCCATAGGGTTATGCTCTTCTCCACTCCGTGAGTCCACCAGGTTTGTCTTCAAGAACGATCCCCTTACCTAATAAGTCAGCGCGAATACGATCCGATTCGCTAAAATTTTTCTCTTGCTTTGCTTGTGCACGCGCTGCTATCAATGCATGCACATCATCATCCGATAATCCATCTTCTGCACCACCTGCTTGTAGAAACTGCTTAGGCTCGCGCTCTAACAGTCCTATGATATTTGCCAAGCCTTTCAACTGCGATGACAGAGCAACTGAATGATGCTTGTTGACTTCACTAGCCAAGTCAAATAAAACAGCCATCGCAATCGGTGTATTGAAATCATCATTCATTGCATCAGCAAAGCGCTGTGCATGAGACTCATTCCAATCAATTGGGGTAGCTTCAGGTGCAGTTGTTTTTAAAGCCACATACAATCTTGCTAATGCAGTACGTGCATCATCAAGATGGATATCAGAATAATTTAACGGACTGCGATAATGCGCTCTTAATATGAAAAAGCGAATTACTTCTGCGTCATAATTTTGCAAAACCTCACGTATCGTGAAAAAATTTCCTAATGATTTAGACATTTTTTCATTATCAATACGCACAAAACCGTTGTGCATCCAATAATTAACAAACTGCGTACCACTTGCACCTTCAGATTGTGCTACTTCATTTTCATGATGTGGGAATTGCAGATCTTGTCCGCCACCATGAATATCGAAGTGCTGACCTAACAAATCGCAAGACATAGCTGAACATTCAATATGCCAACCAGGGCGACCACTACCCCATTTAGAATCCCATTTCACTTCTTGCGGTTCTTCTTCGCGTGAAGCTTTCCATAAAACGAAATCAAGTGGATCACGTTTTGTGTTGTTAACATCAACACGTTCACCTGCACGCAAATCATCTAAAGATTTACCAGAAAGCTTGCCGTAACCAGCAAAGTCACGCACTGAAAAATTCACATCCCCATCTTTAGCTTGATAAGCCAAGCCATTTTTTTCAAGAGCTCCAATCAAATTCAGCATTTGTGGTACGTAAGCAGTCGCGCGAGGTTCATGATCAGGACGCTCTACACCCAATTCTGCTGCATCTTCATGCATGGCATCAATATAACGTTGGGTTAAAGCAGATATCGATTCTTTATTTTCAACAGCACGTCGAATAATTTTGTCATCAATGTCGGTGATATTACGTACATAAGTCACATCGAAATGTTGCGCACGTAACCAACGCTGAATCATATCGAACACCACCATGACACGCGCATGGCCAAGATGACAAAAATCATACACCGTCATACCGCATACATACAGGCGTACTTTTCCCGGCTCGATAGGAACAAAAACTTGCTTGTCACGCGCAAGGGTATTGTAGATTTTCAAAACACTCATGGATGAATCTAAGCGAGCCAAATGATTAAAGTCAAAACTAATAATTGGCGGGTTGGTTTTATTCGCAACCTGTAAGATCAAGGTCTTAGTAAGGCGTAGTTTGATAAAATGCGAATCAGCCCGTAGTATAACATTGAAGCTTAGGCCTTCTACTAAACAAGCATCATCAACTTAAGAATTAGTTGACAAATAAAAGGAAAATAACATGCGTATTGTATCTAGTCTTTATTTGAAATTGGTCGTTAGCAGTGTGTTGGCACTAGCTAGTATTTCCGGCCTTGCTCAAAATGCACCAAAAGTAGAAATGAAAACGAATATGGGTGAGATAGTGATTGAGGTTTATCCAGATAAAGCGCCACTTTCAGCTGATAATTTTCTTAAGTATGTGAAAGATGGTTTCTACAATGGCACTATTTTTCATCGCATTATTAATGGCTTCATGGTGCAAGGTGGTGGTTACGATAAAAGCATGAAAGAAAAGACAACACGCTCTCCTATACAAAATGAAGCAAAGAATGGTTTAAAAAATCAGACCTACACCATAGCCATGGCACGTACTGCTGATCCGCATTCAGCTAGTGCGCAATTTTTTATCAATGTAAATAACAATAGCTTTCTGGACTATCCAGGACAAGATGGCTGGGGCTATGCCGTATTTGGCAAAGTTATCAAAGGCACAGAAGTGATAGAAAAAATGAAAGGTGTTGAAACCAATCGACGCGATCAACCCACCTCAGCAGTTGTTATCGAATCTGCACGCATCATCGAATAAAGTTTTCAATCAGTTTATTTTCACACTATATTTTTTTATTTAATTAGGAATCTGTATGAAGGTCTTACTTAACACGAATCACGGCGACATCACACTAGAACTTGATTCAGAAAAAGCACCACAGACTGTAGAAAATTTTCTCGCCTATGTGAACTCCGGTCACTACGATGGCACGATTTTTCATCGCGTGATTGATGGCTTTATGATTCAAGGTGGTGGCTATGAAGCTAGCCTAAAGCAAAAGCCAACGCGTGATCCAGTTGAAAATGAGGCATCAAATGGATTAAAGAATGCACATTACAGTGTTGCGATGGCACGCACATCCGATCCGCATTCTGCTACAGCACAATTCTTTATCAATGTGAATGACAATGAATTTTTAGACTATCCAGGATCAGATGGCTGGGGCTATTGTGTATTTGGCAAAGTCGTTGATGGCATCGATGTAGTAGATGCTATAGGCAGTATGAAAACCAAACCCAAGAGTATGTTTACCGACATGCCTGCTGAAGAAGTGGTCATCGAAAAAGCAGAAGTGATTTAATTCACGCATGAACGCGGCACTCACCTCATTGCAAGTCAAACAAGCGCAGCCTCATTGGGCTGCGCTTTTCATATCGGACTTGCATCTCTCACCCGATATGCCGCACACTGCAGAAGCCTTTTTCAACTTCCTCAACACTAAAGCTCTACAAACCCAAGCGCTGTATTTACTTGGTGATATTTTTGAATATTGGGCTGGTGATGATGATATTGATGATGCATTCAATCAAAGCATCGTGTCAGCACTTGCAGCTGTTAGCAAACATGGAGTAAAAATTTATTGGTTAGCGGGGAATCGTGATTTTTTAGTTGCTGATAGATTTGCAGATGTATGCGGCCTACAAATCTTAAATGAACCTATAATCACTGAGATTGCAGGTAATAAAATACTACTCATACATGGTGATGCACAGTGCACAGATGACACTGCCTATATGAGTTTCAGAACCCAAGTACGTGATCCAGCTTGGCAGCAGGATTTTCTAAATCAAGATTTACATCAAAGAAAAGCACTGATCGCAACTATGCGTGCAGGTAGTAAAGATGCACAAAAAAATAAATCTATGGATATCATGGATGTGAACCTAGCTGCTATCGATGCGTTATTTAAATCACATCAGGTGAACTTGATGATTCATGGTCATACACACAGACCGCATCGGCATCAGCACCAAACTAAGCAAGGTGTCTGTACACGTTTTGTACTACCGGATTGGGATTATGATGCAGAAAAGACCCGCGGTGGATGGTTGGGTATTAGTCAAGCGGGTGAGTTCAGTTTGGTTACCAATGCAGAGCCGACTTTCACTCCTTGACTCATCAAGGAGTGACAATTCTATTCAACGAGTTTATTCAAACTGCTGGCATTGAATTTATCAAGCTCAGGTACTGTTTCACAAGTTATATCTGCTGCCTTCAATGCTGCAATTATTTTCACTAGCTGTAACTCTTGGGACGCTGCGTTGTCTATCAGCGCATGCAAAGCTTTAGAGAGTGGATCGTCACCATTCGTTGTGATGCCATAGGCAGCAAATATTCTCGCTGCTGCGCCATCCAATGCGGGCTGATGATCATTTTTTTCTATGATGCGAGCGGGATTACCAACCGCTGTAGCACCTGCAGGCACTGCACGTACGACAACAGCGTTGGAGCCTATCTTAGCGCCCTCTCCCACTGTAAAAGCGCCTAATACCTGAGCACCTGCGCCAATGATCACACCTCGCCCTAAGGTTGGATGACGCTGCGCACCTTTAGTAAGTGAAGTACCACCTAATGTCACACCTTGATAGATGGTGCAATCATCACCAATGATGGCCGTCTCACCTATCACCACACCAAAACCATGATCAATGAATACACGACGACCAACCGTTGCAGCAGGATGAATTTCTATACCCGTTAATATACGCGCCAGATAAGAGATGAATCGACCTAGCCATTTAAAGCCATACGACCAGCATGCACTCGCCCATCTATGCATGACAATGGCATGCAAACCAGGATAGCAAGTCAGCACCTCCCAAGTATTACGGGCTGCAGGGTCACGCTCGATGATGCTAGCGATATCTTCTTTTAAGCGAGTGAACATACGATGGATGAAATATAGGCAATACGCAGATTTTATTCGAATTACTGTCAGACCGAGAATGAACTAGGTTGAAGCTCGAGATGATGCTTATTTACTTTGCATGCGTTGCCGTCTCGCTTCATAGAGACAGACGCCGGAAGCAACTGAAACATTGAGACTTTCGACAGAACCCAACATAGGCAAATACACTAAACGATCACAGTTTTCACGTGTCAGTCTGCGTAAGCCCTCACCCTCAGAACCCATGACTAATGCAGAACCGCCTGTGAAATCGACTTCATAGATTGAACTCTCTGCATCTTCCGTGGTTCCTGTCAGCCAGATATCACGCTCCTGCAATTCGCGCATGGTACGCGCAAGATTGGTAACGGTAATATAAGGCACTGACTCCGCAGCACCACTGGCTACTTTAGCTGCCGTTGCATTTAATCCTACAGCACGATCTTTCGGCGCAATCACAGCATGCGCTCCTGCTCCATCTGCCACCCTTAAACACGCACCTAAATTATGCGGGTCAGTCACACCATCTAACAATAACAATAAGGGAGGACCTTCGATTGCATCAAGCAATTCATCGAGATTGCGCGCTAGTGAAATCTCACCTGCTTTAGCGATCACGCCTTGATGACGACGTGATCCCACCATTGCATCTAAACGTTGATCATCTGCTTGAATAATTCTGACATTCGCTGCTTTAGCTGCCCGTATCAGCTCTCCCATACGTCTATCGTGGCGGTTTGCATCGATATAAATTTCATCAACCGTAGAAGCTTCATGACGTATGCGGGCAGTAACAGCGTGAAAACCAAAGATAAGTTTTGATTTCATAGCTCAGCGTTTCTTTTTACTACTTTTAGTCGATTTCTTCACCGACTTCGATTTTGCTTTACCCATGTTTGCGCCTACTTTAGCACCAACTTTTTTACCCACTTTAGCAGCAACAACAATTTTTTTAGATGCTTTCTTTTTACTACTGGGTATCTGCTGGCTTTCAGCGCGACGCGCTTCATTTTTAATGCGTGTTCGTATGCTAGGCTCGTTGACTAAACGTAGATCAATTTTGCGTGCGTCGAGATCAACACGACTAATTTGAACCGTTACACGATCAGTGAGTTGATAACGAATCCCTGTACGCTCACCACGTAACTCATGTCGCGCTTCATCAAATTGAAAATAATCTGCACCTAAATCAGTGACGTGCACCATACCTTCAATAAAGAGCGCATCAAGCTGAACAAAAATACCAAATCCAGCGACACCAGAAATTGTGCCGGTAAATTCTTCACCGAGTTTGTCACGTACAAAATAGCATTTCAACCAAGCTTCTACGTCGCGCGATGCTTCATCCGCACGCCTTTCATTGGCAGAGCAATGAATGCCTAATGATTCCCATACCGCTAAATCGCCTTCAGATTTAGCTTTACCTGCTGCTCTATCTTTTGCATGCATCTTACGTGCAGCAGGTGAGAGATTAGTATTTAACTCACTACCATCAGCAACCTTAGGATGATATTGGCGGCCACTAATAATGGCTTTGATAACGCGATGAGTTAGTAAATCCGGATAGCGTCGAATCGGGCTAGTGAAATGCGCATAAGCTTCATAAGACAATCCAAAATGTCCTATGTTGTCTGGGCTATAAACCGCTTGTTGCATAGAACGCAGCAACATGGTTTGCAATAACAAGGCATCGGGACGTAATTTAATCTTTTCCATCACCTCAGCATAATCACTAGCTGTAGGCTTATCGTTACCACCTAAATGCAAACCAATCTGCTTTAAGAAGGAACGCAGATTTTTAAGTTTTTCTTCTGTTGGTCCTGCATGAATGCGAAACATACCGTGATGCTTATGACGCTCTAATAAATCTGCAGCACAGACATTGGCTGTCAACATGCACTCTTCAATTAATTTATGCGCATCATTTCTGGTACGTGGCAGAATTTGTTCAATCTTACCGGCTGCATTACAAACGATATACGTCTCAGTAGTTTCAAAATCAATCGCGCCACGACGTTTTCTTGCTTTGAGCAGTATGTGAAATAACTCATACAGATTTTGCAGATGCGGCACCAAGGTCGCGCGCTTAGCAGCTTCTGGTCCACGTGTATTACCAAGAATGGCAGCGACTTCGGTGTAAGTAAGTCGTGCTACTGAATGAATCACAGCAGGATAGAATTGATAAGCATGTACTTCACCGTCTTTATCAATAACGGCATCACAGACCAAAGTTAATCTATCCACATGTGGATTCAATGAACATAAGCCATTGGATAATTTTTCCGGTAACATGGGAATGACACGGCGCGGAAAATAAACCGATGTACTGCGTTCAAGTGCATCACTATCTAAAGCATCTTGCGGTTTAACATAGTGACTGACATCTGCAATGGCAACGATTAATCGATAACCTTCAGTACGACCAATTTTTACAGGCTCGCAATAAACTGCATCATCAAAGTCACGTGCATCTTCACCATCAATGGTGACTAATGGTACATCGCGTAAATCAACACGCTCAAGTAAATCATCAGCACCCACTTCAGCGGGTAACTTTGCAGCGAGTTTTTTTGCAGATTCAGAAAATTCATGCGGCACACCATATTTACGTACCGCGATTTCAATCTCCATACCGGGATCATCAATATCACCCAGCACTTCTGCAATTTTTCCTACTGGCTGTGAATAGCGTGAAGGCTGCTCAGTTAACTCCACACTCACTACCTGCCCTGCTTTGGCTTTACCAACTGATCCAGCTAATACAATATCTTGACTAATACGTTTATCTTCAGGCGCAACCAACCACGCACCATTTTCATTTACCAGTCTGCCTATGACGTGCGTGTTAGCTCGCGACACAACTTCAACAATCGTACCCTCAGGTCTACCACGACGATCAAGACCTACAATACGAACACGTACACGATCGCCATGCAAAACCTTCTGCATTTCTTTTTCAGGTAGAAAAACATCTTCACCATCATCAGGAATCAGAAAGCCGTAGCCATCACGATGACTAGATACACGACCCTCAAGAAAATTAGAGATATTTGCCAGTTGATACTGACCTTTACGATCAGGTTTAATCTGACCATCACGTTCCATCGCATTGAGTCGACGTGTTAAACCATCGATCTCAGCTTCTTGAACATGAAGGGCTTTGGCAATCGTTGCAAGCGTCTGCGCTTGTTCAGCGGTACGCAAGATGCCGAGAATTTCCTCTCGACTGGGGATACTGTAAGGGTACTGGCTCAAAAGCTGCGGCTTATAAAGATTAAAAACATCGCTAGTGTAACGGACACAGCAACCCTGCGCTCAAAATGCATCAACAGCGCTTTAAACATTGACTTCCTTAGATTGACTTGCAGATCGATTCCTATATAATCTCGCTTTTTTTAGCCCACGTGGCGGAATTGGTAGACGCGCATGGTTCAGGTCCATGTGCCGCAAGGTGTGGGGGTTCGAGTCCCTCCGTGGGCACCATCTATTAGAAAACAAAGTTCGCTTATGCGGACTTTTTTTTCGCCTAATTAAAATGAA
The DNA here is from genome assembly GCA_945883145.1 of Bordetella parapertussis. GTDB lineage: Bacteria > Pseudomonadota > Gammaproteobacteria > Burkholderiales > Burkholderiaceae_D > Pernthalerella. The sequence continues at coordinate 1,097 of CAMCXB010000077.1, read as the reverse complement.
GCCCACAAGCAAAGCACTGCTTTGCGGGAGAGACTCGAAAGCTGTGACATGCAAAGTCACAGCGGGGTCGCGATACGTGACCGAGCTCACTCCGTGGGCACCATCTATTAGAAAACAAAGTTCGCTTTAGCGGACTTTTTTTTCATCTATGTACAGCCCACAAGCAAAGCACTGCTTTGCGGGAGGGATTTTTGCGGACTACAAAGTAAAACCTCAGACTTCATTAATCAAATAGCAATGCTACAAAAAACTCCCCTAATCTATTTCAGCTCATTAGGAATGGGACGTAGGGCTGCAAAAAATTGTTTAGTCGCATTAATCCATGAGAATTTCTTAGCTTCTTCAGCGACATGATTGCGATCCAATTTCAAACACTGCATAACTGCAGTTTTTAAGTCTTCATTTAAATAACCACTCTCGCCTGATTTCACCACATCGATAGGTCCCGTAACCGGATATGCAGCGACTGGCGTTCCACACGCCATTGCTTCTATCATGACTAATCCAAATGTATCGGTTCTACTTGGGAAAACAAATACATCTGCAGAGCGATACAGCGCTGCAAGTTCATCACCATTTAACCAACCAAACCATTTAGCATTTGGATATTTTTTCTGTAGTTGCTTTCGTTCCGGGCCTTCACCTGCAATCCATTTCTCACCGGGCAAATCTAGTTTTAAGAAATCTTCTATACTTTTTTCAACAGCTATTCGTCCTACATGCAGGAATATAGGGGCGTCACCACGTTGAAATTTTTCTCCATCAGGGCGGAATAAATCCGTGTTCACACCTCGACTCCAATGTACTAATTTATTAAAGCCTTGTACACGCAAAGCCTCTAACATGGCCATGGTTGGCACCATGGTAGCTACACCAGCGTTATGAAAATTACTTAAAGCTTTATAACTAATCGCTAAAGGAAATTTAAAACGCATATGAATATATTCAGGGAATTGACTGTGATAGCCCGTGCTAAATGGCCATCCTCGTGCTATCGCTACTTTTCTAGCTGCCCAACCTAGTGGACCTTCAGTCGCAATATGTAATATGTCAGGTTTGAATTCATCAATCCTTTTACGTACATTTGAAACTAAAGT
>CAMCXB010000076.1 GCA_945883145.1 Bordetella parapertussis | reverse complement strand
TTTTTTTAATCCTCATACGCTGACACCCTCAGTCCCTAGTCTTCATGTCACTTAATCTTTCGGATATCGAGCGTCTTGCCAAGCTCGCACAACTCGACCTAACAGCGCAACAATCTTCTGATGCGCTCGATAAACTAAACAGCATTTTTGCCTTGGTCGAACAAATGAAAGCCGTTGATACCACGGGCGTAGAGCCGCTTGCTCACCCAATTGCAGCTTGGCGTGACGACTTAGCCTTGCGTCTGCGTGAAGACGTGGCAACCGAAGCCAATCAACGCGAAGACTATCAAAAACCTGCACCCTCAGTACAAGATGGCTTGTACTTGGTGCCTAAAGTTATCGAGTAACGCGCACTCTTTTTTAGTCAGCGCTGGCATTTGCCACCTAGTCATCGATTACGACACATCTTTTTTCATGCACACCAAAACACTTAAACAATTATCCAGTCTACTGAAAGAGAAAAAAATTTCTGCGACTGAGTTAGCGCAGATTTTTCTCACACGTATAGAACACAGCGATCTAAATGCTTTTACTAGCTTAGAACCTGAGCTCACACTAGCACAAGCAAAAGCTGCTGATGCACGTATCGCAGCAGGTGAAGCCGGTGATTTACTCGGCGTGCCGATTGCGCATAAAGATATTTTTGTTACACGCGGTTGGAAATCCACGGCTGGTTCCAAAATGTTAGCTAACTATCGCAGTCCTTTTGATGCGACTGTTGTGGAACAGTTCCGTAAAGCAGGCATGGTCACATTAGGTAAATTGAATTGTGATGAATTTGCTATGGGTTCTGCTAATGAAAATTCTTTTTTTGGCTCTGTAAAAAATCCATGGGATAAAACAGCTGTTCCAGGTGGATCATCAGGTGGTTCAGCAGCCGCAGTAGCAGGAGCTTTAGCACCTGCAGCAACAGGCACCGATACTGGTGGCTCAATACGACAACCTGCTGCACTCTGTGGTGTGACTGGCATTAAACCAACCTATGGTCGTGTGTCACGCTTTGGCATGATTGCCTTTGCTTCTTCACTTGATCAAGGTGGTCCGATTGCACATACCGCAGAAGATTGTGCCTTGCTGCTTAACGCCATGACTGGCTTTGATGAAAAAGATTCGACCAGTATAGAAAGACCGGTTGAAGATTTTTCTAGCCAACTACAAAACAGTATTAAAGGTTTAAAAATTGGTGTGCCTAAAGAATATTTTGGCAAAGGTTTGGCGAGTGATGTAGAAGCTGCCATACGTGCTGCGCTACATGAATATGAAAAATGTGGTGCAACACTAGTTGATATTTCACTGCCAAAAACAGAATTATCTATTCCTGTTTACTACGTCATCGCACCAGCAGAAGCGTCATCAAATTTATCGCGCTTTGATGGTGTGCGTTATGGATATCGCGCACCTGAATACACAGACTTATCGGACATGTATAGAAAAACACGATCACAAGGTTTTGGTGATGAAGTTAAACGTCGTATTTTAGTTGGCGCTTATGTGCTATCACATGGTTACTATGATGCTTACTATGTACAAGCGCAAAAAATTCGTCGCTTGATTGCACAAGATTTTCAACAAGCCTTCACGCAATGTGATGTGATCATGGGACCAGTTGCACCGACAGTTGCATGGGACTTAGGATCAAAAGCAAATGATCCGCTGGCTAATTATTTAGCTGATATTTATACCTTATCAACCAGCCTTGCAGGTTTGCCAGGTATGTCTATTCCATGTGGCTTTGGACAAGGTGAGAAAAATGCACAACGTCCAGTAGGCTTGCAATTAATTGGTAATTATTTCGAAGAAGCGAAATTGTTAGGCATAGCTCATCAATTTCAACTTGCAACGGATTGGCATACGCGCCATCCGGCAGGCATCTGAAGAGGAAGCACAACATGCAATGGGAAGTCGTCATAGGTTTAGAAACACATGCCCAGCTCACGACTGAATCAAAAATTTTCAGTGGTGCGCCTATTAAATTTGGTGCTGAACCCAACACGCAAACATCTCCAGTCGATTTAGCTTTACCTGGCGTACTGCCAGTGTTGAACAAAGGCGCTGTAGAACGTGCGATTCGATTTGGTTTAGCGATAGGTGCGACGATTGCTCCGCAATCTGTCTTTGCGCGCAAAAATTATTTTTATCCGGATCTACCTAAGGGCTATCAAATCAGTCAATTTGAAATTCCCGTTGTTCAAGGTGGCAAAGTTTCTTTTGTGCTTGAAGCCAATGGCAAATCTGAAGTAAAAACCGTGCAACTGACACGTGCACATTTAGAAGAAGATGCAGGTAAATCTTTGCATGAAGATTATCAAGGCATGACTGGTATCGATTTAAATCGTGCTGGCACACCCTTACTTGAAATCGTGACTGAACCGGATATGCGTAGTGCTGCTGAAGCAGTCGCTTATGCAAAAGCTTTGCACTCACTGGTGGTGTGGTTAGGTGTGTGCGATGGGAATATGCAAGAAGGTTCATTCCGTTGTGATGCAAATGTATCTGTGCGTCCTGTAGGACAAAAAGAATATGGCACACGCTGCGAAATCAAAAATCTAAATTCATTTCGCTTTTTAGAAGAAGCGATTAATTATGAAGTGCGTAGACAAATTGAATTAATTGAAGATGGCGGGAGAATTGTTCAAGAAACACGACTCTATGATCCTGATAAAAAAGAAACGCGTTCTATGCGCAGCAAAGAAGATGCGATGGACTACCGCTACTTTCCCGATCCCGATCTACCGCCACTCGTGATTGCACAAGAATGGATAGCGCGCGTTAAAGCTGCGTTGCCAGAGCTGCCGGCTGCTATGCGTGAACGTTTTATTCACGACTATCAATTGTCTGAATACGATGCGATGGTGTTAACGCAATCCAAAGCGCTGGCGTCTTATTTTGAAGCTGTGGTGGTAGCAACGGGAAAAGATCAGGCCAAGTATGCTGCCAACTGGTTAATGGGTGATGTTGCATCGACACTCAATCGCGAAAGTATGGAAATTTCTCAAGCGCCTGTAAATGCAAAACAATTTGCTTTGCTATTGACACGTATTGCGGATGGCACAATCTCAAATAAAATTGCTAAAGAAGTATTTGCTGGTATGTGGGAAGCGCCATCAAAAGCTGATTCCTTAGCGGATGACATTATTGAAGCGAAAGGCTTAAAACAAATTTCTGATAGCGGTGCATTAGAAAAAATTGTGGATGAAGTCTTAGCAGCAAATGAAAAATCCGTAGAAGAATTTAGAGCTGGAAAAGAAAAAGCTTTCAATGCACTGATAGGTCAGGCAATGAAAGCTAGTAAAGGTAAAGCTAATCCAGCTCAGCTCACAGAGCTGTTAAAGAAAAAGCTTGGCTAAGCTCGGCAAAATTCGGCTAAGCTCAGCTAAATTAAGCCACGCCGTAGCGCTGTCTATATGCTGCTACGGCATCTTTAAATTGCGCTAATTCTGTCTGTGCACCTGGCTCAGATAAATAGCTGAATAAATCATTTAAGTTGGCAATGGCAATCACAGGTATGCCAAATGATTGCTCTACTTCTTGTACAGCAGAGAGTGCTGACAACGCACCCTCTGCGCCACTTTTTTCCATACGATCTAAAGCTATCAACACTGCGCAAGGATGTGCTCCTTGATTGCGAATCATGTGCACAGATTCACGCACTGATGTGCCTGCTGAAATCACATCATCAATAATAACTACACGACCTTCTAGTTTCGCTCCAACTATGGTGCCGCCTTCGCCATGATCTTTCGCTTCTTTACGGTTATAGGCAAAGGGCACATTCTTACCTTTTGCTGCTAAAGCTACGGCTGTTGCAGAAGCCAAGGTAATGCCTTTATAAGCAGGGCCAAATAGCATGTCGAATTCCACACCTGCATCTAACATGGTCTGTGCATAAAACTCGGCTAATTTGCCTAAACGGGCTCCATCATTGAATAAGCCTGCATTAAAAAAGTAGGGAGAATTGCGACCAGCCTTAGTGACGAAATCACCAAAGTGCAATACACCGGCTGAGACGGAAAATGCAATGAATTGTTGACGGAGTGTGGTCACGGTTTAATTTAAGAAGTGGCTAAGAAGCCGCTATTTTATCGCGCGACTGATCCTGTATGCTGTTGGTCTTGGTAAATAAAGGATGCCATTTATGAAAATAATTTCTGCCAATTTGAACGGCATACGCTCAGCCGCAAAAAAAGAATTTTTTGCATGGATGCTAAAACAAGAAGCTGACTACATCTGCGTGCAAGAACTCAAAGCGCAAGAAGCCGATATGACGGCAGATTTCTTACAGCCTTTGGGTTATCACGGCTATTTTCATTATGCTGAAAAAAAAGGCTATTCCGGTACGGGGGTTTACAGCCGCACGCCTGCTTTAGAACACCAACTTGGTTTTGGTAATTCAGAGTTTGATGCTGAAGGCCGTTATGTACAGTGTGATTATGCTGATCTCACAGTAGTCTCAGTGTATTGCCCTTCTGGTTCTGCTAGCGATGAAAGACAACAAGCTAAATTTCGTTTCATGGATGCTTTCTATCCTCATCTGGCACAACTCATTAATTCAGGTAGAGAAGTTGTAATTTGTGGTGACTGGAATGTCGCCCACAAAGAAATTGATTTAAAAAATTGGAAGAGTAATCAAAAAAATTCTGGCTTCTTGCCAGAAGAGCGAGCTTGGATGTCGCGCATTTTGGATGAGCTAGGTTGGTGTGATGTGTATCGTTCACTGCATCCTGATACTACTGGTGAAGCTTATACGTGGTGGAGTAATCGCGGACAGGCTTGGGCTAACAATGTAGGTTGGCGTATTGATTATCAAATTGCGAGTACAGGGTTGAATGCAAAAGCAAAATCAGCTTATGTATATAAAGATGAACGATTCTCTGATCATTCACCCTTAGTGATTGAATATGCTGTTTAAAAACTTATCCAAAGAACCAATAACAAACCGCAATCGATGCTAGCACACCAGCCAAATCTGCAACTAAGGCGCATGCCACTGCGTAGCGAGCGCGCTGTATGCCTACGGCACCAAAATATACTGCCAACACATAAAATGTAGTTTCAGTACTGCCTTGCATCGTAGCAGCAAGCAGTGCTGCAAAACTATCCACACCTTTATTACTCATGGTCTCGATAAGCAATGCGCGCGCAGCACTCCCCGAAAATGGTTTCACCATCGCCGTGGGTAAGGCATCTACAAAGCGACTATCCCAACCTATAGACTCGACCAACCAACGCACACCACTTAACACGCCATCTAATGCACCGGAAGCGCGAAACACGCCGACTGCACATAGCATTGCTACCAAATACGGCAAAAGATTTTTTGCTACTTCATAGCCCTCTTTTGCACCTTCTATAAAAGCTTCATAGACAGATACGCGTCGTAATGTTGCAACCACTAAGAAAAATAAAATCAATCCAAATAAAATGAGATTGCCAACTAAAGAAGATACGACAGCAAGCATAGCTGTTGATAGTGTCGCTAATAGCGCCATCAAAGAAATTAAAACTATAGCGACTGACCCCAACCATGCCAACACAACGGGATCCCATAACTTTAATCTTTGTACTGCCGCTACGACTAACAGACCGGTTAAAGTAGAAGCAGAGGTAGCAAGCAAAATGGGAAGGAAAACTAAAGTAGGATCTGCTGCGCCTTGCTGTAAGCGATACATGAAAATAGAAACCGGCAGCAAAGTCAGTGATGATGCATTTAAGACTAAAAATAAAATCTGTGCATTGGTTGCAAACAAAGGCATAGGATTAAGTTCTTGCAAGGCGCGCATGGCTTTTAAACCTATGGGCGTGGCTGCATTATCTAAACCTAAAGCGTTTGCTGTGAAATTTAAAGTGATTAAGCCTAGTGCAGGATGACCAGCAGGTACATCCGGCATGAGCCGCGCAAACAAAGGTGTGAGTAAGCGCGCCAATGATTCCACAATGCCAGCGCGCTCTGCTATGCGTAAAAATCCTAACCATAGTGTGAGCGTGCCAAACATAACCAACATCACTTCTACTGATAGCTTAGCCATAGCAAACAGGCTTTCTATCATGAGTGCAAATACAGTTGGGTCACTCATCATCAACCAGCGCCAACTCGCACTAATTGCTGCTATAAGAAAAAATCCTAGCCAGAGTATGTTCAACATGCTGCTTGCATTATTTAATCTGCAGTTAAAGGGGTTTGTGGTGGCGATGACCAAGGCGCAATCTTAGGTAGTAACAACATACCCGGTATGGAGAGCGCAAAACAAATTAAGAAAAAGTGAAACCATCCTGTTTCAGCGACGATGTAACCTGTTATCGCATTAAAAAAAGTACGAGGAACAGCAGATAAGCTCGTGAATAAAGCAAATTGTGTAGCGGTGTAGCGTGCATCTGTGGTCGTAGCAATAAACGAAGTAAATGCTGCCGTACCTAAACCAACTGCAAAGGCTTCTAAGCCAATTACAAAACCGAGTAAGAGTGTATTTAATTCTGCTGCGCCGACACCAACTTTTGCTAACAAGGCAAAACCTAAAATTGCGATCGCTTGCAATACACCGAACACCCACAAGCCACGGTTAATACCTGTTTTTTCTAACCAGACTGCACCTAAAATTCCACCCGCTAAGCTCGCCCATAAGCCTGCATTTTTTGCGACCAAACCAATTTGGGTGCGTGAAAATCCTAAATCGATATAAAACGGTGTGGCCAAAGCGGTAGCCATGGAATCACCTAATTTATAGAGAAAAATAAAGGCCAAGATAGTGAGTGCATGTGACCAACCACTACGATTTATAAATTCTTTAAAAGGTAAGACTACGGCCTCACGCAAATTTGCTGGTGGTTGACCGTACATCACAGGCTCACGTATCAGTAAACTGGTTACCAGACCCGGCAACATGAAGAGTGCCGTAATAGAAAAAACGATTTGCCAACTTAAAAAGTCGGACAAAATCAAAGAGAGTGAGCCTGGTACGAGTGTAGAAATTTTATAAGCGTTAACGAATAAAGCTGTTCCCGATCCTTGTTCATCATCCGCTAAAATTTCACGTCTATAAGCATCGATTACGATGTCTTGACTAGCGGATAAAAAAGCAATCGTTCCTGCTAAAAATACAATCATGCTTAAATCATTTTGTGGCGAATAAAAACCCATCGCCGCTATCACCACCATTAAACATAGTTGCGTGAGAAACATCCAACCACGGCGGCGACCTAATAATGGAAGTTGAAATCTATCCATAAAAGGTGACCAAATGAATTTCCATGTATACGGAAATCCTACTAAAGCAAACAAGCCTATGGCTGTGAGATCCACTTGCTCTGCTCTTAACCATGCAGATAAGAGGTTATAGAGTATGAATAGCGGTAAGCCTGAAGTAAAACCCAGCATGACGCAGATCAGCATCTTGCGATTGAAATAATGTCGCCAACCAGTTGTATGGGGCATGCGCAAGCCTGTTAAAAATGGAAATTTATTTTTTCTTTAATCTAAAAACACCTAAACTGCCACGCCAGTTCGGCATGAAAGTTACGGGTGTTCCATCATCTTTGAGTGCGACACTGTCTAAAACTTCGAGTCCAACTTCCGCTGCGAGTTGTTCAAAGTCGCTAATTGTTGCGCAACGTAGATTAGGTGTATCAAACCAATCATAGGGCAAACTTTCAGATACAGGCATGTGTCCTTGCAATAAGGCCAGTCTATGTGGCCAGTGTGCAAAATTGGGAAATGAAACAATCGCCTCATGTCCAACACGATTAATATCACGTAGCACGCCTTCTACATCTTTCATCATTTGTAGTGCAGATAAACAAAGCACGCTATCAAATGCATCATCTGTAAACATGGCTAAGCCTGCTTCTATATCTTGCTGTATGACTGAGACACCACGATCGATGCAACGCGGTATGCTGGTGTCATCTATTTCTACACCATATCCGACACATTGTTTCTCGACTTGTAAATAATCGAGCATAGCGCCATCACCACAACCTAAATCCAAGACACGTGATCCTGCTTGTACCCAATGCGCAATGAATGCAAGGTCAGCACGCAAGCCATGAAATTTCGCTACATTCATGCTGCCTCCTTATGCGTTGCTTGAAGTGTTGCATGAGATGTTTGTATTTGCTGCCACACTTTGTCGTAATAACTACTGACGACAGCCATGTAGCGATGATCATCTAATAAAAATGCATCATGACCATGCGGTGCATCGATTTCCGCATAACTGACTTTACGATTGTTTTTTACCAAAGCTTGAACGATTTCACGACTACGTTCAGGCGCGAAACGCCAATCAGTAGAAAAGGAGACTAATAAAAATTCTGCTTGTGTATTAGCGAGTGCAACGGCTAAATCACCATTGTGCGCGCGAGCAGGATCAAAATAATCTAAGGCTTTGGTAATCAACAAATAGGTGTTGGCATCAAAGTATTCAGAAAATTTATCGCCTTGATAGCGCAAATACGATTCGATTTCAAAATCTACGCCATAACCAAACTGATAATCTGTACCACGTAAATCACGTCCGAATTTTTCCGCCATATCATCATCGGATAAATAGGTGATGTGGCCTATCATGCGTGCTACCCGCAATCCATTTTTAGGCACGACACCATGTGCATAAAAATCACCCGCATGATAATCAGGGTCGGTGAGTATGGCTTGTCTCGCTACATCATTGAATGCGATATTTTGTGCGGAGAGTTTAGGTGTTGAAGCAATCACTAAACAGTGTCGTACACGCTCTGGGTATAGCATGCTCCACGCCATCGCTTGCATGCCACCTAATGAACCACCCATAACAGCTGCAAGTTGTTGTATGCCGAGTGCATCTGCTAAACGTGCTTGTGCATGCACCCAATCTTCTACTGTGACCACAGGAAAAGCAGCGCCATAAGGTTTACCGGTTGCAGGATTGTTATGCATGGGTCCGGTAGAGCCAAAGCAAGAACCTAAGTTATTCACGCCGATCACAAAGAATCGATTGGTGTCTAAGGCTTTACCAGGCCCTACCATGTTGTCCCACCAACCTTGACTGCGTGCTTGTCCTTCATAAGTACCTGCCACGTGATGCGAAGCGTTTAATGCATGACAAACCAACACTGCATTGGAACGATCAGCATTCAAGGTGCCATAGGTTTCATAGACTAAGGTGTAGTCGGATAGCGATGCGCCGCTTTGCAATGCAAGCGGCTCTCTAAAGAAGAGTGACTGAGGTGTGACGATGCCGATAGAGTTCATAAACTGTCTTTGCATGAAAAAGCCCGACTGCACTCGGCATATCGGGCTGAATTCGCAAGGTCTACGATTCAACTCGCTTTAGCCGTATTTGTGCGGGATGTTTCCCTTGCGCCCGCAAGCTGGGTCTGGCGACTTCTGCCAGTTACCGTTCAAATCGGCGCAACTGAGTAAGGATAACGAACTAGACGAGCAGCGTCAAATCCCCTCTGCTATTTAACTTTAGAGTGCTTGCAGTTTTTCTACTGCTTCAGCGATGGCTTCAGGCTCATAAAGTCTTAATATTTTTTTCACCTGCGGTTCTATTTCAGAGATGTCAGAGTTAAGTATTTCTTGTTTCACTGACAGGAGCTGTGCGGGATGCATAGAAAATTCTCGCAATCCCAATCCCAATAACAATCGCGTGAGCTTAGTATCGCCTGCAACTTCACCACAAACTGCGACCGGTACGTCTGCTTTTGCACCCGCACTAATGGTAGTGGCTAGCAGATGCAAAATAGCTGGATGCAATGGATCATACAGATGGGCTACTTCATGATCGACCCGATCAATCGCTAGGGTATATTGAATTAAATCATTCGTACCTATGGAAAGAAAATCTAAGCGCTTGATAAACAAAGGTAGCGTGAGTGCCGCTGCCGGTATTTCTATCATGGCGCCGACTAAGATTTTTTCATCAAATTTCTTTTTCGCTACTCGTAATTGTTCTTTTGCTTGCTCGATCAACATCAATGACTGATCAATTTCAAAAGCATGCGACAACATAGGTATCAATAAATTTATGGGTCCATAAGCAGATGCGCGCAAAATCGCGCGCAACTGCGTTAAAAACATTTGTGGCTCAGCTAAGCAGTAACGAATTGCACGCAAACCCAAAGCAGGATTGAGTGCTGTTTCTTC
>CAMCXB010000075.1 GCA_945883145.1 Bordetella parapertussis | reverse complement strand
CTAAGTCAAATCAATGATTTACTCACGAATATGAAAACGCTAGCATTGAGTTCAGCAACGTCGACTGTGGACAGCACCCAACGTGCAATCAATCAGGCGCAATTTGAAGATTACAGAAATACGATTAATAGTATTGCAAACAGCGCCCTATGGAATGGTAGCTCACTATTAAATGGTGATACCACATCAATGAGCATACACAGTGGAACAGGCTCTACGGATACAACATCACTAAGTTTTCAGTCTGTGTTATCAACAGTTCTTGGTCCTGCTGGCTCCAAACTTAGTACTTTAGATATTTCTACACAGGCTGGTGCTACATCAGCAATTGATGCAACCACCAAGCCTATCGATACCGCTATGGATACTGTGTCATCTCTGCAAGGTTATATCGGTGCGAAACAGAATATCTTAGAGATTCAATCAGCCGTGGCTAGCAACCGTATGACCATACAATCTGAAGCGATGGGTCGTATCATGAATGCGGATCTCGCCACCGAGACTGCTAATCTTGCAGCAGGTCAGATTCAACAGAATGCATCAACAGCAATGCTGACGCAGGCAGTGTCTATGAATAAAAGTTTGGTGTCTTATTTGCTCAATTCAGGATGGAATTGATTTGGTTTGAATAAGCCTTAGTTGCTTAACAAATCCGGATAATGCGCCAGCCTCTATCCATTTTGCGGAATGTATATTTTCTGGCAAGATTACGCGTCTTAACTAAATAGTAAGAAAGTGCGCGCAGGCTTTGCGCCTGCTTAAGTTCAGTGCAATAGATGCTTTCGCCTATTTCTAGGCCATGCAGCAGCGAGATGTACTCACCTTGTTTGATAGTCTGTAAATCTACTCTTTCAATAATCATGGCCACACCCTTTGATTGCAATGGGTGTATCGACAGATGTCAGCCAAGCTTTAATCAGATTTTTGATTCAGCATAAAAATTATCAATAGAGAAACTTCTCTTATTTCACAACTAATAAACACTGATTTTTCTTCTCTACCGCACGAATACTGAAGCAGTAACTCTTGTCATTCGATTGCTGCGCTAGACAAAAGTTTTTACTGTCAGCCTCGCGTATGGAGTAGCAGTAGGCACTTTGCTTCTTGGAGTTAGCAATACAATAATATTTGTGATCTTCATTTCGAATCGATTCACAAAAACCACTTTCGCCACCAAAACGCGATACGCACTCGTTTTTCAGATCTTGGTCTCGAATCAAAAAACAATCTGCTTTAGATTTTTGCGACACAGCCAAACAGAAATACATTTGATCTGATTTCTCAAAGTTATAACAGTTGGATGGCTCAGCACGAGCAATAAGTGGCGAGAGTAATAAAAAAAAGAAAAGACGTTTCAATCAAGACTCCTCGCTGTAAAGCGCATTTCTCACCTAGCGCAAACAAAACGCATCACTAAAGAATTACTAAAAAGATAATTAACTAACTCACACTTTAGTTAGCATACTAAAAAAAGAATTCAATTTTGAAAATATTCTAACATCTTGATACATCGTTATCCTGATCTTTAACGATCTTCATTAGATAACTTATTTATAAAATTTTATTGATCAATCTAATTGATTTCAATGTCCTGCACTTATTTATAAAAAAGTGTGACTTATTACCTCGATCCTTAACAGCGTCTTCGCGATACTGGCATCACTTTAAAAACATAACTTTCCTAAAAGGTTTTAGAAATAAACCGATTGGGGAAAAAAGTTTTGTAATCAGTGATGAACCGGTGGGAGACAACAATGTGGATAGTGAATCATGATGCAAAGAGTTCTTTAATAAAAACGAGCACATCGTTTTTATTGAAACTATTCTTCATTGCACTCTTACTCGGTAACGCAACAATCAGTCAGGCAGAAGAATATACAAAGAGCTGGTCATTCATTCAAAATTTTATTGATGCCACTCATCTCATCGACATTAAACAAGGCTCTGAATTATCCGGCAAGGTCAGTGATTCATCAGCTGGTGGATTTGAAACAGCACAAGGAAATTTTGTATCTTTCAAACAGTGGTATCAAACGAATTGGACAGATACTAAAACTGTTTGGATGACTGAGATCAATCCCAACCTTGGTGTAATCTGGGGATTCAGCACCGGAGAAAAAGCTGAAAAATATGAAATATCACGCAGCGTTACCATCGGCTTTGCTTACAGCACGCAGATCGATAAAACCTCATTTCTCTCCATACGCGGTACCACTATCCTCGGTGGAAATTTAAGAGAAAAAACTTGTACTGCTGACTATGGCGACATCGGTGGCATACAAGAAGTGAATTGCCGTTTAGCTGCCTCACCTCTGCCTCCCTCTGAAACTCTCTCGCATTTATTTAACGATAAGCCTTTGAACAAAGATTTATTTTTTATTCGCTATATAAAATACTTTTAACCACCCACGTTTTACTTAAGGAGATATCATGAAAATCAAACTTATAACAATCGCTTGCGGCATCTTACTCAGCAACGTCGCAATGGCACAAACTCTACAGTCATGGATGAGTCCTGAAGTTGGCGATGCATGGCGTCAAAATTATAAAGGTAGTGGTGTCACTATCACGGTGGTGGATGATTTTAGAAGCCGATCACGCTTCACTGGCAATTTAGGTTATGGCGTTGCGAATATGCGCCATGGTGAATGGACTTATAACGAAGCATTGATGATTGCGCCCTCTGCGACCATGCGTGCTGATGATTTCAATACCGCTGGTGCAGTCGCTTTAAATCGTGGCTTAAATGTTTTAAATCTCAGCTATGGCATGTACATTGCACCCAACGTAGCATTTAGATGGGGTTCACAAGAACAATCCATCGTTAACTATGCAACGAATGGTAATGCTGTGATTTCTAAAGCGGCAGGTAATGATGCGGTTGCAATCAATAGCGTGAATCGCAATGGCCAAATTGATGCATTGAACTACTCACTTAAGGGAACAAAATCTGCAATTTTTGTAGGCGCATTAAGTAAAAACGGTACCCCTACTTCACAAGCTTCAATGGCGTCTTACTCAAATACTGCAGGAACAGATACGACCGTACAAAAACAATTTTTAGTTGTGGGTGTTGAAGGAAATAAAACGGGTCTGTATGGCACTTCATTTGCCGCCCCAATTGTTTCCGGCTATGCAGCTATCATAGGTAGCAAATTCACATCCGCAAATGCTACGCAAATCACGAATCAACTACTCAATACCGCACGACAGGATACGATCGCTAGTTATAACGCCTCTATCCATGGCAGAGGCGAAGCGAGTTTGACTCGTGCTTTAGCACCGGTTGCAATTAAATAAAGTGACTGAGAATTATTGAAATGATGAAGCGATACCTTAATCAAATTCGGTTAAGGTATCGTTTAACACAATTGAATCAGGTAACACTTGTATCATGCCGCGCAACTCTAAGTCTTTCATCACACGAGTGACCATTTCACGTGAAGCACCAATCATATTGGCGATGTCTTTTTTAGCGAGTTTTTTTGCAATCGTTCTTTCACCATCAATAGACTCTGCTTGTTCTAATAACAAGCGCGCTACTCTGCCATACACATCCATCAGCGCCAAGCTCGTGATTTTTTTATCTGCATCACGAAGTCGTTTCACTAAACCACGCATGACGATCATGGACATAGAAAAGTTATTTTCTAAGCATTGATGAAATTCATGTTTAGATAAGGTTAGTAATTCACAAGCTTCTAATGCTGAGACATTGGCTGAACGAGAACCACCATCTAACAATGCCATCTCACCAAAATATTCACCCGCACTTAATATCGCTAAAACGACTTCTTTGCCTTGGTCATCACCTATTGCCACTTTGATTCGACCACTTAACACGACATACAGAGTTTCAGTTTTATCACCCGCACTTAAAATCATTTTGTTTTTTGCAAACTGTTCACGCTGTAGTACGTTGGACAATAAAAGAAGTTGATCCTCCGAGAGCGAAGCAAATAACGGCACATTCTTTAATAACAGGGTTGATACCTTGGATGGACGGGTCATATTGACTCTCTAGGGGATGGGTTTTAAATCATGCGAATTAAGTAATACAAACTTAAGAACAGCATTTTTAACATGCAATATCACTATAAAACTCGATTTTAATGCAATTGAAAACCCAATCCGTAAAATAAAAAAGGGGCTGCAAGCAGCCCCAAATCCCTCGGAGAATCGATGTGATTACTTCATTTTTTCTGCTGCTGGTTTGACTTCTTCTGCTTTTACTTCAGTGTGCTTTGCTTTAACAGCGTGATTCACTTTATGTTCTTTTTTAACTTGAGTTGGAGCTGTAGTTGTTGCAGCAGGTGCTGCTGCTTCAGGCGCTGATTTTGCAGTCTCTGCATATGCACCAGTTGCTGCGATAATGAGTGTTGTTACTAAGGCGAGCTTTTTCATAGGATTTCCTCTATTAGTCGGTTTACAATTTTGTCTGTCGCATCATTGTTGACGCAGGATCATCGTATGACTGCCCTCGCTTTATTTTTTTATCTTTTACAGATCGAAACAATCGCTTACATTTAGATACATCTAATAAAAATTTTGAGTATCAAACCTCAGAGCTATCTATTTCATATCAAGATAAAAAAATCATAATGAACAAAAAATTATCGGTAATACTTTTACTCTTATTTTTACCTGTAGTGACCCTGACTCATGTCAGTTGGTCTCAAAAAGATAATGGATTGATGTTCAATGTTGATGGTAGAGATGTTGATTTCATTGGAATCATGAAGGACAGATGGCGCATGACGACTAACTCATGCAAGACTGTTAAACAGCTTGATAGTCAAGATCCAAAACTCAAGATAATCAAAACAGCAATTCAATCTTTCAGCCCACCAGACTCAATACCAATAAAAGTTATTTACGTGTGGACGTCGGGAACTTGGGCTATTGCAGAGGTTGAATTTGAAAAGCTCTTACCTGCAGTAGTACCAGTCAAAAACCTCGATACGACAGCAACAGTAGTCGGAGACGCGATCTGGAGTGGGCTGACAATGCCTTGGAAATCTGGTCCTTTTATCAGAGCCTACTTAGGAGAGAAATCTAGTGACACACCTGAAGATCTATTAAACTGTTTTGAATTGCAAACGGATTCTTTCAAATGAATAAAGACAGCTTCAACGTTCTTGGAACACCACTCGTGCCGTGCTCGTATGACCCTTTGACTGGCTACTTTCGAGATGGGTGTTGCAACACAGATGAGAATGACCGCGGCAGCCATGTGATTTGCGCAAAAGTGTCGCAAGAATTTTTAGATTTCTCACTTCAACAAGGAAACGACCTCATCACACCACGCCCAGAATACCGCTTCCAAGGATTAAAAGCCGGTGACCGTTGGTGCTTGTGTGCACTGAGATGGAAACAAGCCTTTGAGGCTGGAGTGGCACCCAAAGTGATACTTGAAAGTACTCATATAAATGCGCTTGACTACGTTACTCTAGAAGATCTGCAAGCTTGAAAAAACGCATTAGAGGCGAGAATGCGGAACCAACGTTGAAAACCCCATCCGATTAGTACGCAAGCCCTCATCCCCAAAAGATCGGAGTCGAGTGGTGAGCGAAACGAATTTAATTCGCATACTAGATGCTTATGAGCTGATTGCTGAAGCAGCACATTATTATTTGGTGCGCTTGAATGTGGCTTGGCAGCGTAGCCTGATGATTTTGCTTCCGTCAATACTTAGTTTACAACTTAGGCCTGAGTAATTCATGACGTCTGTTTTAGAATTTTTAAATACCTCTGAAAGTTTTCGGTATTTTGTAAATCCCTCTAGCCTTGCCAGTCTTCACATAGCCAGAAATGAAATTGTGAAATCTGTCGCCCCAAGTGCATCACTGGCAGCGTATCGATATCTTTGCACTGCTTGAATTGATTGTTAGCGACGGGTGCAGCGAAGCTCATCTGTGACCAATCAATCACGATCATGCGCTCACCTTGCACTGGTTGGCCGAACCACAAATCAAATTGGCTAGGTTTATTTTTCAATACTTTTACCGACATTGGGCGGGCATACCAGGCAATTCGACTGGCTAAAGTCCAATGAGCTAATGCCAAAGTCTGGACACCTTCTTGTTCAGCTAAATGCATCGCTCGGTGAGCGCCTGCGGACCAGCCATATAGGTCGGCAATTGGATTAGTGATCGATCTAGTTTGCACGGAAGGGCTTTTACGCTCCCCCTGATCTTCGCTCTGAAGACCACCGGCTAAAAGTAAAGCAATGCAGGCCATGACTAAGACTGCCTGTAACCCTAGGCCTAGAGATAACCAGACGGGCCAGCGTGATTGTTGGCTCCAAAGGCTTGAAATAACTGCCGCTGCCGTGGGTAAAGCAGCCATGATTGAAGGGGTAACCCAATGCGGCAAGGTGCTACCCCGACCTGATAAAAAAAACCATAAGAGCATACCTGGTAGAAAAAAGTACAAACAAAACCATATCGGCCCGAGTGCTGATCTATGCAACGAGCCGTCTAGGTTTCGACGGTTACGCACGCCAATAAAAACAAGAACTGGTAGCGATAAGCCAAATACTAACCATATAACCATCCAAAAGCGTAAGGCCAGAAGACTTCGCCATTCATTGCCACCGGCGGCGTGATTAAGCTGGTAGTGAAAAGAGATCCAATCATGTTGACTGTTCCACCAGAACACTGGGGCAACGATGGCAGCAGCAATTAGAACGGCGATCCATGGGCCGTCTCTGATCATTAATCGTGGACCATAGCGATGCATGAACACTAACAGCACACCAATGGCGTTGAGAAATGCTGTGTACTTAGCTAAGCCGGTTAATCCAAGTAGTAGACCCAAGATGATCCAATTTCTGAGACGCGAACTTTCATGCTCATGACACAAGCGCCAAGTTATTAACATGACGGCCAAGGTCAGTGGCATCAGCAAGGTGTCGGGAACTAAGGCAATGCCCAGCAGGTGTAACAAGGGGCTTAGACTAAACAAAACGATGTCTGCCCGCAAGCCGCGTTGATCGGCGAACTGGGGGAATAGATTGTCTGAGAGCGCTATCAATAAAAAATTAGCGAGCAGCCAGCAGGCCATCGGAACAATGCGTAGCACCAGGTCCGATCCACCTAATTGGAGAAATGGCCATTGCACCCAACCCACCAGAGGCGGGTGGTCAAAATAACTCCAGTCCAAGTGCGCTGCATATAAAGCGTAATGCGCTTCGTCAGCTGATAGTTCAAGCGTCAGCGATAGCAGAACATGCAGCACAGCACTCGCTGTCAGTACAAGGGTAGTGCGGCCTGTAAGCAAGGAGCGCTGCATTGATTGGTTTGCTTATCAGTATTTGCGTTGGGGCCAAACGAATAGTGCAGTGGCCGCGTAATTCCACATCAGACCGACCAAAATACCGGCGATCCCAGAAAGTATCCAATCACCCGAATCGCGAAAAATAAACGAGGCCACTCCCACATTCGCAAAAGCACCTACGCTACAGGCGAGCACAAATTTGAGTAGGCCACCAAAGTAACGTAAGCCACGTAATTGTTTATCGCGGTAGGTGAGTGCGTTATTCAGGGTGAAGTTAAATACCATCGCAGTCGATGTTGCAGCCGCTTGACCTAGGGTAAAGTTATCGGGTGCAGCTATGCGCGCTATCCCTAACACCAACAAGTGGACAAAGACACCAGTGCCGCCTATGAAGGCAAAGGATATAAAACGAATTGGCAAATAGCGTCCGACGATTTTGTCGACTAACAGCATGAGGTAGTCCCACATGACTCGATTGTCGAGCTTGCTCTCGCCATGTTGGCGAATGCCAAATTGATAGGGTAATTCGCGAATACGAAGCGGCTTATGTGCAGAGACGATTAAATCAAGCATGATCTTAAAGCCAATGTTGGAGAGTTTGTAGACCGCTCCTTCGATGACCTCACGCCGCAACATAAAAAAACCACTCATAGGGTCGGCCACGTCAAGCTTTAGCAGCCGCTGGCTCAGCAAGGTCGCTAAAGCACTGCCACGTTGCCGCTTGCTGTCCCACTCGCCGACGCTGCCACCTTCAATATAACGAGTGCCAATCACGAGATCAAAGGGCTCGTCCCTAAGGCAAGTAAGCATGGCAGGCAAAATGGTTTCGTCGTGCTGCAAGTCGGCATCCATTACAGCTAAGTAGGTTGCAGTAGAGGCCAGCATACCCTCAACGCATGCACTAGATAAGCCACGCCGGCCGACCCGGCGTAGGCAGCGCACACGTGGATAACGAGCCGCTATCTCACGCAATACAGCGGCGGTTCCGTCAGGCGAGTCATCATCAACGAAAATGACTTCCCAGTTCACACCCTCAAGTACTTTGTACAGGCGTTCAATGAGAGGCTCAACGTTGGCCGCTTCGTTGAAGGTAGGGATTACGACCGACAATGTCAGACCTAGCGCTATGCACTCGGACGCCTGTTTAGGAAGTGACGATGTGGTCTCCGTTTGTGAGACGAGCATGTTCTGTTCAAGCACTGAATTTTACCGAGCCAAACTTCCGATTGATATTTTTTGAATGTGGTGATGAAATGAAAAAATCGCAAGCAGAAGTGCCCCGATACCAAGCAAGAGGTTGGGTTCTAGTTCCAAAGGGTTCTCAGCAGCAGACCAAAATAAAATTCCTGCACTTATAAATTGCAGCACGATGATGGCCCATGTCCAATATCCCTCGCTTAGGGCGGTAGCCCATGGTTTGCGTTGTTCATGCCAATTAGCAGCATAAGCCATCAGCATACCTATACCAAAACCGACCATGACATCAGCCGGCCAGTGAGCACCAATCATGATGCGTGAGAAAGCCACAAGCAAAGAAATCAGCACGGCGGCTAAGCCAGCGTATTGGAATTGACGGTTCGTCTCATGGTTGGTGCGAGCAAACCAGAGTACCGCTAGTACCGCACCGGCGGTCAGTGCATGTCCAGAGGGCATCGAGCCCATGCCTGTGACGGGAACGCCCATCAAGTGCAAGAGACTGGGCTCCATCACAGAAACTGGGCGAGCCACCGAAAAAAAATTCTTCATCAGCGGTAGCAGAACAGCTGACATCAAAAAGCAGCGGAAAAATAACGCGGTGCGCCGACCAGATCCTAAATCTAGCGCAGCCAAAATCGCAAATGTGGGCCAGCCTCGGCCTAAGTTAGTAATAAACAGCCAGAATCCCTCATGAATGACAGGTAGGCGATGTACTAACATCATCCACAACGTGTTGAACCTAGAAAAGTGAAGCAGGATGCCAGCGCAAATGAGTGCCAAGGCGAGCAAGCGGATCTGACGGCTTAATTGAAAGTTATGCATGCTCTGATGGTGTGAAAGGTGTTGGACAGGTCTTAACGATTTAAGAGTTGGTCATGGAATTAAGCTGGACGCACCACATTTACAACTATTCGAGTGATGTTAGGTCTCAAGCAGGCCTAATTCAGCGACGCATGTACAACTTCTCGGACGATTTACAGTCACTCTTAAAATAAAGAGATAAGTTTAGCCGTCCAATTTCACGGCATTTGTTAGCTAATACATAAGATTTTTTTAAAATGTTGCGTAAAGGGAATACTACTGTTCTTCAGGTAATTTTTCAAGATCGTCATATGAAAATTCAATAATTAAAATAATGAAAATTCATAATTGTTTTTAAGTTATTCTTTTTAAAAAATGTGTCAGCTATTTAACCGTGAAGCCGAGGGAAGTTAAATAAAGCTTTCATTAAAAAATATGATCAATCTATTTATTCTTTTTTATTGAGCCAACGATTAGACCACAAGCCTATCAAGCGCTAATCGACTCCGATGTCCCAATGAAAACCCTTGCTCATAAAATTGGCTACTCGCATGTCAACCATTAATTATCTTTAATGATAGTATTTTAAAGCAGTATCATTTTATAATTTAATTGGTATTAATTAATATGCATTTAGACTAACTGAATTAATAAAAAAAATAAGTAATCCCCTTAAAATAATTTTATCCAGACACTCAATGATACTAGAACTAAAAAATGTACAAATCACTTTGATCTGACTTGATTTTTAGTGCCACTTTATAAGAGAGAAATTTTGTTAATCTGTCTTAGAAAGGAGTACTTCGTATGCCTAAAGGTCAACGTCTTAAACCAGAACAAATCGTCACACTTCTTCGCCAAATCGATGTCCTAACCGTCA
>CAMCXB010000074.1 GCA_945883145.1 Bordetella parapertussis | reverse complement strand
ACTGATGCTAAGGAAGAACGCAGTATCTCTGGCTCAGTAAATGGTGGACGTTGTAAAAAATCTTGTTCTTCATATAAACGTATACACACACCTGCTGCTACACGACCGCATCGCCCTGCACGTTGATTTGAAGCTGATTGCGCAATCGGTTCAATTTGTAATTGCTCGACTTTATTTCTATAGCTATAGCGTTTTACACGCGCTGTACCTGCATCAACTACATACCGTATGCCCGGTACGGTTAAGGAAGTCTCAGCGACATTTGTCGCTAACACTATGCGACGTACATTGGAAGTTTTGAAAACGCGCTCTTGTTCTGCTGCAGATAAACGTGCAAACAAGGGTAGGATTTCCACATGGGGCGGATGATGCTTACGTAATGCTTCTGCTGCATCGCGGATTTCACGTTCACCTGGTAAAAATACCAATACATCACCTTGACCTAATAAAGCTAATTCATCGACTGCATCGACGATGGCATCCATTAAATCGCGTTGTTCTTTATTTTTTTGTTTTGCAGTTTGTTGAACATTTTGTGATGCGCCTATCTTTAACACTATATCGGGTTCAACTGGTCGATAACGAATTTCTACTGGATATAAACGTCCCGAGACTTCAATCACAGGAGCGGGTTGTTCAGGACTACCAAAATGTTGAGCAAACCGATTGGCATCAATCGTTGCAGAGGTAATGATGAGTTTGAGATCTGGACGCTTAGGTAATAGCTGTTTTAAATAACCCAATAAGAAATCAATATTTAAACTACGCTCATGCGCTTCATCAATGATGATGGTGTCGTATTGTTTGAGTAGAGGATCACCTTGTGTCTCTGCTAGCAAAATACCATCGGTCATGAGCTTGACCCACGCACCTGCAGTTAGGGTGTCATTAAATCTCACTTTAAAGCCGGCATGCACACCAGGTGCAGAGCCTAGCTCTTGAGCTATGCGTTTTGCTGTGGACGATGCTGCGATACGACGTGGTTGGGTGTGTCCAATTAAGCCGTGCTCGCCCCGTCCCATCGCTAAACACAGCTTGGGCAATTGCGTGGTCTTGCCTGAGCCCGTCTCGCCACAAACAATGATGACCTGATGTATTGCCAGCGCTGCTGCGATTTCTTGACGCCGAGCAGAAACCGGCAGCTCTTCTGGAAAGCGTATCTCGGGTAAGGGATTACGGGGCGTGCGGGCTTGTTGAGAAGCGCCCACTGCTGCGTTCCTAGTTTTTTCAGGGGAATCGGGTGCGTACATGGCGGAGCGAATTATAATGCGCCCATGGAAACCTCGAATCAATTCGTAGCATGGCTGCGTTCAGTCGCGCCCTATATACATGCCTTCCGCGGCAAGACCTTTGTGGTCGCCTTTCCTGGCGAGCTCGTCAAGGCGGGTGCTTTGCCGGTATTAGCGCATGATCTCTCACTGCTGCATGCCTTAGGGATTAAAGTCGTGATCGTGCATGGCTCCCGCCCGCAAGTAGAAGAGCAGCTCGCCTTGCGTCAATGTGAAACTCGACTGCATCAAGGTCTGCGCATTACCACCACGGCTGCATTGGAATGCGCTATGGAAGCAGCGGGTGAACTCAGACTGGATATTGAAGCCGCATTTAGTCAAGGCTTGCCAAATACGCCGATGGCAAATGCAGCTATACGGGTTATTTCTGGCAATTTCGTCACTGCCCGCCCTATGGGCATTATTGAAGGCGTGGATTTAGAGCTGACTGGTGTGACGCGTAAGATTGCGCATGAAGCGATTCATCCTATTTTGCATGCTGGCGGTTTGGTATTGCTGTCGCCCTTAGGTTTCTCACCCACCGGTGAAGTGTTTAATCTGGCGATGGAAGATGTGGCTGTAGCCGCTGCCATTGCCTTAAGAGCAGATAAGCTGATCTTTCTTTCCGAAACACCGATGATGCAAGACCAAGAGGGAGAAGATATTCATGAACTCTCTACGCATCAAGCGCAAGCTGTGTTGGAATCTGGATGTTTGCCAGCCGATTCCGCGTTTTATCTGCGTCATGCCTTAGAAGCTTGTGTCAGCGGCATACCTCGTGCGCATATTGTGCCGTTTGCGAGAGATGGCTCAGTGCTGTTAGAAGTGTTTACCCATGATGGTGTGGGTACCATGATCGCTGCTGAAAATCTGGAAAGTCTACGTGAAGCCAGTATTGAAGATGTAGGTGGCATTTTGCGTTTGATTGAACCTCTGGAAGCAGACGGTACTCTGGTGAAACGAGGTCGTGAATTAATTGAACGTGAAATTGATTATTTCTCCGTGATTGAACATGATGGCGTAATCTTTGGTTGCGCAGCACTGTATCCCTTCCCTGCTGAAAAAATGGCAGAGATGGCATGCTTAACCGTTAGTCCTGATTCACAAGCACAAGGCGATGGTGAAAGACTACTCAAACATATGGAATATCGCGCTCGAGCAGCGGGATTTAAAAATCTATTTGTATTAACGACACGGGCAGCCCATTGGTTTTTAAAACGTGGATTTGTAAATGCCACTTTTGATGATCTGCCTAAGAATCGTCAAAACATGTATAACTGGCAGCGTAAGTCGCTGGTATTAATTAAAAAACTCTAGTTCTGGAGAACACAATGGCGCGCATGGTTCACTGCATTAAATTAGAAAAAGAAGTTGAAGGCTTGGATTTTCCACCTTACCCAGGTGAGTTGGGTAAAAAAATCTGGGAGAGTGTATCGAAAGAAGCTTGGGCTGCATGGTTAAAACATCAAACTATGTTGGTCAATGAAAACCGTTTAAATTTAGCCGATTCGCGTGCACGTAAATATCTCGCTACGCAAATGGAAAAACATTTCTTTGGTGATGGCGCGGATGCTGCACAAGGTTATGTACCTCCTACTGAATAAAATTTAAGCAGCATAAAAAAACCCGCAATACGTTGCGGGTTTTTTATTTATAGCTTGCGTAATACGTAATTCGGATTTTTTCAATGATACATATTCAACCGTATTTAAAACGTCATCGTCTTTACACCATCCGCCATTCCCAACAAACACACGTTCGCACCTTTACGTGCAAATAATCCGTTGGTGACAACACCTGGTAAATCATTGATTTGTTGTTCAAGGTTTGCCGGTTGCGTTATGCGTAAACCAGCAGTATCAATAATGAAGCAACCATTATCTGTGACGTAAGGCACGCCCTCTTTCAAACGCAATATCGGTGTTGCGCCCATTGCCTTTAGTGCGCGACTTACTACCGCCTGTGCCATAGGAATCACTTCAATTGGCAATGGGAATGTTCCCATTACTTCAACCAACTTAGAACCATCTGCTATACAAATAAATTTTTCTGCTACAGAAGCGACAATTTTTTCACGGGTTAACGCACCACCACCACCTTTAATCATGGCGCCACTCGCATCAATTTCATCTGCGCCATCTATATACACTGGCATGTGCGTGATTTCATTTAAATCAAAGACAGCGATACCATGCGATTTTAGCCGTGCTGCGGTCGCTTCCGACGATGCAACAGCACCCTTGATGCGCTGTTTGATTTTACCAAGCTCATCAATAAAAAAATTGGCAGTAGACCCAGTGCCAACACCAATAATGGCACCATCCACCACGTAATTGAGGGCCGCACGAGCCACGGCTTGTTTGAGTTCATCTTGTGTCATGTGATATCGCCTTAATCAATACAGACGATATTCTATAGGATTACTTATTCAAACCATTCATTCTAAGAAAGTCAAACAACGATACTTTGTCGTGTACTTTCAGTTTGCGATAGGTATGCGCTAACTGATTTCTTACTGTGTGATACGAAATACCTAGCTCGCGTGCAATTTGTTTATGACTCATGCCGTTAGAAAATCGCCTTGCTATTACAAATTCTCTTGGTGATAGCAACTCTAAATTCTTGATAGGGATGATACGGCAGCGATTAAATCCATTTCTCTGTATGAGAGTGATTTCAATTTTTTCTCCTCGAAAAACTTTACCCGCTCGCAGTACTTCCATCGCAATTTCAGGTAAAGATTCCGGCGAGATAATAGGCCATTCATGATCTAATAATTCATAAAAACGTGCATCTGCGATTTGTATCTGACCTTCCATAGAGATAAGACCACTTGCTGCTGCATCTTTATCTTGTTCTAATGATTTACGTTGTAGATGACGTGTACGATTTAAAACTAATGCACGTGAGAGATGTGTCCAAAGTCCATGTAAGTGTGCTGCATCGCTTTGAGAAAATCTCACATCATGTCGGCGATAGAGCACCATCCAACGCGCAGGTTTGATTTTAGAAGCATCATCACCAACAACGATGACATGACAAAGATTTAATTCTTGAATTAAAGACAGTGGATTTGTGGATCGATGCGTTCTAGCGCTAGTAGTTTGATCATTACTATTTTTCTTTGATGATTTTCTATAAATTTTACGTATACCACCGCGTACTGGAGCATGCGGTGCATCACGATAACCACGCACTAATAAATCTTCATTGAATTTTATGGGAGAATTTTTTCCGAATAAAATAGAATCTGGAATAGGCTCTCGCTGTTCTTGTCGATCTTGTCGATCTTGTCGATCTTGTTGATCTAGTTGATCTTCGATTTCTTGATGGTTGGGATTTAACTCAGTTACTTCTTTTTTCATCAGTCTTGCTTCACCAGTGCCAAATAAAACACCATCAAAACGTATCCAAGTTTTGAGTAAGGCAATCGCCTGCGTGAGAAATTGATCTGGCGTAGCGTATTCGGCTAATGCATATAAATCGCGGATGGTATTTGAATAAACTTGCACCTCACCTCCCCCTTTTTACCCTGATTTCCTCTTGCTCAAGCAGCTAACGAAAAACACAGATAAGCTAGCAAGCAGAGAAATAATTCTAAATTGACAACAAACTATAGCATTTTTCAGACACTTTTGTTATCAATCGAACACTTTTTGTGGTTTCAAGGGTACTCAGTGAAACTAATTGGCTTAGTGGGAATGTTCCTAGATGGAAAAAATAGACGCTAAAATTTGAAAATTAGCCTTAATAAAAACTAACACTGCCAGACCTAGCCCATGGCTTTAGGCCATCACAGAGCCAGCAAAAACAGGGCATTGTGTCCAATTACCGTATAGTTCGGTTATTCGTTTCCCAAGGAACGCTCTAATCACGCGCACTATGAGCAAGCTCTCTCAAGAAAATACAAAATCAAACAGTTTGTCAGCACTCGCTTCGCATTATGAACAAGCGCAACATTGGCAACTCTCCTCACTATTCGATAGTGATGCAAAACGTTTTGACCGTTTTTCATTAGACGCTGCTGGTCTATTTTTAGATTTCTCTAAAAACCATATCAGTGACCAAACGCTAAGTCTATTGACTGATTGGGCGCGTGCATGTCAGCTGGAAGAAAAACGTGATGCCATGTTCCGCGGCGAGGCCATCAACACAACAGAGCACCGCGCTGTTCTGCATACTGCTTTACGTCTACCTGCAAACGCAAAGTGTCTGCTAGATGGCAAAGACATTAATCAAGATATACAGTCCGTGCTTTCACGCATAGATGCTTTTTCAGAAGCGGTTCGAAGTGGAAGCTGGAAAGGTTATAGCGATAAACGCATTACCGATATTGTGAATATAGGTATAGGCGGATCTGATCTAGGTCCCGCCATGACTTGTGCTGCATTACGCCCATTTGTACAAGCTGAGCTGAATTTTCATTTTCTTTCTAATGTCGATGGTCATGACATTGATGCAAAACTATCCGGCTTAGATCCTGAAACCACACTATTCATCATTGCATCTAAAACTTTTACCACACAAGAAACTATGCTCAATGCGCATGCAGCGCGCAACTGGTTTTTGCAACAAGGCTCTCTAGCCTCGCTCGCACAACATTTTGTTGCGGTCTCTACCAACGCTAAAGCTGTAAAAGAATTTGGTATTGATACAACTAACATGTTTCCGTTCTGGGATTGGGTAGGTGGACGTTATTCAATTTGGTCGGCGATTGGATTACCTCTCGCTATTGCTATCGGTATGCAGCACTTCCGCGAATTTTTAGCGGGGGCACATGCAATGGATCAGCATTTTCAGCAAGTACCTCTAGAACGTAATATGCCAGTGATATTGGCACTCATCGCTACCTGGTATCGCCAGTTTTTTCACACAAGCTCGCAACTGATTGCGCCGTATCACCAAGACCTGCAGCTATTTCCAACTTACTTGCAGCAATTGGAAATGGAGAGCAATGGCAAGCGCGTGACGAGTGATGGTAAAACGCTGAATACGCCAACTGCTCCAATTATTT
Source organism: Bordetella parapertussis (assembly GCA_945883145.1). Taxonomy (GTDB): domain Bacteria; phylum Pseudomonadota; class Gammaproteobacteria; order Burkholderiales; family Burkholderiaceae_D; genus Pernthalerella. Next base: position 4,068 of record CAMCXB010000074.1, on the reverse strand, counting down.
GGGGAAGCGCCGGCACGAATGGACAACACGCTTATTTTCAATTACTGCATCAAGGCACAGATGTGATTCCAGTTGATTTCATTACAGCGCTAAAACCGTCACATACGCATCACCAACAACATCAGGCTTTGCTAGCCAATTGTTTTGCTCAATCAGAAGCACTCATGCGCGGCAAGAGCGAAGATGAAGTAAGAACAGACATGCAAGCGCAACAACAGCCTGAAGAAAAAATCTCAGCCCTACTCGCTCACAAACATTTTCCAGGCAATCGCCCTAGCAATACCTTACTCTTAGATAAACTCACACCTGCATCATTAGGCGCACTCATCGCTTTATATGAACATAAAGTATTTGTACAAGGCGTGCTGTGGGATATAAATAGTTTTGATCAATGGGGTGTGGAGCTAGGAAAAATTCTTGCAAACCGAATTTTGTCTGAACTGGAACCACAAGCGCAAATTGGTAAACATGACAGCTCTACCAGCGGCTTGATTACTAAAGTTCGTCAGGCAAGTTGATCACTATGCATACCTAACTGTGCGTTTAATATTGCGTACAATACTATTTTTTAATCTCACCTGAATGTAACTTGTTATGAACCAGTTGGATCAGTTAAAGCAGTACACCACCGTCGTTGCCGATACGGGCGATTTTCAAAGCATGCAAGCATTTGCTCCGCAGGATGCGACGACTAATCCCTCACTCATACTCAAAGCGGTACAAAAACCAGAATATAGACCGCTGCTTGATCAGGCATTGCAAGCACATAAAGGTCAATCAACGAGCGTCATCATTGACCATTTGTTGATTGCATTTGGATTAAAAATTCTAGACATCATTCCCGGTCGCGTTTCAACAGAAACCGATGCACGCCTCTCCTTTGATACCCAAGCTACGATAGAAAAAGGTCGCAGACTCATTGCGCTGTATGAAGCTGCTGGCATACCACGTGAACGCGTCTTAATTAAAATTGCTTCGACTTGGGAAGGCATACGCGCCGCTGAAGTCTTAGAAAAAGAAGGCATACGCTGCAACATGACCTTGCTATTTTCCTTGCCGCAGGCGATAGCTTGTGCTGAAGCAGGCGCTCAGCTCATCTCGCCATTTGTAGGGCGTATTTATGATTGGTTTAAGAAATCAACCGGTGAAGAATACAGTGGAGAACAAGACCCCGGTGTGCAGTCTGTAAAACGTATTTATGCTTACTATAAAAAGTTTGGTTATAAAACTGAAGTCATGGGTGCTAGCTTTCGTAACACCTCACAAATTATTGAATTAGCTGGTTGTGATTTACTCACCATTAGTCCTGAACTATTACAAAAACTAGCGGAGAGTGATGAAAAAATCACTCGCAAACTTTCACCAGAACAGGCCTTGCAAAGTTCTGGTGAAAAAATTCACTGCGATGAAAAAGCATACCGATTCATGTTGAATGCAGATGCTATGGCAACTGAAAAACTGGCTGAGGGTATAAGATTATTTTGTGCTGATACAGAAAAACTAGAACAACTCATCACTAACAACTAGCATTAAAACTCCATACCCCACTCTTTGGACTTTTCCTGAATTGATAACGCCATAGTATTAATAACAATATCCCATGCCGACCCCTTCGGATCTCCTTGAGCAGACTTCATAGCTATCCAAGCTGAAGAAAATTGAACTAATGACTGCTTAATTTCAGGCGTGAATTTGAAATTGGGGCTAGCTAATTTCTCTATATTTATAGCAAATCTACGGCAGATATCTGCTGATATTTTTTTATCATCAGATGCGTATTTATTTAACTGCTCAGCCAATAGCTCGGACTGACTGCTATCTTGAGAGTTAATTGCATTTTTAAATAACTTCATTTGTTTGGCTATCAATCCCACATCTAATGTTTTAGCGAGAATAGCTATTTTGGGCTGTGGTTGAGACTGAATCTGCGGCTGAGTATGAGACTTTGTAGGAACTGGAGGTAGTGGCTTCGTTTGACTCACTTTTAAGTTCAATCCCCCATGCGGCAAGACAGGAAGAGGCTTAGAAGATTCTTTAGGTGCATTCTTTATGCCTACAGAAGAATCTGATAATTTATTAGTCATGCCCAATCGGTTAATCGGCGGTGTATTTTTTATGCCTCTAGTCATTGCATTTCGTCGTTCAATTCCATTTCTCACTTTATTATTCAACTCTTCAGTTTTATTAGATGACTGATTTTTTATTTTATTTTCTTTATCGGACTCTGATTTAATAGTATTTGATGCCAGATCAGTTGAATTCGAAATTCTATTTTTATTAATTTTATTCATAGCGCTCACCTATAAAAAATAATTTATAAAAGTAATTTTTAAATACATCACTTAAAATCATTTGAAATTTTTTCTACATTTAATAAGGCATTTAACTTATCAAAATTTGGAATCGCTTTTAGTTCAGGTAGTGGGTCTTTGGTGAAAAACTGATCAAATTGACCAAAGAAATTTGAAGCTTCGGATTTAGTTGTTATTGGCTTAGCATTTACATTTAACTTAGGCCACCAGCCAGCAATAACTAACGCTGCGGCACGATCCTCATCTTTTATTATTAAATTGTTGCCAATACTAGAAAAATAACTCTTTGCCTCACTGATTATTTTTTGAAAACTTGGCATGGGAAGCTCAGGTGCAAGAATGGTATGCAATGCTTGAATTGCCTCTGCATTTAAAGATTGAAAAATGATAATTTCTGGAAGAATGGTAGAGATATCTTGAACATGCCTTTCAATTTTTAAGTTTTCTTCTTTTTTTTCTTGAATTTTTACAATCTGCACATCCAAATAAAAATTTTTGAAATCTTTTATATATTTATCTAAATTCAAAAGATCTAATTCTTCTTTTTGATTTTCCGATCCTATCTTTTTTACTTGTTCATATTTTTCTATGAATCGCTTGCATGAATGCAAGTCATTATCTGAAGCTAAATAATGATCATTAAAAATTTTAAATTCACCTGCTTTAAAAACATTTGCAATTAAATCTTTTTCTTCTTCTGTGGGAGTTTTCATTAATCTCGATTCATAGTTTTGTACAGTTAAATCACTTTTAGTAAAAATTGGAGACCATAGCGTTTTCCAGAATAAAAAAGTTTTTGTATCATTTTTTATTTGATCTATTTCTGACTGATTTTGAATGCCAATATTATTTGGATAGAAAAGTTGAATAAATCTTTGTGATTCTTCATTTAAATATTTTTTTAATAAATCTTTATCATGCCGTTCACTAACAACCACACCAAACAATGCATTACTTTTCATTTCTTTTTTTGTATTAACTTGCATATCAAGTCCCAATTCAAAGAAGCTTGGCTCTTTTCTTTCCACTTCTTGAACTAAATTCTTTGCCGCCTCCACCATTGCTAGCAATTCAGGAATGTCTTTAATTTTTTCAAAATCGACATGCGTTCTAATTAAATATTTTGCATAACCTATTGCATCATCGGGAATAACTTTTATATTTGCTCCGCTCTTATACCAATTAGCAAATGCACCATAATTTTCTATTTGAATTTCATCAGCTCTCTCATCTATTAAACTTGTCGTTTCTACCAAAATATTCTCTTCTTTATTTTTAATCTCATCCTCAATCTTAATGTCGTCTTTCATATTAAAATCATCGAGTGATTCTATAATTTCAAAATCATCGAGCAGAGGATCATTTAAATTAGCTTCTGTATTATTTAAGGGTGACGAAATAACATTAACTTCATTTGCTATTAATTGATTGTTAATTCCATTTTTGGGCGTTTCAGCTTTTGGAATAATGTCGGCTTTGATATTTGAAGTAGGAATCTGATGATGCGTTTTAAAATTAAATGCTGCACGAATTGCATTAATCGCTTGTTGTACGAATGCTTTAAAAGACTCTAAGGGTGAAGTTGGTTTAATTTTAGTATGGTTAACTGGATGATCAGAACGTTCATCGAATAAGACAATTTCCGAATTAGTGAGCTCTGCATTATTGATATCTTTATTATGAACATTATTATTTGAACCTTGGATTGGCTTCATGATGTTTGCATTCCATAGAGTTAATCGGAGTTGGCAAGTTA
>CAMCXB010000073.1 GCA_945883145.1 Bordetella parapertussis | reverse complement strand
AACTGACACAACTTGAGCAACAGCTTCCGGAAAAAGCTGCAATGGATGCCACCTTATCAGACATTAATCAGACGGGAATCAAACGAGGCCTGCAGTTTGAATCATTTAAGCCTGGCGAAGTAGAGACTAAAGAATTTGTTGCTGAGTTGCCTATCACAATAAAAATGAGTGGTAGCTATCATGCTTTAGCAGGATTTGTTAGTGATGTTGCCAATCTCTCTAGGTTAGTAGTGATTGATCATATTGCGATAACAGCTATGCGAGATGGAGTGCAAAATTTTGATGCAGTGATTCGAATCTTTTATCGCATTGATAGTGACGAATTTTCTAGTAAAAAGAAAATCCGAAATGAAAAAACTATTCGAGCACAAAGCTAATGCGACTCGCTTATTACAGTATGACATTATTGATTGCGCTAGCCGCATGTAAAGAATTGCCGCAAGAAGATATCAACAACTGGATTAACGCTAATCAAAAAAATATAACGAGTCGCAAAATATCGTTAGAAGAGCAAGAAATTACTCAAGTATTTGTCTATCAAGCTAATGATCGTATTGATCCTTTTGATATCAAAAAAATTACATTGTTATCTACAGACCATCCCTCCGCTGGAAACAATATTTTTCCAGATGTGCAAAGGACACGAGAGACGCTAGAACAGTATTCAATCGATAGTTTAAGAATGGTAGGAACACTACGTAAAACAGGAAAAATCATAGCGCTGATTCAAGTTGAAAAAGTTATTTATCAAGTTCATGTTGGTAGCTATTTAGGGCAAGACATGGGGCGCGTTATAAAAATTTCTGAAGATGCCATACAGGTTGAAGAAACAACGCAAGATGCAGGTGGTGAATGGCGTAAACGTTTGGTTGAAATAAAGATGAAAGAGAAATGATTATGCAAATAACACGCCGACATCTATCGCAGGCTTGTTTATTATTTTTTCTCTGGTTTGGTGCGGCAGTGCATGCTCAGCAAAATGCCATACAAAAAATTGAGGCTATAAAAGAAAGTGAGAATGTCGTTATAAAAGTCACATTAAAAACATCTCTACCTAACCCGCCTAAAATTTTTTCCATACTTAAGCCAGCACGTATCGTGATTGATTTGCCTGCGACCATCAATAATAGTGGTCAGAATAGACAATTAGTCAATCTTGGAGACTTACAAGCAGTCGATATTGTGCAATCAAGCGATCGTAGTCGACTTGTTTTGACACTGCAAAAAATGCAGCAATTTGAAATACAGCAAACCGATAGAGAATTGTTGGTGAAGCTTATTCCTAGTTTTACTTCAGCTATTAAAAAAGAGCAGACTCAAACTGAAACACAAAAAGAATTAACAAATACATCGACAGCAAAAATAATTGGCGCGAGTGTAGTCAATAAACATCAGGAAGAAAAATCGATTGTAGATATAGATTTTCGCTCAGCCGGAAATGGAGCAGGTCGTATCGTAGTGGATTTATCAAGCCCTCAACAATTAGTGCATGTGCGTCAGCAAGGGCAATTGATTATTGCTGACTTTCCTAACGCTACCTTACCTGATGTATTACGTAGAAAATTAGATGTACGAGATTTTTCTACGCCAGTTCAAGCAATCACCTCATCGATACAAGCCAATACGGTGCGTATGCAAATTGAACCTACAGGTCTTTGGGAATTTCTAGCTTGGCAAACAGATAGAAAATTAGTTATTGAGGTAAGGCCGGTTAAGCAAGATACAGCACAAGCAGGACTACAGAGGCAATATAAAGGCGAAAAACTATCGTTAAACTTTCAGAATATTGATGTGCGTGCATTACTTCAAGTAGTAGCAGATTTTACCGGTTTAAATGTGGTGGCTAGTGATAGCGTTACTGGCAATCTCACTTTACGTTTGAAAGAAGTACCTTGGGATCAGGCGCTCGACATCATCATGCAAGCACGCGGATTGGATATGCGTAAAAGTGGCAATGTACTGTGGATAGCGCCTAAAGATGAATTGCTCACTAAGGAGCGCTTAGAGTTAGAGCAGCGTGCACAGATCTCTGAACTAGAGCCTCTAGTGACCGAAACTTTTCAAATGAATTATCAAAAGGCAGATAACTTTCGCCAAGTATTCGGACTAGATGGACAAATAGGTCGAGGTAATATTTTGTCGCGTCGTGGTAGTGCTTCCGTTGAGCCAAGAACCAATAAATTATTTGTGACCGATACTGCTGCGCGTTTAGATGAAGTGCGCAAACTCATACAACTCACGGATGTACCCACTAGGCAGGTGATGATAGAAGCAAGAATTGTTGAGGCGGATAATTCATTTAGTAAAAATCTAGGTGCTAAGTTAGGTTTTTTAGATCTCAGGGGATTAAATGGTGCAACGCCGGGAGTCAAATTACCATTTGGTACTAGCGCTTCAGTGACAGGTAATTATTTAGGAGTGGGAGAGCAGACACTACAAGCTGCATCGGGTGCAACAAGTTTTACTCCGAATACACAATTTGTGAATTTACCCGCTGGATCAATAGGCGGTTCTGCGCCGGGTAGTGTTGCAGTCAGTATTTTTTCCGTTGGTGCTTTACGTTTTTTAAATATGGAATTGTCAGCCTTAGAAGCGGATGGCAAGGGTAAGATAATTTCTAGTCCGCGAGTCGTCACAGCAGATCAACAGCCTGCTTTGATTGAGCAGGGTGAGGAAATTCCCTATCAACAGGCAACCAGTAGTGGTGCGACTTCCATACAGTTTAAAAAAGCGAACTTGAAGTTAGAGGTGACACCGCAAATTACACCTAATGGCAATATTATTTTAATGGTCGATGTGGCGAAAGATTCGCGCGGCGCACCGGCGGGCGGTAACTTTGCTATAAATACCAAGCATGTAAAAACCAATGTACAAGTTGAAAATGGCGGCACAGTTGTATTAGGTGGGATTTTTGTGCAGACACAAAAAGAAGTGATCACCAAAGTCCCATTTTTTGGGGATTTGCCAGTGTTGGGAAATTTATTTCGCAATGTCAGCGCGATCAATGACAAAACAGAATTATTAATCTTTATTACACCTAGAGTGTTAACTGATCCTATAGCAAGTCGACAATAGGCTAGCTAACGCAAATCCATGTTGTGTATGCTGTAATTGGATTGTAAAAAAGGATCGCTACATCGCATGCGTAGATAAGCTGCGTTCACACGAAGCGCCGACTGAAGGGATGTCCTTCAATCGGATGAGATACACTCTCATTTATCTAAAGCAAATAAAGCTATTTCCCAAGCATTCTGGGTAGCTGAGACAATCTTGAATCCAAATACGAATATTTTTTTAGTCGGCCTGATGGGTTCTGGTAAAACCACGATAGGACGCGCATTAGCGAAAAAGCTAGGTAAGCGCTTTATCGATGCCGATCATGAAATTGAAGCCCGAACCGGCGCTTCTATACCGCTCATCTTTGAAATTGAAGGTGAGGCAAGTTTTCGTGAGCGTGAAGCAGATGTGATTCGCGATCTGACTGCGCAAGAAGGCATTGTGCTCGCAACTGGCGGCGGCGCCATCTTAGATGAAAACAGTCGGTACTTACTAAAAACGCGCGGCATCGTGATTTATCTGAATGCATCGATTAATCATATTTTGCAGCGAACCAGTCACGACAAAAATCGGCCTTTATTACAAACCCCAGATCCTAAAGCGCGCATAGAAGAACTAGCACGACTGCGTGGTCCTTTGTATCAAGAGGTAGCGCATATCACTTTAGAGACAGGGCGGCCTAACGTACAATCTGTAGTGCAAACTATTTTAGCTAGACTAGAGCCACTCACTACCCCAGTTACACCTGCTTCTGATTCTGCGCCTACTCCATCCCTATGACACAGCAACCTTCTATTTTTGCTCATCTCACCGTCGCACTCGGCGAACGTAGTTATCCGATAGTGATTGGCCATGGTGTTCTTGATGCTGCAATACTTAATACACATATCACCGGTAAAAAAATAGCCATCGTTACCAATGAGGTTGTAGCACCACTTTATTTAGATAAAGTCATAGCGATACTGAGAGACTTAGGTAAAACTTGTTTTCCAGTGATATTGCCGGACGGTGAAGAAGAAAAAAATGTCGACAATCTCATGCATATCTTTGATGTGCTCTTAAAAAATAAATGCGATCGTAAAACCACCTTAATTGCACTAGGAGGTGGTGTGATTGGTGATATGACTGGTTTCGCTGCAGCGACCTATATGCGCGGTGTGCCATTCATACAAATACCAACAACGCTACTAGCGCAAGTTGATTCATCGGTAGGTGGTAAAACAGCGATTAATCATCCCTTGGGTAAGAACATGATAGGTGCGTTTTATCAGCCCCAAGCGGTGTTTGCTGATACTGCCACCTTAGCCAGTTTGCCTGATAGAGAACTATCAGCTGGTTTGGCGGAAGTGATTAAACACGGCGCTATTATTGATAACGATTTTTTCACTTGGTTAGAAACCAATATGGAAAAACTGATGGCGCGCGATGAACAAGCATTAGCTCATGCTATTCAACGTTCTTGTGAAATTAAAGCCGACATTGTTCGTCAAGACGAACGTGAAGGTGGTATACGTGCCATTTTAAATTTTGGCCATACCTTTGGCCATGCGATAGAAGCGGGTCTAGGTTATGGTGTGTGGTTACATGGTGAAGCAGTAGGTTGTGGCATGGTGATGGCAGCAGATTTATCTGTGCGACTAGGTACGCTTGACGTACGTGATCAAAAAAGAATTGTGGCATTAATTAAAGCAGCTGGACTACCAGTGCAAGCGCCGGATTTAGGACTTTCACGTTGGGTGGACTTTATGGAAGTCGATAAGAAAAATGAAGGCGGAGAGATTAAATTTATTCTCTTAAAGCCGATGGGATCGGCTCATATCACGAGTGTGCCATCTGAGCTACTCCAAGAAACACTCAAGGCATGTGGTTAAATAATGCAAACAAAATATGAACATCATTTAGCGCCGTATGCATCACGTTCTTCAGATTCTCTAGGACGCCTGCATGCTGAATCAGCGCCTGCAACGCGTAGTGAGTTTCAACGTGATCGCGACCGCATTATTCATTCCACTGCGTTTCGTAGGTTGGAATATAAAACACAGGTTTTCGTTAATCATGAAGGCGATTTATTTCGTACCCGACTCACACACAGTATTGAAGTCGCACAAATTGCACGTTCACTTTCACGTAATTTACAGTTAAATGAAGATTTAGTTGAAGCTATTTCATTAGCCCATGATTTAGGGCATACACCATTTGGACACGCTGGACAGGATGCACTCAACGCTTGCATGAAAGACTATGGTGGCTTTGAGCATAATTTGCAGAGTCTGCGTGTGGTTGATGCGTTAGAACAGCGTTACGGTGCTTTTGATGGTTTAAATTTAATGTTTGAAACACGTGAAGGCGTACTTAAGCATTGCTCTCTAACGCATGCTAAAGAATTAGGTGCAATCGGACAGCGTTTTATCGATCGTAAACAACCTAGCCTAGAAGCGCAGATAGCAAACTTGGCTGATGAAATCGCTTATAACAATCATGATATTGATGATGGCTTACGTTCAGGTTTATTAACCACAGAACAGCTTGAGCAAGTCGGACTTTTTCTGCGCTATCAATCAGAAGTACATAAGCAATTTTCAGGCATTAGTGGTCGGCGCGCCATTAATGAAATTGTTAGACGCATGATCAACGCTCTGGTGGTTGATCTAATTGAAAACTCAAGAAAAAATATACAAGAAGCTGGAGTTGAGTCGATTGGTGATGTGCGCAATGCACAGCCCTTGATTGCATTTTCTAGCGCAATGAAACTAGAAGCGCAGGAATTAAAACGCTTCTTACGAACCAATCTGTATCACCATTATCAAGTCAATCGCATGACCAGTAAGGCACGTCGCATCGTGACGGACTTGTTCGGCATCTTTATGAGTGAACCGCAATTGCTGCCGAATGACTATCAACTGCAAAATGAAGACATGCTGCATCAAGCACGTAAGGTGGCTGATTACATCGCAGGCATGACAGATCGTTACGCAATGCGTGAATATCGACGCTTATTTGCTGTCGATGAGATTTAAGTTTTTGTCAGTTAGGTAGCGTAAAAATTTTTGAGTGGATGTGCATGCTCTGGCCAAGCCGGCTCAAAAAAATGTTGTACCATGGCTGCATTCACTTCAGCGACACTGCTAGGATTCCATTTTGGTTGATGGTCTTTATCAATCACTAAAGCGCGCACACCTTCAATAACTTCACCATGCTCGAAACAACGTCGTACTAGATTGCGTTCCATGCGCAGACAATCTTCAATACTCATAGCTTGACTACGACGAATTTGCTCTAGTGTCACACTCATCATGAGAGGTGATCGTTTTTGCATCACAGCTAAGGTTTTTTGTGCAAACTCGGAGCTATCACTCTTTAAAGAATCAAGAATTGCCTCTATAGATTTGTGAGAAAAATGCTGATCGATTGCAGTGCGTTCTTTTAATAAACGACTGCTAGCTGGATCGCCTGTAGTTTCATTGTTGTAGTTAGCTGCGAATTCTTTGATATGGTGTCGAATATCTTTATTTGCTGGACATTGCACACAGTGTTCAAGTAGCGCAGCGAGCCTAGACGAAGGAATGAATACATCTGCTAAATCAGCATAGATGGCATCAGCAGCAGCGATAGTCTCACCAGTTACACCTAAATATGTTCCACATACTCCAGTTGCACGTGAAAGAAAATAGCCACCTCCTACATCAGGAAATAAACCGATAGCGACTTCAGGCATAGCCATCTTGGTTCGCTCTGTCACTATGCGTAAACAACATGTTGGACCGGCTTGTGCGATACCCATGCCGCCACCCATGACAATTCCATCCATGAATGCGATATAAGGTTTGGGATAGTGATGCACTAAATGATTGAGTGCATACTCTTCAGTGAAAAAATCTTCTATCAAGGCGCCACCTTGCATGGCAATAGCACTGCCTTTTTGATAAAAGAATCGTATATCACCACCTGCGCAAAATGCTTTTTCACTATTACTACGTATGACCACAGCAGTAATGTTGGCATCATCTCGCCAAGTTAATAATGCGCTTGTGATGTCACGCACCATGGCGAGTGATAGTGAATTCAACGCTAGTGCGCGATCAAGCGTGATGATGCCAAGCTGATTCTTAACTTCCATAATAACGTGTTGTTCCATGATGTCGCTTGCTGAAAAAATAGTAGTGTATAGGTTTTTTGTAGACATGAAAAAGGGCGCTCACGCGCCCTAGTTAATTTAGTAAGTAATTATCTATGCTGCTTCAGTATCCTGATGAGCATAATTTTTAATGCCGTCGTGCTGATGATTTTGAATCTTATCTTTGTGCTTTAAAACTTGTCGGTCTAGCTTATCAATTAACGTATCAATCGCTGCATATAAATCTTGCGCTTCGCTTTCTACATGCAGATCTTTTCCGGGTAAATGCAAATTGATTTCCGCTCGCTGACGTTTTTCTTTTTCGGTTAGGGAGTCTACGGAAAGTTTGACAGAGATATCGATCACATGATCGAAGTGACGGGTGACGCGCTCTAATTTAGATTGCACGTATTCTCGAATGGCTGGAGTCAGTTCGAGGTGATGTCCACTGATAGTCAGATTCATATACAGCACTCCTATGCGTTGCATCACTGGAGGTTCCGGCATGGTCACTGGCGTAAACCAGACAGAACACAGCAACGGTTAAAAACTGAAAAATCTTATAAGGATTTACGTAAATTCACAGGTGGGATTTTCAAAGCTTCACGATATTTTGCAACCGTACGCCTTGCAACTACCATCCCCTGTTCAGCTAGCATATCCGTTATTTTGCTATCGGAGAAAGGATTTTTTTTGTCTTCAGCTCCTATCAATTGTTTAATCAATGCGCGTATGGCTGTTGATGACGCTTCACCACCCGCCTCAGTTGCAACATGGCTGCCAAAGAAATATTTAAGCTCATACATACCATGTGGCGTTAGCATGTATTTCTGCGTAGTGACACGAGAAATCGTACTTTCATGCAAACCCAGTGTATCAGCAATTTCCCGTAGCACAAGAGGTCTCATGGCGACTTCGCCATGCGAAAAGAAATTACGTTGTCTCTCTACTATCGCTTCCGCTACCCGCAGTATCGTATCGAAGCGTTGGCGCATGTTTTTAATTAGCCATTTCGCTTCTTGCAACTGTGTAGTCAGTGAGCCCTCACCCTTACTTTGCTTAAGGATATTGGCATACATGGCATTGACTCTCAGCTTGGGCATGACATCCCGATTCAAGCTCACTTGAAAGCCATTTTTTGATTTTTTGACAATCACATCAGGAACCACATAGTCCGAAGCATCGCCCGCAAAGGGTGCGCCTGGATGAGGGTTGCAGCGTCGAATAACTGCCTGTGCTTCGCGTAAGTCTTCATCATCGCAATCGAGTAGCTTCTTCAATTTATTGAACTCGCGCTGGGCAAAAAGTTCAAGATGATTTTCTACTAAGGTCAATGCCATACGTCGCGTGACCATAGGAATTTTTTCGAAGCGACGGATTTGTAGTGACAGACATTCTGGCGCGTTACGAGCACCAACACCGGCGGGATCAAAGCTTTGTAATAACTTTAAAGCGACCAGCATTTCATCTATATCGATTTCTAATTCTTCAGGTAATCGTTCTAGAATGGTATCTAAAGCTTCTTCTAAATAGCCGTTATCATCCAATGCATCAATCAGTAATTCAACCAAAGCGCGATCACGACGATTATCTACAGTAACAGCGACTTGTTCTAATAGATGTTCACGTAAAGTGCGTTCATGTGCTTCAAGTTGAGGGCGTGAACTTTCATCATCAGGTGCTTTGGAGTTACGAGATACATCATCAAAACTCCACTCAGCTTCACCACTACCACTTTCTTCACCGGCAGCAGGTAGATCAAATCCTGCTTCATCACCTTCAGCAGAAGTGCTACTAGTTTCCGTATTGCTTGAGGATTCAGTTGAACTAGTCAAACTTTGCTGACTAATTGCGCCATCGGCTAATAAGCGTACCGAGTTATCAAGTGGATCATCTAATCGTTCTAGTAATGGATTGTCGGTGAGGATTTGCTCTAGCTCCTGATGCAACTCAAGCGTAGACAACTGCAGCAGTCGAATTGACTGTTGTAGTTGCGGTGTAAGCGCAAGATGTTGTGATACTCGAAGCTGTAGCGTTTGTTTCATGGGCTTCTATATTACATACGGAAATTTTCGCCGAGATACACACGACGTACCGACTCGTTAGCAATAATCTCTTGCGGGCTACCTGAGGCTAATACACTACCTTGGTTAATAATATAAGCACGGTCACAAATACCTAAGGTTTCACGCACATTGTGATCTGTAATTAACACACCAATACCACGTGCTTTTAAAAAACTCACAATACGCTGAATTTCAATTACAGCGATAGGATCAACACCAGCAAAAGGTTCATCTAATAAAATAAAACGTGGATTAGTTGCTAAAGCACGCGCAATTTCAACCCGACGTCGTTCACCACCTGATAAAGATTGCGATGGATTATTGCGTAACTTCGTTATCTGCAATTCCTCTAACAAGGCATCTAATCGTTGTTCAACTTGTGCGCTTTTCAGCGGCTTACCTTGTTCTTTTTGTAGCTCTAAGACTGCGCGGATGTTATCGGCGACTGAAAGTTTTCTAAATACCGAAGCTTCTTGCGGGAGATAAGATAAACCACGTTCTGCGCGTCTATGAATGGGAAGGGTAGAAATATTTTCATCATCTAAAATAATTTCACCAGCTTCGGAAGGCACTAAGCCAACAATCATGTAAAACGAAGTGGTCTTACCTGCACCATTCGGACCCAACAAACCGACGACTTCACCACTGCTGACTTCTAAACCCACATCGCGCACCACTTGGCGACTGCCATAGGTTTTTTGCAGTCCACTGACTCGTAATTTACTAATGGGTTTATTTGCCATCACGTGATTTATCATCATTGCGAGGTTGAATCACTGCTTTGACACGGCCGCCATTTGCTTTTGACTCACCACTAGTGGAGTTAGTTACAGTATAAAATTCAGCACGACTATCGTAAGAGATGTAATCGCCTTCAACTTCATCTGTTGGGCGTCCACTATCTAGCATTTTTACTTTGGCTTGTTTAAATAATTTAGCGATTTCAGTTTTGCTGTCATATTCAATACGATCGGCTGCGTAACCTTCTATCCATAAATCTTTTCCGCCATCGCGTTTTTGCCGAAATCTCGCTGTATTGCCAGCGGATGCATAGAGTGTGGCGTGTTGATTGCCAGCTGCATCTTGTTTGACAACGAGTTTTTCGCCATGCATTACTAATGTGCCACGCGTTAAAACGACATTGCCATTAAAAATATTGATTTGTTTATTTTCGTCATACGACATTTGATTCGCTTCAACATTAGTTGGCTTATCAAAGTCAGCTTTTTCAGCATGCACAACAGAATTAGCCATGCTTAACAATAAGGCTAATAGTAAGAAATGAAATGATTTGCTTGGGTAGTGTGTTGTCATTTTTATCTATCGACTCGCTATGCTGATTCGTTGATGTTTAACGTTTTCCTGTTGACGTAAAAGATCCCTGTACTGCTCTTTGAAAGCTTAAGGTTTGATGCACGTTATCCGCTACCATGCCGACGCCACTGAGTGTGGAATGTCCTAAAGTTAGCGTCGCTTTTTGTGTTGTAGTGACCAGATCGCGATTGGGCAAGGCGAGTAAATACTGTGACTCAACAAACAGCGTGTCATTACCGCGTGCTTCTGGTTTTTCCATTTTGACGTTGTCATGAAAATGCAGTTGACTGCGATCGCCATTCACAATTAATCGATCAGAGCGTAAAGTCATAGGTTGACGCTGTGCGGAATAGCTCACTAATACGGGCTGTA
>CAMCXB010000072.1 GCA_945883145.1 Bordetella parapertussis | reverse complement strand
CATGCGCACTTTGATCATATCGCTAGCCTGCCTTTGCTAATGGATTCTGTCATTGAAATGCGTACCGGCCCTATCAATGTCTGGGGACCACAACGCGTGATTGAAATCATCGCTAATCATGTATTCAATAATCAAATCTGGCCTGACTTCACTAGCATACCTAGCATCGCCCATCCATTTGCGAAACTACATGCCATACCTGAAAATCAAACTTTTGATATTGGTGGTTTTAAGCTCAGCACCTTAGCAGCCAATCATGGCATACCCGCATGCGGCTACCGTGTTGAAAAAGCTGGAGCCGTATTAGCGTTTTCTGGTGACACAGCAGACTGCCCAGATTTTTGGGAAGCCATACACAACGATGATGAACTCGCTGGCGTCATCGTTGAATGCTCCTACTCCCGCAGAATGCATGAAATGGCCCTCATGTCCATGCACATGGATGTGGATATGGTTATCAAAGAATTTTCACAACTACGCTCAAATGTAGCCGGCATCATCGTACATCGCAAACCTGGCTTAGAAGATGAAATAGAAAATGAACTACGTGCCGCGTTACCTGATCGTGATGTGAGATTCCCCATCAGTGGACAAGAATATTTGTTCAAAACAAATTATATACGTGATTGCGTACGAATATCTTCATCATAACGACCATCTTTTTTTTCGTGCGATTACGCTACGCTAATCGTACGTACCACACCTACAACAGCTAGCGATTTTTTCTAGTACACCAATGACTTGAGACTTACGAAAAATAAGCACAGCGCTCGATAGCAAGGCGGAGGCGCGCAGGCAGTACGCTAATACGGCTAGCGACTTCAACGAAGCTAGCGATATTTTCTCGTAAGTCGATTAATTAGAGTTTCATAGCATTGTGCATATACAACTGCAACAACAATGCTTCTAACACTGCGGTGGCGATGCCTGGCTCTTTTGCGAGCATGTCACGCAATCCTTGTGCGGTGATTTCTAAACAGTTGGTGTCTCCGACTGCTTGTGCTGCTGCGCTACGCACGCCACCAGAGATTAACGATTGCTCGCCAAAGGAAGCACCTGCTGACAATAAGGCGAGTTGTACGTTGCGAATACGATCTATGATTTTTACTTGCCCTGTTTGTATGACATAAAATTTTTCAGCAGGATCACCGGCTTCAAATAGCATGTCACCATCATGGTAGGTGACTGGATTAAATCCACTACTCATAGCAAACTCGCAGGTGGTGTAGTTAAACCAAGTATGCGCATGACAGTAAAGCGACAAATACCTTTTAGTCCCGTGTTAAGGCGCAGTACTTCACGTAAGGCACGTTCTATGGGAATAACTTTTGTGGTGACAAGTGTGGTTGCGACTGCATCCCAATCATAGACTTTGTCACATAAGCCTTCGGCTAATCCAAACACGCTGCCGGGTCCAAAAAAATGTTCCCCATTTTTATCAGTGACCACGACTTCACCAGCAATAATCACTTGCGCGAAAACAGGATGCTCACCTTTCTCAGCGACTTTTTGTCCCGGTGAAAAAACTCCAGACTTTAATTGTTCATTACCCCAAAGTTTAAAAAATAAACGTTCTGAACTAGAGAATTCATGATGATCATAAGCTTCATGAGCAGATTTTGATTTAGGATCAACAATACCTAGCGCTTTAAAACGCTCAACATTGACACTAAATCGATGAGATGAATTTTCTTGGCTCATAGGGGCAGTAACCTTGCGGAAGTGATTTTTTACTGCGTATATCACCGCAGTAAATGATTTTTAATTATAGAACGTATAAAGAAAGAAATAACTTAAAAATTCGTCACAATCCGCTTTTCAAAATAACAATTATGCAGCCCTATTTGCTGGTGACTGCAACGCAAAAGAAGCTGCTGACGCACCCTTCCAGTAACTGCGGAAAGGCTCAGGTAGTTGTGCAATGTTATCTTCTTTGATTAACACGCCGTGCGCTAAGGTGGGCAAGGAAGTCGCCAAAGGCAAAGCCATACCTTCTGCATTGCGCACCATAATATGATCTGGGGTGATTTCTTTTGGATGACGCATACCAGCGGCACCAACAATTTCAGATAAAGCTTCTACCGTCTCATGATGAAAATTACGTACACGTGTTGCTTTATCCGGCACCACCAAAGCACGCTGACGTATAGGATCTTGCGTTGCAACGCCAGTAGGACAATGATCGGTATGACAGCTACGTGACTGTATGCAACCCAATGCAAACATAAATCCTCGTGCTGAGTTACACCAGTTCGCACCTAATGCCATCGCACGGGCAATATCAAAACCTGAAATAATTTTGCCTGAAGCGCCTATCGAAACCTGATCGCGCTTACCTAAGCCGACTAAAGTGTTATGCACTAAACGTAAACCTTCACGCAGTGGCATACCCACATGATCGGAAAATTCAACTGGTGCTGCACCTGTTCCACCCTCTTTACCATCAACCACAATAAAGTCGGGATAGACATCCGCCGCAACCATCGCTTTAGCGATACCAAACCATTCCCAAGGATGACCGATACATAATTTAAAGCCTACAGGTTTACCTTCAGATAGCAAACGTAAACGCGCAATAAAATTAATTAATTCTGTTGGTGAAGAAAAAGCAGAATGAGCGGCTGGCGACACACAATCTTGTCCCATCGTCACACCACGTGCTACAGCAATTTCAGGAGTGACTTTAGCAGCAGGTAGCACACCACCATGACCAGGCTTAGCACCTTGCGAGAGTTTAATCTCTATCATTTTCACTTGAGGTGAAGCCGCTTGTACTGCAAATTTATCAGCATCGAAATGCCCATCTTGCGTGCGACAGCCGAAATAACCAGATCCGATTTCCCAAATTAAATCACCACCATGTTCACGGTGATAAGCGGAGATAGAACCTTCACCTGTGTCATGTGCAAAATTACCCATCTTGGCACCACGATTCAAAGCGCGAATCGCATTTGCAGAAAGCGAACCAAAACTCATCGCTGAAATATTAAAAATCGATGCGTTATAGGGTTGCTTACATTGTGGACCACCTATATTGATCCTAAAGTTTTTTGGTAAAGCTTGGACTGGCGCAGCAGAATGTCCTACCCACTCACTATCTTTCGCATACACAGAAACAATCGTACCAAAACCTTTTTTATCATTTTGTCGTTTTGCTCTTGAATACGCCATGCCACGTTGATTACGTGAAAACGGTAACTTTTCTTCATCGCTCTCAAGAAAATATTGTCGAATTTCTGGTCGTATGTATTCCAACATAAAACGTATATGTCCCGTCACGGGATAGTTACGCAAAATTGCGTGATGGGTTTGCATCACATCACGTACACCCAAAAAAAATAAAGCAAGAAAAATCACAGACAGCACTGGCAAAACAAACCAACACAACACTGCACCAACCAATGTAAGTAGCCAAGGTAGATAACGTGAAAAAATCATCATAGTTCTCCTACTTTATTCGCAGTGTTAAAAAAATTAGTTAAAATCTATACTCACTGCTGGATCACCAGGTAAGCCTATGTATTTCACTTGTACGCGCATACCAGTTTTGGTGGGTTGCGGTGGTATAAAACCGCCTAAGCTGAGTAAATCGCCGCGCTTTAATGTAATCCCGTTTTTTTTCAAATCTTGTGCTAACCACATGGCTGCATTAATTGGGTTATCCATCAATGCACTTCCCTTAGCGCGCCCTAATTCTTTGCCAGAATTTTCATCTGTCATCACTACCGTCATGTTCGCAAGTGCATCTAAAAATGCCTGACTCTTCACTACAGGAATTTCCATACCTAACACACCACCGCGAAAGGCAACATTGGTCGCGACCATGGCATTACCTGAAAATGTACCCTCTAACATTAAATCAGGTAACTCAATAAAGGGCACCAAAAATTCAATATGCCCCAATGCTTCTAACGGCGTCTTCGCATCTGCCAAACCAGCATCTTTAGCAACCACAATGAAGTCAGCTTCATATAGAGGACGTGCGCCAAATTCAGCTGGTACCACCGCTAAAATATCAATCATGTCGCGGTCATACATATAGCCCCAACGCGGACCATCCACATTAAATCGCTGTTGTAATGCCACGCTAGTAAAACCTGCTTTATAACCGACTGGATCTCCTAAGACCTTACGCAACTTGATAGATAACTTTTTCTTCGCACACTCTGCATCAACTGCACTAATGTTATTGCCAAAACCTTTGCTAATACGCCTAGCAGCAAAATCAGCGACATAGGCATCGATAGCAGCATCAGTAGGACAAGCAGCCCACGTAGTTACACTCAACGAAACACCAAGAAAAAAAACTATACGTTTAATAAGTGTATGAATCGTGAATAAATGAATGGGCATAATTATTAGTTTTAAAAAAATTAAAAAGGGTTGAAATAACTAACCAAGATATCTAACCAAGAATAGCACGGCAAAACATAAATATTGTGATGTAACTACTAACGAATAAAGTAACAATGAATGAATCTCGCCACCCAAACTTTTGATTAACAGTAAGCGAGAACTCAACTATCAGATTAAAAAAATCAAATGATGGTCACGCTAATTAAAAAAAACATGATTGTCATTTAAATTCAATTAACTAAAAGTCAATAAAAATTGTTTTTAAAATAATAAACAAGCCAACCTCATGTTTATTTTTTAATAAGCTAAATAGCAAAAAAATAATCATCAATTTATTAATTTTTTAGTAATAATTTTCGTCATTTTATTTGATGCAATAAATTAAACAGTTTATTTGAGGCAATTTATTGATTGTCAATCAACTGTGCATTCAAGTATTCTTCGGCTTGGGCAAAATAAACCTACAAGGGGGGAGCATGAAAAAAAATGTTCGCTTCGGTGATTATGTACAGGCCGTAACAGTCGATTCTGACTCGGTCAGTTACTCAAAATTAATACCGAAGCCAAAACTGGACAAAGCTGGACGTGAAATTCCACAAAAACCAGAAAAAATGAAACTCAATGGATCAGATATTTACAATCTGCTCCAACCATACGTCAGCGTCCGCTTCATGGAGCAGTTCTCCGCCGTTGTGCCGCTAGCACTCTATCTGGCTTTATTTCAGATTATTGTCCTGCAACGTTCCGTAATGGGAGCGGTTGAAATCACGGCAGGCTTAATGGCGGTTATGGTAGGTCTGATGATTTTCATGGAAGGCTTAAAGCTAGGCTTAATGCCTTTTGGCGACATCATCGGAAACACACTGCCAAGAAAGCTACCGTTAGTTGGTGTGTTGATTATTGCCGGCCTTCTCGGTATTGGCGTGACCTATGCTGAACCTGCAATTGGAACCTTAAAACTAGCGGGGGCACTGGTGGATCCAGAAAAAGCACCTTATCTATTTTATTTGTTGATGGTACAAACAGAATCAACCGTGCTTTTGGTTGGATTAGGCGTCGGTGCTGCTGCTGTGCTTGGAACCATGCGCTTTTTATATGGTTGGAGTCTAAAGCCCATGATTTATTTGAGCTTGATTCCGGGCACCATCCTGACCGCTTATTGCGCAATGGATGACAACCTAGCTGCTATCGTCGGCTTAGCTTGGGATTGCGGCGCAGTCACAACAGGTCCAGTTACTGTACCTCTGGTTTTAGCATTAGGTATTGGCGTAGCAAATGCAGGCGGTAAAGGCGATAGCGCTCTCTCCGGTTTTGGTATTGTTACGCTCGCTTCTATTTTTCCCATTATTGCGGTTCTTAGCCTTGGTGTTTACTTCAATGCGACCGTGTCTTTTGAAGAAATCAAAGTCGCAAATGCCGCATTAGCAGCCACAATGGGAAACACTGGCGGTACACCTGTGCCTATTTTTGATCAAATCCTCATGGGACCAATCAAAGAAGGCGTACAAGCAATCGTGCCACTCGTAATTTTCTTAATGATTGTGTTGTTCGGCATTTTGCGTTCTAAACTGCCTAACGCTTTCATCATTGTTTACGGTTTAATTTTATCTGTAATCGGCATGTGTATATTCAACATAGGCCTGAAGTATGGTTTGTCCTCACTTGGTGAACAAGCAGGTAACGTTATTCCAGGCGCATTCACATCCATCACTCTTCCTGAATCTCTGCGTTTGCCAGGCGAAGATGGCATTTATGGCCCTCTCTACGGCGGCTTGTTGGGTGTAATCATTGCCTGTTTGTTCTCTTGGATACTCGGTTTCGGTGCGACTTTAGCTGAACCTGCATTAAACGCACTTGGATCAACCGTTCAAAACATGACCAATGGCTCGTTCAAGAAATCGATGCTGATGTATTCAGTCGCTATTGGTGTTGCTACCGGGATTATGCTGGGTGTAACCAAACTGATCTTTGATTACAACCTGCTCTACATCTTAATTCCTGGTTATACGGCTGCTGTCATCCTCACCATGATGTCTTCTGAAGAATTCGTCAACATTGGTTGGGATAGTGCTGGTGTAACAACGGGTCCAGTTACCGTACCACTGGTGCTTGCAATGGGACTCGGTTTTGGTGGCGCAGTTAAAGCTGTAGAAGGTTTCGGCATTCTTGCAGCAGCTTCCATTGCACCGATTGTTGCGGTATTAGCGCTGGGTGTTTACGTGCAGTGGAAAGTCAAACGTGAAATGAAGCAGGCGGAGTCTGCAGCATGAACCAACAACATTCATTTACATCATTAGAAAAGCAAAAGGGGAAAACGCATGGCTAAGCGTAAAGTTACGAATCTCACAGAGGTGGCATTGATTACCTGTGTAGTTCAAAAAGGTCTGGCTGATACCATAAACAGCTCATTACTCGAAGTTGGTGTGCAAGGCTCCACCGTGCATATGGGTGTGGGTACTGGTGTTCGTGAACGCCTCGGTATTCTTGGCGTTGCAGTTGATGTGGAACGTGAAGTCATTAGTGTCATGGTTCCAGTTGACCAAACAGACCGTATTTTCGAGCGAATTTTCTTGGCAGGCAGATTAGATACACCAGGCATGGGTTACATCTATGTAACGCCATTACTTCAGGCGGCAACTTACATTCCGCCTAACCTGCTTATCTCAGACTAACCCTTATCGACAGGTTAAAACTATGAGCCAAGAAATACAAAACGGCACTCCGGAAATTCCGTACATTAATTACACACGACTACTTACCTGCATCTTGTATGAAGGTGGTGGAGAAAAAGTGTTAGAGATGCTGCGCGAAAAAGGTATCAATGAATGCTATTACTATAATGTTCGAGGCAATCCTATAGGCCGAGCATCGATGGCAGGCAATCTTCCGGAAATACCTAAAACTGAAATCGTTCATGCAACCGTGTCCGCTGACCAAGCAGATTACATATATGAAATGCTGTATTCCGAGGCTGGTATTAACCAACCTGGAAAAGGCTTTATTTATGTCAATCGCCTAACCCGCTCTAGCCGCATTACGCTGCCAGCGGAAAGCCACGCGTAAGTAGTATTAATAGAACATTCAGCCCTAACTAACAGACACTCACACTAGGAGAATTTCATGAGTGATGTAATCAAAAACAAAATTCTGAAAAATAAGCGCGCAATTTTTGATACTGAAGCAGTTGTTCAGTTTAATGTCGCCCAAATTCAAGTAGCACGAAGCGTTATCGAAGAAAATATCACTGATGCGCAGCAAAGCTATCTCATTAATGCTGCTGGTAATCGTGAGTTAATCATGCGTACCACTGACGATGTATTTCGTAATCGTATGATGATGATTGAATTGCTTCAACCAACCAACAATGATCAGGAAGCCTTTCAGTTATCGATGGCCAACCGTGTCAAAGTAGAATATTTAGAGCACCGTTCGAAAATGAACAGAAAAATGGTAGCGATCAACCAAAAAATGGCTGACGCTATCAAGGCACTTGGCGATGTAACACAAACCTTCTATGAACTGAACGAAGAAATGGTTAATTACATTGATGAAATCGCTGACTCTAATGGTCAATGGCATGATGGTGAGCTGGTTCAAATGATGGAATCATCATCCGGTCACGGTAATGAAGGCCGCGTTAGTGAGATCGAAGAAGTACTCAACAGTATCAAGAATAGTTCAGCTGAAACACGCAAGATTATTACTGAATCATTCTCTACTGGCGACACATTAAAAGAGCGCTTAAATGGATTGCAAGATGAAGGTAACGAAATGCGTGATAGCGTTATCTCGTTGCGTGAAAAAGTCGATGCAAATCAAAAACGTGTATCGGATCACATCGATCACTAAATAGTATTTGTATTGTGATCTAATACTTAACGGGATTTTATAAAAGTTAGGTATTTTGCTTTACCTCAGGCTGGCCGATTATGGCTAGCCTGTTTTATTTTAAAATCGCGTTTCAGATTATTTGATCTAGTGTAGTAAACTGTTTTAAAAGTATTAAATTGTTTATTTACGAGGACTCACCATGCAACAACTCGTTATGCAGACTTTAGATGGCTCGGCAAAAAGTCGCGCCTCAAAGTACGTCGAATGGATCATCACGTTTGTTGTGCTTACTAACTGTACTGCTGTTGTACTAGACTCAGTTCCAGATATACATGCGAGCTACAAAGACTTTTTCCATGAGTTTGAGTTTTGGAGCGTCATGTTTTTTAGTGCCGAATACATATTAAGAGCTTGGTCTTATGGCGCACGCTATACAAAAGAGAATGGCGGTGCTTGGCGAGGACGTAAAGAATATATTTTTAGTTTTTTTGGACTAATTGATTTTTTTGCAACAGCACCTTTTTATATCCACTTCTTATTTCCTTACTTGGATCTTCGGGTATTACGCGTGTTGCGCCTACTCCGTATCCTTAAACTTTCTAACTACAACACTGCACTTCAAGATTTATTTGTTGCAGTTAAATCTGAACGTAAGGCTTTTGGCTCCGCACTATTTCTTCTTGTCATAGCTACTATTGTTTCTGCCTCACTCATGTATTTTGCTGAAGGTCATGAACAACCTGAGCATTTCGCCTCTATTCCTGCTGCTATCTATTGGGCCATCATTACCATCACATCGGGATATGGGAATGTAGAACCTGTCACGCGAGCGGGAGAATTAATCGCTCTGGTTACAGGATTTTTAGGCGTTTGTATGGCCGCTATCATGACTGGTATTGTGGCCTCTGCTTTTTCAAACCAAATGTCGCGTAAGAAAGCTGCCTTTGCTGCTCAAATTCGTCAAGTTTTAGCGGATGGCGCTGTTTCAGCTGCTGAGAGTGATGTCTTATTAAGAATGCAAAGACAATTTAGACTCAGTGATGATGTTGTTATGCAGATGATGGCAGACGCACGAAAAGAAATGGGAATTAAAAATTAAAGTGAAGTTTTAAAAGTTCAAGCTAGCACTACTCAATTCTTGGGTAATGCTAGTTTAAACAGTGATTCAATCCGATTACCATTATTGACAGATGCAATTGACTTCACATCACCACTTACTTACTAATCGCCACTAGGTCTAGATCTGTTTAGTTCCTGCCAAATATTACGTTCTAATTCATTAGATTGCTGTTCTGCCTTTAATTGATGTTGTATGTACTTGTTATCGGCAACAGACACAAGAGCCTGCAAACGTGACAATAAAATACGATAATGCGCCAATGCATATTCATTATTTTTAGACGCTAAAATCAGGGAGTCATGCTGCTCATTACGGACATCATTTTCTGTATTGGCCTCTTGTGACTGCGCTAATAACTCCTTGATCTCCCTATCGGTTAAATTTTTATTTTTAGCATGTTGAGTAAAGGCCTCAATATTCGCCTCATTGAGCTCCTTGCCCTGAATTTCTAATAACAAGTCTAGTTTTAATTGCTCCCGATTCATACGCAACTGATCCGTAAAACCAGATGCCATAATAGCTGCAGGAATTGCAAATATACCTATACCGACCAAAGCTAAAATCACTGTGACTAAGCGACCTCCTGGCGTGATAGGAGAGATATCACCATATCCAACGCTAGCTAATGTAATGACTGCCCAATAAAGAGCTTGTGGGATATTCTCAAATTTATCTGGTTGTGCATCGCGCTCTAAGGTGTAACCCAATGCTGCAGTAATGAATACTAATAACCCCATAACAAAAGAAGATGCCATCAACACTGGAGCCTCTTTTTTTATCACTGCAAACATCGTGTCGCTTGCAGAAGAGTAGCGCCCCAGTTTAAGTAAGCGCACCATTCTTACGATACGTAAAAAACGTAAATCAACGAAATTACCAAGCAACATTTCAAGCATGAACGGGAGTATGGCCACTAAGTCTAGTAAGCCACCGAAAGACGTCATAAACTTGGTTCTTGCGAGAAAAGCATTACGTGTCTTAAGCTCTTCTGGGTAAGCATAAACTCTTAAACAATATTCAGTAGCAAAAACGACGAATGACGCGGCATCAAGTATGAAAAAATGCAGACTAAAATGCGCCCGAATACCATCAACAGACTCAAACACGATAGAAAGAACAGAGATGACAATCCAAAAAATCAAAAACATCTCAACAGCGTGATACAGTTTTCCACCCTGCTCACTATCAAATAAAGCGGCATGAATTTTTTCTCTGAAAGTTCTACCCGCATTAAGGCGACGAAAGTCTTTTATCGCTGCAGATAAAAAATACGTTACTTTTAAAATTCTCAGTAAACGTAGTACACGCATGACACGTGCATCGACTGCCAACAACAGCCCTAAGAAGAAAGGCAAAATCGCAATCAGATCCAGCAAGCCTAAAAAGCTAGTCGCATAGCGTAGGCGTGGCCAAGCAAACTTAGAAAATTCTGGTGTTTCTGGCGCTACATATAAGCGCAACAAATATTCTGCAGAAAAAACACAAATAGAAAAGATATCAAATAAATAAAACCAAAATTGATAGGCATTGTTAATCCCAGGTGCAGACTCAAACAACAAAGCAACTAAATTCAACAGGATGAGATAGAAGATGAAACGTGAAAAAACAGATCTCTCCGCTCCCGCCCCATCTCCATTAAAAAAGTAGAGATAGACACGCATTCTTAAAGAAATTAAGGCTGGAGTCATAACTTGATTTGCTTGCATATCTAAACCTTTATTTCTGAGGGCCACTCCAACA
>CAMCXB010000071.1 GCA_945883145.1 Bordetella parapertussis | reverse complement strand
GGTTGAGACGCTTTTATGGCGGGGTCACCCGCGCAACTTACTAAGATAGGAAATGCAATGGCAACAGGTACTGTTAAATGGTTTAACGATTCTAAAGGTTTCGGTTTCATCACTCCAGACGAAGGCGGCGAAGATTTATTTGCTCACTTCTCAGCGATTCAATCTAGCGGTTTCAAATCGCTGCAAGAAAATCAGCGCGTACAGTTTGAAGTGACTACCGGTCCTAAAGGCAAACAGGCATCGAATATTCAGCCTATGTAATTGCCTCTGGCATAGATATCACTCTGCCTAAAAATCCCTGCTACAGCGGGGATTTTTTTTACCCATTTTTTAAATGATTTATTTCTTCCAGTATTCAGGTGCTGCAAATGCACGTCTAAGAAAGTCAACCAAGGCACGCACTCTGAGAGGCAAATGCTGTCGTTGAGCAAATACTGCATAGATATCATTACCTGGTGCTGCAAATTCTTCGAGCACGGTAACGAGCTTGCCCGATTCAATTTCACCACCCACTTCCCATATAGAACGCCAAGCTAAACCGCGTCCTTGCACTGCCCAATCATGTAAAACAGCGCCATCATTACAGGCCATATTACCTTGAACTTTCAGCACAACATTTTTACCGTTTTGCCTAAATGTCCAACCACGCTGACTACCTTCACTAGAAATCGTCAAACAGTGGTGTTGGGATAATTCATCTAATGAATGTGGTGTGCCGAATTTTTTTATGTACTCAGGCGCTGCTACGACAACGCGTTTATTGTCTGCGAGTTTGACGCCAATTAAATTTGAATCTGCCAAATCTGCAATGCGAATCGCCACATCAACACCTTCTCCTATCAGATCGACGACACGGTCATTTAAGTTTAGGGTAACGCTGACATCACGGTATTCGATCAGAAATGAAGGGATGAGTGGTGCAACATGTTGGCGCCCAAAACCAGCAGGAGCGGAGATGATGAGATGGCCACTAGGTCTAGCGCTACGTTCAGAAACTTGGGTTTCTGCATTTTCTAAGTCGAGCAAAATACGCTGGCAGCTTTCTAGAAATGCCGCGCCTTCATTCGTCAATGCGATTTTGCGAGTGGTGCGCTGTAAAAGTTTCACACCTAAACGCTGTTCCAGTGCATCCAGTCGGCGACCTATCATGGCGGGCGCAATGCCTTCTGCACGTGCTGCGGCTGACAGACTGCCGCGGCTAATCACATCCACAAAGGTGGAAATTTGTTTGAACTGATCCATGCATCATATTCCATCACTAAAACGCAATAATAAAGGTTTTTAGTTTGGAATTTGTGATTACGATTTATATTTTCTATTTAATAACTCTTACGCGTTAATGGATGAGAACTGGAAGTGTAGCTAGGTAAATACTCAGTCCGGCAAGCAGCATTTCAATTGCCATTGCAGTGAGCAGCAATCCCATTAAACGTTCAAACGCAGTGATAACCCGCGCACCTAAGACACGTTGCAGTCTATCTGCGCTGAGCAAAATCACTAGCCAACACATGGCAACCAAAGTGAGCACCAATAAGTAATAGCCCATTGCCATTTTTGCTTGTGAAGAAAAAAGCAGCACCGTGACCAGTGCCGAAGGTCCTGCTAAAGCAGGAATAGCAAGAGGCACGATAAAGGGTTCATTATCGAGCACGCTATCGATGTGACCGAAGATACCATCGGCTTGTGGGAACACCATACGCAGAGCAATTAAAAATAAAATCACACCACCACCAATACGCAGTGAAATCTCAGATAGCTGCAATGCTTGCATAAAGTATCGTCCAAATAACATAAAGAGCAGCAAGATGATGAAAGCAATGGCGCATTCACGCAGTATCACTTTTGCTCGTCGATGTGGTTCGACTCGACGTAAAGCACTCACAAACAATGGGACATTACCAAATGGATCGGTGACAAGTAAGAGAAGAATGAAAGACTGAAAAAAATTATGGGTCATGAAGTCCATCCTAAAGAGGACCATCATGCTTGAGACTAGGCGCAGGGGATTGTGCTTTGCTTAACTTTAGAGCTTTAGCTGTGTTAGCTCACGCACTTAAGAAATGATTTCAGCTAAACGAGCTTTTAAATTAGCCGACTCTTGCCATTCTTTTCTAGTAGCAGTGCTGATTGCTTCTTGTTGTAATTCTTCTTGGCTGCGGTCAAGCTGTGCTTGAAGCAAGCGTGCCACTTGTCGGGGCTCTGGCAACATGGTGCCGTAAAACACCACGGTGTCACGATGCTGAATCAAAATCGTGGGGAAGTTTTCTACATCCAGATCCCCAACTAAATCGGCTTGATCTTCTATGTCTATCCAAACAAACTGATGCTCAGGGTGTTCATCAGCCAAAGCATCAAATCCTGACCTATATTGCTTGCAAACGTCACACCAAGCGGCACACAGGCAAGCCACTACCCATTTATCTTGCGATAAAGTGGATGCGAGTTGAGGAAAATTTTCAGGGATGAGAAATAGCGCAGACATGACTATATTCTACCCTAGCCATTTGCCTATTTGCATTCTGGCAGTCTGCTCGATGCAGGCAAGGTAAAATACACATCCTGCGTTGAGAATGTGTATGTCTTAATGCATCAAACCATTTACCATTTATTTTTCAATTTCACTGCATGCCGACTATTCTCGCTATTGAAACATCAACAGAACTCGCTTCTGTTGCATTGCTGCGGGCTGGGAAAGTGACAACAAGAGAATCACGTGGGGCACAAACCCATTCGATGACGGTGTTAGGGTTGGTGCAAGAATTAATTACCGAAGCTGGAATAACACTATCAGACTGTGATGCAATTGCATTTGGATCGGGCCCTGGCTCATTCACAGGTGCACGAACCGCTTGTGGCTTAGCTCAAGGTTTAGCATTTGGTGCGCAATTGCCTGTGATTCCTATCGTGACGTTACTAGCTATGGCAGAGGCTTCACGTAATCAGATTCATGCTCAGCATGTGATTACTGTTTTAGATGCGCGTATGACTGAAGTTTATAGTGCTGAATATAAATTTGATGATGTGCACAGTCATGAATGGAACGTGATTGTTGAACCAGCTTTATCTGCTGCATCTGAAGTGGAGATCAATGTAGCTGGGATTGTTTGTGGTAATGGTTTAACTGCTTATGCATCCGATTTTCATCATCTGAATCAGTCACAGTGTTATCCCGCAATCATGCCGCATGCTAGCGAGATTGCACAACTCGCTGCTCGAGCTTGGTTACGTAAAGAGTATTGTCATCCCAGAGATGCAAGTCCTCTATATTTACGCAATAAAGTTGCACTCACAACCAATGAGCGATTAGCTGGAGCGCAAAAATGAGGACATCCTTGTTATCAGCGCAGCTAGTATCGGAAGACAGCGCTGTATGGCAGCTGCGTGATATGCAAGCCAGAGATCTCGATGCAGTCATGATGATAGAGCAAGCGGCTTATCCTTTTCCTTGGACGCGTGGTAATTTTAGTGACTCTCTAAATAGTGGCTATGAATGCAAAGTCTTGCATGATGCATTTGGAAAAATGGCAGGCTATTTTTTGCTAATGAGTGTAGTAGATGAATATCATATTTTAAATATTACTGTGCGGCCTGATTTGCACGGTCAGGGAGTAGGACGTTTATTATTCAAAGAAATTAAAGCACTAGCATTGGGCAATGGATGTTCATCGCTTTTGTTAGAAGTCAGGCCTTCTAATGTTCAAGCTTTAGCGGTGTATAAAAAAATGGGTTTTGATCAAATTGGCTTGCGTAAAAATTATTATCCAGCCGGTGAACAAGCGCGTGAAGATGCACTCGTTATGCGCTTAGTTTTATGAGTTTGGTTTTATGAGTGTGAGCTTAAACATGAATCAAAAAAAATTACAAACACTACAAGCGATGGGTTTGGGGCCTGTGTGGCAACGACGAGGGCTTGCTCAAGGCTTTGAGCATGAGCAGGGTGCATCTGTTCAATCAGAAGAGTCGCTACATCACATTGCAGCATTAGACTGGCAACCTTTGACAGAGATGATAGCGAGCTGTCAGCAGTGTGGTCTATGTAAAGGTCGAAAACATACGGTTCCAGGAGTGGGAGACATACAAGCGAAATGGCTTTTTGTTGGTGAAGGACCTGGTCGACAAGAGGATGAACAAGGCGAACCCTTTGTAGGACCTGCAGGTAAACTCCTCGACAACATGATGGTGGCAATGGGATTAGAGCGCGGTAAGAATACTTATATCGCTAATATTGTGAAATGTAGACCTATAGGTGCAGATGGAAAAGATCGTCCTCCGACACCTGCAGAAGCCGCTGCTTGTATGCCTTATCTAGAGCGACAAATCGCGTTGATACAGCCTGATGTAATTGTCGCTTTAGGTAAAAGTGCTGCGGTATATCTACTCAATCTTAATCCATCAACTGCTGTTTCATCAATGCGTGGAAAAATTCATCAACACCAAGAGTTACCTGTAGTCGTGACTTATCATCCGGCTTATTTATTACGAGATCCGACTCAGAAAAAACATGTTTGGCAGGATCTCTGTCTCGCTCGTTCTGTGATGCATGAGCTTCAGTAATGGACGCTACTGCGTCTTTTACTCACTTTCAAGCTGCGTTTCATCAGCGCTGGGATTGCCTATCTGATCCGCATGTTAGAGCCTTAGCGTGGCTTTTGAGTGCGCCTAATTTGCTCAATCCTATAGCATCTCAATGGCAAAATAAAATTGCTAGCATCGATATGGATGAAGATATCGCTACATGGTTAATCCAGTTACAACAAGCACCTGAAGCGTTACATCAATTTCTTGACATTCAAAAATTTACTCGCCTAGGGCGTTATGCTGAAAAGCTATTAGCTTGGTATTTTCAAGAACGAGAAAATTTATTTGCCTATGGTTTGCAAGTTCGTAAAGGTAAAGAAGAAACCTTAGGCGAGTTTGATTTTTTATTTTGGCGAGAGTCACAACTCATGCATTGGGAATTCGCCAGTAAATTTTACTTACTCAATTCAGGGCAATCTAAAAACGCACCTAACTATCAGGCTGAGTATTTTGTGGGACCTAATCTTGCGGATACACTCGCTGCAAAAATGCGAAAAATTTTAGATCGCCAACTCGCGCTTGGTACACATCCTGAAGCACAAGCTTTACTTCCTCAGGCACTTTTTGATGCAAAAGCTTTAGTTAAAGGCTGGCTGTATTATAGAAAAGATGAAAGCCTACATTCTGCAGAATTAGGACTGACGGAAGAACACTGCAAAGGTTGGTGGTGCAGTATTGATGAAGTCGATTCACATATCAGCGATAGTAATTTTGTTTTAACGCGATTGTCTTGGTTAGCGCCAGCACGTGTATCTTGTGATGCGGGCTTAACAAAGGCCGGATTAAAACAGTATCTGCATCAGCATTTTGAAGTGGATAGTATGCCGGTGATGGTCGCAACAATGCGCGAGCAAGGAGGTGAATTGTTTGAGGTGGATAGAGGATTTGTGGTGCCTAGCGATTGGCAACAAAAAGCATTGATGAATTTACAGCAGAGCTGATAAAAATTTCTGCTAGAGAATAAAAATTAAATTTCGTTGTAAATTAAATGCATGAATTTTATTTTTTTGTTCTTCCCCTGTTGCGGTAGTAAAGCTAAAGCAAATTAAATTCTCTTAATCTTTAAAGTAATGGATAGTTTGGCGTGTTTTTTAAACACACATTTTTCACTATCATTATTTAGGAGATATATATGGATTCAGTCTCATCATCACGCCCTGCATTAAACACTCCTACTGTGTTACCTCCTGCGATTGTTGAAATTCCTCAAGGTGCTATTCAAGTAGAAAAAAATCGTTTATTTGTTGTGGCTTCAGATAGAGGGCTGGAAGAAAGCGTATCAGAGCTCTTTAGTAAAGCAAAAACGCAGTCAAATGATTGGTTGCCCCCTCATCAACCAGATGGCCTCGGTGTTGTATTGATTTTTCATACTGAAAAAAATACCTATGTGCTTGGTGGTATACGAGAAAACATTGCGCTAAAAAATAAATTTGCAGAAGATGGCTCGCGTTTTCCAGCTCAGATTTCAACCTCTATAGGTGGAAGACTAGAAAATCCTGAGCAGCCAATAAAAGATGCGGCAATGACTATTCTTAAGTATAGAATTTTGCCCTTAACAGAAGTTGATGCTAGCGATAGCAGATTTCAAGATCAAGAGTTATTAAAAAAATTCGCATCATCCGTTTCAGAGCCTAAGGGTTGGGATGATAAAGTTTGTTTTCACACTTCTAGTTGGGCAAACGCCAATGGTAGTGAAGGAAAAATGAATTACGTTTCAGTGGTTAAACACATTACTTGCAATGAAGAAGATTGCCAACAACTTACTAGCGCATTAGTAAGTTCTATGGAAATTAAAGCTGCTAAAGGTGAGCCAACGCGATCTTTGCAGCCGTTTAATTTTGTTGCGTTAGAGCCCATCATCGATAACTCAAATGCTAGTTATGCAATGGATGAAGTAGATAAGGCTAATCAAGCTTACGGTAAATACCAGAATCAAATTTGTTTGACGTTTAATGATATGGCGATGGCTGCTTTAGCAAAAAACGGTGCGTTTGATCCGGCTAAGGAAGGTGGGCAAATCTAGGTTGAGAAAATCAGACAGTCCATCTAATTAATGCGCCGTTTGAATCATCCCAATAAAATCAATCAGTGCCGACGTGTTTTTGATGGCCAATCAGATGCAGCGAATCATATTCACGCTGATTGGCTGCATGTTTTTTCATGATTAACCACATGATGGTAGACACACTTAAGCCAAATAAACAAATGACATAATAAAGATTGAAATCGTATTTAATCATGATGGCATATAAAGCTAACATGAATAAAACAGATAGATTTTCACTAAAATTTTGTACTGCAATAGAATGACCTGCACTCATTAGTACATGGCCTCGATGCTGTAACAGTGCATTCATAGGCACTACAAAATAGCCTGACAGTGCACCGACTAAGATGAGTAAGGGATAGGCAAAATAGACTGAATGTACAAAGGTCATCAGAATCACAACTAAGCCCATCGCAAAACCAATTGGCATCACATTCAGTGATTTTTTCAGCGGAATTAAACGTGCCGCTGCAATAGCGCCAAAGGCCACACCCAACGCCACCACACCTTGCAGAATGGCGGCTTTATCCAGTTGCATGCCGAGTGCTTTTTCAGCCCATTTCAATACAATAAATTGTAGCGTTGCGCCTGCGCCCCAAAACAAGGAAGTCACTGCCAACGAGATTTGACCTAAGCGATCGCGCCATAAAGCGCTAACACAATGGGAGAAGTCAATGACAAGTTTGAAGGGATTATGTTCTTGATTTTGATAATGCGGATTCGTGTTGGGAATATAAAGATTGAACAAGGCGGCAATAATATAAGAAAGCATGACGACGCTTAAGGCAATCTCTGTAGTAAATAACGAAGCTACCTGATGCAAAGGATTCATAAATCCTGGTAGATAGTTAATCAGTTTATCGCTCACTAAAGCACCGCCTAAAACGGTACCAGCAATAATAGACATCACCGTTAAGCCCTCGATCCACGCATTCGCTGCGACGAGTTTTTCGGTGGGAAGCAATTCAGTCAGAATGCCGTACTTAGCTGGTGAGTAGGCGGCAGCGCCAAAGCCAACCACGGCATAAGCAATTAAAGGATGAACCTGTAAAAACATCATCAAACAACCAGAAATCTTGACGAGATTGGTGATGAACATAACTCGCCCTTTGGGAAAAGCATCGGCAAATGCGCCAACAAAAGGTGCGAGTAAGACATAGGAAAGTACAAAGAACAACTTGAGCATGGGTGTCATCCATGCTGGAGAATCCATTGTTGCTAAGAGAGCAATAGAAACAATGAGTAGAGCATTGTCTGCGACAGAGGAGAAAAACTGTGCCGCGATGATGTTATAAAAGCCGCGATTCATGGATGAGCGTTGCAATATCAGTATCGAATTGCTTTATACCATGAAAACTCAGTCTCAGTCCTTATCGGTGTCAAGGCTAATTGCTGAGTCAATTGTGTTAGGTGCATAAAACCAAGTTAATGAGGGTCTTATGCACTCAATAATTGCTATGCCCAACTAGGTCTCCGGTAAAATGCCAACATGATATTCATATTTTTAACTTTATCCTCCGCCTCTTTGCAATGCCTAGACCCCTTGTAGCTACTATCGATATCATTGCTTTGCAATCAAATCTGGCACTAGCGCGTCGTGCTATGCCTTCATCAAAAATCTGGGCTGTTGTAAAAGCGAATGCCTATGGACACGGGCTCACATCTGCACTTAAAGGTTTTGCAGATGCAGATGGACTGTCGCTATTGGAATGGGATGCAGCGATTCAGTTACGTGAAGCTGGATGGGCTAAGCCGATTTTAATGTTAGAGGGCGCGTTTGATGCGACAGATCTACAAATCGCCAATCAGCATAGATTGCAGATTGTGGTGCATCAGGATCAGCAAATAGCCATGCTCAAGGATGCCGCTTTATCATCAACTTTATCTCAGCCTATTGATGTGCATATAAAAATCAATACGGGCATGAATCGTTTAGGTTTTCCTGTTGATCGTGTGCAGTCTGTCTATGCATTACTTCGTTCCTTACAATGTGTAGGCAAAATTTCTTTCATGACGCATTTTGCGAATGCGGAAAATAAGCTATCAGTCTTGAGCGCAGATTCACAGTACCAACAATTTCGTTTAGCGATTCAAGGGTTAGAAGGTGAGATTAGTGTGGCAAATTCAGCCGCTGTCTTACTGCATCAAGATATGTCAGCAGAATGGATTAGGCCAGGGGTGATGTTATATGGCGCCTCACCAAGTAGTAGTGAAGCAGCGGCCTATGGTTTGCGACCAGCGATGACTTTGCAAAGTCAACTAATGGCGATACAAACTTTACAAGCAGGTGAGTTTGTCGGTTACGGTAGTTTATTTAAAGCCGATAAAACTACCCGCGTTGGTGTTGTCGCTTGCGGCTATGCAGATGGTTATCCACGACATGCAAAAGCTGGTACTCCCGTGTTAGTGGATGGGCAGCGTGTGCCCTTAATAGGTCGTGTTTCTATGGATATGCTCACAGTCGATGTCACTGGGCTTTCGAATGTGGAAGTTGGATCGCAAGTCACCTTATGGGGTGATGGTTTAGCAATCGATGAAGTGGCTGCTGCAAGTGGCACGATTGGATATGAATTAATGTGTGCAATTGCACCACGAGTGGCACGCGCTGAAAAAAATTAAGGTAACGTATTCGCATGGCTAAAGCAAAAATCAATTACACCTGTACTGAATGCGGTGGAGTCAGTAACAAGTGGGCAGGACAATGTCCTTCATGTGATCGATGGAATACCTTAGTTGAAACCATTGTTGAATCAGGCGGCAATCGTTATTCCAATCAAGCGCAAGGCATAGCGCAAACTGCGCCTGTAATGAGTCTGGCAGATATTGAAGCGATTGATGTGCCACGTTTTGGAACCGGCATTGATGAGTTTGATCGTGTCTTAGGTGGTGGTTTGGTGGCGGGTGGTGTGGTCTTAATCGGTGGCGATCCTGGTATTGGTAAATCCACGCTCTTATTACAAGCACTTGCAAATGTCTCTAAGCTTAAAAAAGTTTTATATGTGAGT
This sequence comes from Bordetella parapertussis, assembly GCA_945883145.1. GTDB lineage: Bacteria > Pseudomonadota > Gammaproteobacteria > Burkholderiales > Burkholderiaceae_D > Pernthalerella. Next base: position 1,680 of record CAMCXB010000071.1, on the reverse strand, counting down.
GGTGAAGAGTCAGGTGCACAAATTGCTTTGCGTGCTAAGCGTTTAGCAGTTGATGCTGATGATTTGAAATTACAAGCAGAAATACAGTTAGAAAAAATTCTCAATACCTTGGCTGACTTAAAGCCACAGGTTGCTGTGATTGATTCGATTCAAACTATTTATTCCGATGCGCTGACTTCAGCACCTGGATCGGTTGCACAAGTGCGTGAATGTGCAGCACAGCTTACGCGGGTTGCGAAACAATCTGGCATCACGATTATTTTAGTTGGCCATGTCACTAAAGAAGGTGCGCTTGCAGGGCCGCGTGTGTTGGAGCATATTGTTGATACAGTTTTATATTTTGAAGGTGATACGCATTCTAGTTTTCGTTTAGTCCGTGCATTTAAAAATCGCTTCGGCGCAGTGAATGAACTCGGTGTATTTGCTATGACAGAAAAAGGCTTAAAGGGTGTGTCTAATCCCTCGGCACTTTTTCTTTCTCAACATGACAATCAAGTACCCGGCTCTTGCGTGATGGTGACGCAAGAAGGTAGTCGTCCATTGTTAGTAGAAATACAGGCTTTAGTTGATAGCTCACATGTGCCGAATGCACGACGCTTATCGGTAGGCTTAGAGCAAAATCGTTTAGCCATGTTGTTAGCTGTCTTACACCGCCATGCAGGCGTAGCAGCGTTTGATCAAGATGTATTTATTAACGCTGTCGGTGGTGTGAAGATTACTGAACCTGCTGCAGATTTGCCTGTGCTACTCGCTATTAATTCATCGATGCGTAACCGTCCCTTGCCACGTGGCTTGGTCGCATTTGGTGAAGTGGGATTAGCAGGTGAAATACGCCCAGCACCACGCGGTCAAGAACGTTTGCGTGAAGCCGCAAAATTAGGATTTTCAATCGCCGTTGTACCTAAAGCGAATTTGCCTAAACAAAAAATCGAAGGCTTAGAAGTGATTGGTGTAGAACGTATTGACGATGCAATGAATAAAATCAGAGAGATGCAGTAAGACCTCTGCGATCTCATTACATCACTAACCTTGCGGCAAGCACGCCGCTACGTACTGCGCTTTCTAATGTGGCAGGGTAGTCGCTCTTGGTGTAATCACCAGCTAAAACAATATTCTCAATCTTAGTTTTATTCGGTAGACGATCTAGATTCGGTGCACAAGCAAATGTGGCGCGTTTTTCAGTGATGATGCTAGTCCATTCTGGTTGTGCAAATGCCGGTTGTTGAAAGGCTGCTGCTAATTGATTAGCGACTGCTTTTGATAGTTCAGCATGATCGAGCTTGCTGGCCTCATTCGCTGCGCTGATGACGACAGCAAATAATCCTGCTTGGTCTGGATTGAGATAGCCACGGTCAAATACAAATTGCCCCCATGCGTTGTCATCTGCTTGATCTAGCAAAGCATAAAAAGCATGATCTAAGCGAGTTGATTTGGCATATTGTAAATAGCATGTCGTAATCGGCTCATACGTAAATTGATGTGTAGCGATTTCTTCATCATGTTCACGCATTAATTCTTGTGCTATCCAAGGTGGCGTTGCGATCACAATGGCATCAAACTCGGATGCATAATCATCGCCGGTTATTTTTATACCTGTAGTGCGTCGCTCTATTTGTTTAATACGCGTGCCAAAAATACTTTTTTCTCTTTTAGATTCAATGTAAGCGATTGCCGCTTCTG